>JAOPYG010000352.1 GCA_025964685.1 Actinoallomurus sp. | reverse complement strand
TGGAGATGACGGAACTGGACACGGCGGACTTCGCTGTCGTGGTCTCTCGTGAGGACGACGTATGGGAAGTCGAGCAACTTCCCATCGCGGTGACCGAGGACCTGGCAGGGCTGATCCATGCCCTGCGGCAGCAGCCCAGCCTCGGGGGGACGATCGGGCTGGCCTCGATCGGCGACGATTTCTTCGTCGCGCTACGGGTGCTGGCGGACGAGGTGATGATCTTCTTGTCCGACGTGACCGCTTCGCTGGACTGGCCGCTGGCCGGCCAGGTGGTCGAATACCTCGAGCTGGACATTCCCGACGACGAAGATCTCGACCAGGTGCTGCCGGCCGGAGACATGTCGATCTTCTCCGATCTCGGTGTGGACGAGATGGAGCTCGGCGCCCTCTCCGGTGATCTTGATCTGTACCCCGACGAGATGCTGTCGAGCATCGCCTCACGCCTCGGATTCGGCGCCGCTTTCGAGCGCGCGATCGAATAACCACCGTCTTTTGGAGAGAATGAAGGCGTGCCGTACTTCTCCGTGGCCTTCGCGCGCAGCGACGCCGGATGGATCGGGACCGAGGCCGACCTCACCGAGGTCGCCGGTGTCGATGACATCACCGACATCATGCGGGAGACCGCCGTCGAGACGGCGGCTGACACGGTCGTCCTCCTCGTCGAGCAGGAAGACGAGTGGTTCGCCGTCGTGCGCCTGGACGACGGTGAGGACCCCCGCGTGTTCCTCTCCGATCCCCGGGCGACCCTGACCAGCGACCTCGCGCGCATGATCCACGAGCAGATCGGCGAGATCGACGACGTCCCCAAAGGACATCCCGTCGGCGATCCCGAGCTCCTCGCCGACCTCGGGACCGACGCGGCACGGCTGACCGAGCTGGGCGACCGGACGCTGCCCGGCGACGCGCTGTCGGTCATCGCCGAGCGGGCCGGTTTCGCCGAGGACTACGACCGGCTGCGGTAGCCCGGTGACGCGCGAGCCGGAGTGGGACGAGGCGATGAGACTCGCCCTGCGCGAAGCCCGCCGGACGGCCGGTGACGTGCCGGTCGGCGCCGTCGTCCTCGATCCGTCCGGCCGCCTCGTCGGCGCGGGCCGCAACGAGCGCGAGCGTACGGGAGACCCCACCGCGCACGCCGAGATCGTGGCACTCCGCCAGGCCGCCGTGCGCGTCGGCGAATGGCGGCTCACCGGGTGCAGCCTCGTGGTCACGCTCGAGCCCTGCACGATGTGCGCGGGCGCGGCGGTCCTCGCCCGGGTCGAACGCATCGTGTACGGCGCCATCGATCCCAAGGCGGGCGCGGTCGGTTCACTGTGGGACGTCGTACGCGACCGGCGGCTCAACCACCGCCCGGAGGTCCTCGCAGGCGTGCTCGCGCAGGAGTGCGCGGCGCTGCTGACCGAATTCTTCGCCCGCAGGCGGGACTGAGAAGGTGCGGGCTTCCGGTAGGCTCCCGTCTTGGTGGAGTCGCCTAGTGGCCGAGGGCGCACGCCTCGAAAGCGTGTGATGGGGCAACTCATCCGTGGGTTCAAATCCCACCTCCACCGCCGAGCCGACCTCCGCTGCTCGCCGATCTTTGGATCGGCTTCGCCGGAGGCCGCGTCATGTTGACCCGGGGGGCCGAGCCCCCCGGAGCTCCCGCGATTTGTGGTTGCGGTCCGTTCGTTCGGTGGTTGCTGCGCGAGAGGGACGTTCTGCGTGGTCGTCCGATCGGGCGTCTGACCCAGGACCCGGAGATCATTGCCAGTCCGGCTCTGCGCGGGCCGGTGCAGTCGACCTTTCCTGGTCGCGGGGGCGATGGGCTGCGGTGATCGCCGAAGGTGGGTTCGCCGCCGATCTGGATCCGGTTGAGACGGCGGCGACGATCGTCGCGGTGCTTCAGGGCGGGTACGTCCTGGCACGTGCTTTCTATCTGTGGCTGGCGGCGGCGGGGATGAACCGCTTTCTGTGGGGTGGCGGCGGTTTTCAGGGGATCGTCGCCGACTTCGGTCGTCCGTACGCCACTGGACCGGTGTCGCGCTGGAGCACGGACCGGAGCGTACGGCCGCGCCCCGCTTCGCCACCCGCCGTACCCGGCCCTTCCCCGATGGGGAGGATCCGGCGGTGACCGTCGAACGCGCACTCGCCGAGCTTCCTTGCCGTACGCCCGGCGTGCACTCGACCGCGCTCGCCGTCGACCCGCGTTCGTGGGAGCTCCTCGACTTCACCCTCTGGACCGAAGCGACGCGGGCGCCCGGCACTCACTATGAGGTGCTGCACCTGTCCACGCCGGAGCTCCGGTCGCTTGAGACGGGCCGGCACTGGTGAGCCTGGTCCGTACGGTGCTCGGTGACCTGCCCGGCGAGGGGCTGGGGGTCTGCGACGCCCACGATCACCTGTTCCTGACGTCGCCCCGGCTGGCGGGCGAGGAACTGGACGACGTGGCGGCGGCGGCCGAAGAGCTGCGGCTCTTCGGTGAGCTCGGCGGCCGCACGGTCGTGCAGTGGACGCCGTACGGCCTGGGCCGGCGTGCCGAGACGCTGGCCGAGCTGTCTCGGTCGAGCGGCGTCATCGTGATCGCCGCCACCGGCCTCCACCAGGCCGCGCACTATGCCCCGGCACTGCTCGACCGCGTACGGGACGGGCTCGCCGACCTGTTCATCGACGAGCTGACGCGCGGCATGGACGACGGAACGGCGCCCCGCGCGGGGATGATCAAAGTGGCGGGAGGCTTCCACGGGCTCGACCGGCACGCCCGGCACGTCATGGCCGCCGCCGCGCGGGCGCACCACGAGACCGGGGCGCCCATCGGCGTCCACCTCGAGCTCGGGACCGCGGCGCTCGACGTGCTCGACCTGCTGTGCGGCGAGTTGAAGGTGCCCCCGGCGAGCGTCATCCTCGGACACCTCAACCGCTCGCCCGACCTGCGCGTCCAGCGGGAGGTGGCCGAGGCGGGGGCGTTCCTGGCGTTCGACGGGCCCTCCAGGGCCAACCACGCCACCGACTGGCGGACGCTCGACTCGCTCGCCGCGCTCGTGGAGGCCGGCCACGCCGACCGGCTGTT
>JAOPYG010000351.1 GCA_025964685.1 Actinoallomurus sp. | reverse complement strand
CGCCGAGTCCAGCCACAACGACGTCTATCCGTCGGGGAACGTCACCGACAGCGACCAGAACACCTACTGGGAGAGCGCGAACAACGCGTTCCCGCAGTGGGTCCAGGTCGACCTCGGCTCGGCACAGAGCGCCGGCCGCGTCGTGCTGCAACTGCCGGCGACATGGGGTGCGCGCACCCAGACGCTGTCCATCCTTGGCAGCACCGACGGCACGAACTTCACCACTGTCAAGGGGTCGGCGGCCTACACCTTCGATCCCAGCGCCAGCAACACGGTCACCATCCCCGTCACCGCGACGACCCAGCGCTACTTCCGGGTGAACATCACGGCGAACACCGGATGGACGGCCGGCCAGATCTCCGGCTTCCAGGTCTGGAACAGCTGACCCCGACTCGGTGCCGCTGGCAGCCACAGTGCGCCAGCGGCACCGTCTTTCTTTCCGTTCTGTGGTCCGTCGGGATTGCGATGCCATCGGCATCAGTGCAGGACGTACTGACCGAATGGCGAGCTGAGCGATTCGGACACTTTCCCTGGGTGTAAGAAGACGACAGTCCGGTCCGTCGCGATCGGCGGACCGGACTGTCACCTGACGTCGATAAAATCAGAAGCTCCACATCAAATTGCCGTCATCACTGAAGTACGTGGTGGCAACGGCCAGCCATTGTCCGTTGACCAGCCGGTAGCCCACCGCCTCGTCATTGGCCAGGCCACTGAGCGACGCGTGCCAGGTCCCGCCCGGGTTGACGATGGTCGACGACCACCATCCACGGTAGGGGAAGGCGACGTACTCGGGAGCCGAGCTGCCGTTGTAGAACCCGAAGTTCATGGTCGCGGGCCGCGCCTGCGCCACCCCAGGGACCAGCGCCGACGCGCAGAGTCCCGCAGCGGTCAGGCCAATCAGGGTCTTCATACGTGCACCCATGTTGGGGTTCTCCTTGGAACTTGGCGATGAACCGAATATCAGGCCGACTCCGGCCTAACATTCCGACATACGGAAAGCGCGCCGGAACGGTTCGACCGATCCGCGAAAAAACATGTGGGCCGAAACGAACTGCGGCTACTGCCCGACGTCACCGCACGGCGCGCTTACCAGAGCGTCAAACCGACAGGCAAGCTGCGACCGACTATCCAAGCGAGACGATATGTCGGGTATCGACATTTCTGTCCTTAACCGAGACATCGGCGCTATTCCTGTTAAGCCAAGCGGAACCCGTGTGACGTGGGTGAGCACCTTGTCCCGCGCCCACCGCGCGGATCGTCTCGGCGGGAACGTGTCTGACCTCACACCCCGAAAGAGGCGGCCCCTGGCCTCGACCGCGGACGACGAGCCGGGTGCGGTCGGTCGGCCGAGGCGATCGGGACGCTGTGCGCCTATCTGGACGCACGCGGTTCGCTGAAGGCCGCCGCCGCGCGCCTGCGGCTGCATCCCTCCGTCCGGTCCGACATACGCACGGTCTTCCCGCATACGGCTTTAGGCATCGTCCACCTCTTGGCACGCGGTTGCCCGGTGGGCGTTTCCGGTCAGGCGGAAGATCTCGAGCCGGTCCGGCCGCCCATTGCTGTAATGGGTCGTCCAATTCCCGCCCGCAGGCCATGTTTGCGACCGGGAATGACCGCCAGTTGCTCCTGGACGCAGCGGTCGACCGCGTTGGCCTCCGCCCGGAGCCCCCCGTTGCGAAAGTACGCTGACCAGCCCCGCAGCATGGGATTGAAATCGGCACTGGACGCAGCCGCATCCGAGGCTGCCCAGAACCGCAGCCGCCGGCTCACGTTTCAGCGGGCAAGCAGCGGTTCCGCCCGACGACACGTGTCTTGATCTGTCCGCGCACCACATTGGAAGGTAAAGGAGCGCCCTGTGGCGCCGTCGATGCTGACGCCGTCCGGCAGGTCGGCGGCGCTTGGAGAGTCTGACTTTTGCCGACGCTTAAGCCAAGGTATGAATTACGCATGGCGTGGCCAGAACTGCGCGGGAAGGCCCCGGACCGCGTAGGCACGGTCCAGGGCCTTCCCGTCGGGATCGGCAGACGGATCAGTAGGAGAACTGCTGGATCTGGCCGTCGCCCGCGCCGTACGTGAAGCCCGTACGGGTCGCCGGGTCCAGCTGCACGGAGTTCATCAGTCCGCCATGCACCAGGCTGCCGCCGTGGCCTCCCGCGGTGAAGCCGTTCATCGTCCGCACGAGGGTGCCCGTCTTCAGATCGATGACGAGCATCTGCGCCGTGGCGTTGTTGTCCAGGACGAGTCCTTGCTGGGAGCCGAAGTACGCGGTGCCCTCAGGTGCCGGGAACTCCACCACCGCCAGCTGGTTCTTGCCGTCCACCGCCAGGGCCACGGGGACCTCCTTGCGCACGGTGATGGAGGAACCCGTCGCTCCGGTGAGCGTGTTCAGCGAGCCGATGACGCTGGTCGGCACGATCTTGGTGCTGACGGAGGTCGCCGACAGGTTGTAGAGCGTGCCGTCGCCGTCGGAGCCGAAGCCGTGGCTGCAGCCGGACATCGAACCGGCGCCCGTCACCGAGCCGGTGGTGAGGTTCACCCGGGCCACCTGGACGCCGCCCAGGCAGATCGCGATGGGCGCGCCCTTCGCAAGATAGACGTCACCGGTCGACGCGTCGATGTCGAGCACGCTGTAGGTGCCCGGGAGGACGTCGGACGGGTCGGCCTTGATCGGCGCGCCCGCGCTACCGCTCTCCAGGTCGACCGGCAGCACCACGTCGCTCTTGTCCGCGGCGCGCAGCAGCAGCGCCCCGCGGTCGTGAGTGGCGTCGACCCGGCCGACCACGAACGTGTAGTCCGCGGCGGGCAGGGTCTTCGTGCCGACCAAGGTGCCGGTGGCGGTGTTCCAGGTCTCCACCCGCAGGTCGGCGCCCTGCGACGCCTGGTGGACCAGGAGGACCCGGCGCCCGGCGGGCGCGGCGCCGATGACCTCGTAGTCCGAGCCCGTGCCGGAGTCGGAGGTGATCACCGATCCGTAGGTGCCGTTCTCGGTGGAGTAGTGCCGGACCTCGGTGCCGCCCGCCGCCGTGCGCAGCGCGGCGACGGAGTCGGCGCCCGCCGCGGCGAACGACAGGACGGTGCTGCCCTGGGGCGTCGGCCCATCGTCGAGCGCCAGGGTGGACAGGGGCGACGCCTGGCCGATGACCTTGTGGTTCTTGTCGAGGGCCAGGATACGCACGCCGTACTGCGATGAGGTGGTGAGGCCCAGGTCCAGGGCGTCGAGCCGGGCGGTGCCGGAGAGCCCGGGCAGCGTCCGGTGCGCGGTGGACGGGCTGTTCACGCCGTCGTTGTCGAGGGTGGTGCCGTTGGCGTTGGTGAAGGTGTTGTACGAGCCGTAGAGCGTCGGCGCGGGCGCGGAGAACTCCACCTGGGCGTACGCGGCTCCCTTGACGCCGCGTACGTCGTAGCCCAGGCCGAACGAGGGCGCGCTGCGCGTGACCTCGGCGGTGTGGCCGCGCACGCCGCCTGCGCCGGTGAGCGTGGGCGCGTCCGGCCGTTCGGCCGCGGTGGAGCCCGCGACCCGTACGGGCGCGAACTCCCCGTACGTCGTGTACTGCGGATTGCCGCCGAAGGCGGACTGGGCGATGCCGATGCCGTACAGACCGCTGCCGCCGGTGAACGCGGACGCCGGGATGGTGACGGTGCCGGTGGTGCCGGTCAGGGACTGGTGCCACGCGGCGGAGAAGATCGGCCCGGAGGCCGGACTCCAGTGGCCGACGGTGGACAGCACGAGCTGCGGGTCGCTGAGGCCGGTCACGCCGGTCAGGTCGTACGAGACGGTGACCGACGAGCCGTTCTTGACGACGGCTGGCGCGTGTGGCGCGGTCGCCTCCACGTAGTGTCCGTCGCTCGGGCCGACGGCGAGGGTGCGCTCCTGCGAGGCGCGTACGTGCCCGCCGACGAGGACCTTGTAGGTGTAGGTGATGTTCCGGTCGGTGGTGGACACCACGGGAAGCCCTGCGGCGTCCAGCAGCTGGGTGGGCGTCACGCGGATGGCCGGGGTGTCCGAGCGGAACACCGTGGAGCCGACGGTGAGGGTGTACTGCACCTTCTCGCCGGCCCGCAGGCCCGTGACGTCGCCGGCGAAGGTGACGGGTCCGACGAGACCCTCGCCGTTGCCGCCGGACGCCTTGTCGCCGAGGTCGATGCGGTTCGGGTCCGTCGTCTCCAGGTAGGTGCCGCCGAGGCCGCCGGTGGTGACGCGGTGCGCGACGGACAGCCGGTCGAGCTGCGCGCCACCGCGGGTGCCCTTGCCGGTCTTGCCGCCGAGGACGTCCTCGACGGCGGCGGTCACGTCGATCTGCGGGCCGACGTGCAGGGTCCGGTCGATCTGCGGCGGGGTCGCCACCGCCCGGCCGGTCCGCTCCAGAACGTCACGCACCTGCGCGGGCGTGAGTTTGTGCCCGGCAAGTCGCCCGGCCTGCAGCACCACCGCGGCCGCCGCGGCGATCTCCGGTGCGGAGGCGGACGTACCGCCGTTGCGCGAGACGGTCACGGCCTGTGCGTTCTGCCCGACGGAGTGGGAGAAGGCGATGATGTTGTCGCTGGGTGCCGACAGGTCGACGCGGGTGCCGAAGCCGGACGAGAACACTCCGAAGCCGCTGATGCGGGTCTCGGCGGTCGTCGGCTGCGGCGCCCTGTCGGAGTCCGCCGGGGTGGCCAGCGTGTCGTCGAGGGTGGTGCCGCCGGCCGCGATCGCCCCGGAGTCGGGAACCTTGGACGGCGTGGTCGAGGAGGCGTCGTCGCCGATGTTCGTCGCCGAGGCCTCGTTCTTCGCCGTGTCCGTCGGGGTGCTGCCGCCGTCGGGACCCACGGAGGCCGGGGTGTAGAGGCGGGT
>JAOPYG010000300.1 GCA_025964685.1 Actinoallomurus sp. | reverse complement strand
GTCATCGGCGTCGTTGTCGGCCATCACACCTCATCAGTCCGTCGCAGGCCATGGCCTGCGAGCTCCCACCCCCATTGGACGCACGACGATCACGACCCGTTGTCCAAAAGCCAAGAATCGCCCCGTCCGCAGACATTAACGTCCTTGTAACCGAAGCGTAGAATTCCACAGGCCAAGACACCCGCGGGCGGGGTCTTGCCACCGTCCCGCGGTCCGACGAGCGACCCCCCTTGGAGGGACCAGTCGTGGCGGACAGCAATCGAGGCGTCGTCTACCAGGGATCCGGCACTGTCACGGTCGAGAACCTGGACTATCCGAAATTGACGCTGGACGAACAGAACGGCCGGAGACTTCAGCACGGCGCGATCCTGAAGGTCCTCGCCACCAACATCTGCGGATCCGACCAGCACATGGTGCGCGGGCGGACGACCGCCCCGGTCGGGCAGACACTCGGGCACGAGATCACCGGCGAGGTGATCGAGCTCGGCTCGGACGTGGAGTTCATCAAGAAGGGCGACCTGGTCAGCGTTCCGTTCAACATCGCCTGCGGGCGCTGCCGCAACTGCAAGGAACGCAACACGGGCGTGTGCGAGAACGTCAACCCGGCCCGGGCGGGCGCGGCCTACGGCTACGTGGACATGGGCGGCTGGCACGGCGGCCAGGCGCAGTACGTCACGGTCCCCTACGCCGACTTCAACCTGCTCAAGATCCCGGCCGACCGCGACACCGTCATGGCCAAGCTGCCCGACCTGGCCATGCTGTCCGACATCTTCCCGACCGGGTACCACGGCGCGTACACCGCCGGCGTGACCACCGGCTCGACCGTGTACGTCGCGGGCGCGGGTCCGGTCGGCCTGGCGTGCGCGACGGCCTGCTTCCTGCTCGGCGCGGCCGTCGTCATCGTCGGCGACATGGTCGACTCGCGGCTCGCGCAGGCGAGGAGCTTCGGCTGCGAGACCATCGACCTGTCCGCGCACGACAACATCCCCGAGCAGATCGAGCAGGTCCTCGGCGTGCCCGAGGTGGACGCGTCCGTCGACTGTGTCGGCTTCGAGGCCCGCGGCCATGGCAAGGACGCCGGCGAGCAGCCGGCCACCGTGCTCAACTCGGTCATGGAGATCACCAGAGCGGCCGGCGGCATCGGCATCCCCGGCCTCTATGTCACCGGCGACCCCGGCGGCGTCGACGAGCACGCCCAGGTCGGGCAGCTCGGGATCCGGATCGGGCTCGGCTGGGCGAAGTCGCACGTCTTCACCACCGGTCAGTGTCCCGTCATGCGCTACAACCGGCAGCTGATGATGGCGATCCTGTACGACCGCGTGCAGATCGCGCGCAACGTCAACGCCACGGTCATCCCGCTGGACGACGCACCGGCCGGCTACCGGGAGTTCGACCAGGGAGCGGCGCGTAAGTACATCCTCGACCCGCATGGGCTGGTGAACGCCTGACAGGTTCCTCCGCCGTACGCAGAGGCGCGGGGCGGTGGCCGACGCCGCCCCGCGCCCGGTACGTTCGGGGCGGCTGCCCGCGGGGACGCCCCCCGCTCACGGGCCGGTGGGAGGAACCATGTCCCTGCTCGCTCAACTGACCGACGCGATCGACGACGGCTCGATCGAGGTCATCGACCTGACCGCTCCGCTCTCGGAGACGACGCCGATCCTGAAGCTGCCCGAGCCGTTCGGCAACACGGTCAACTTCTCGCTGCGGGAGATCAGCCGGTACGACGACCGGGGACCGGCCTGGTACTGGAACGACATCGTCACCGGTGAGCACACCGGCACCCACTTCGACGCCCCCGTCCACTGGATCAGTGGCCGCGACGGCGAGGACGTCTCCCAGGTGGCGCCACGGCGGCTCGTCGCGCCGGCCGTCGTCCTCGACGTGGCGGACCGGGTGGCCGGCGACCCGGACTTCCTCCTCCAGATCGACGACGTGCGCGACTGGGTCAAGACCAACGGCCCGCTGCCCGACGGCGGCTGGCTGCTCTACCGGACGGGCTGGGACGCGCGCTCCGCCGACCAGGAGGAGTTCCTCACCGCCGACGACACCGGCTCGCACACACCGGGCATCTCCGCCGAGTGCGCGCGCGGGCGGGCCGAGGAGACGCCGCTCGTCGGGCTCGGCGTCGAGACGGTCGGCACGGACGCGGGCGGCGCGCCGGCGCTCGACCCGCCGTTCCCCTGCCATTCGTTCCTGCTCGGCGCGGGCAAGTACGGGCTCACCCAGTTGCGCAACCTCGACCGGCTGCCGGTGCGCGGCGCCGCGCTGATCGCCTCGCCGCTGCCGATCGTCGGTGGCTCGGGCAGCCCGGCACGCGTCCTCGCCCTGGTCGAGCGTTGATCGTCGCGGAGGCCGTGGGCACGGCGCTCACCCGGCTCGGCGTTCGTACCGTCTTCGGCGTCGTCGGCAGCGGCAACTTCCACGTCACCAACGCGCTGGTCGCCGGCGGGGCGCGGTTCGTGGCGGCCCGGCACGAGGCGGGCGCGGCGACGATGGCCGACGCCTTCGCCCGGTCGGGCGGCGGCGTGGGCGTGCTGTCGGTGCACCAGGGGCCCGGCCTGACCAACGCGCTCACCGGGATCACCGAGGCGGCCAAGAGCCGCACGCCGCTGCTCGTGCTGGCCGCCGAGACCGCCGGGTCCGCGGTGCGCTCCAACTTCCGCATCGACCAGGCCGCCCTGGCCACCGCCGTGGGCGCCGTGCCGGAGCGGGTGCACTCCCCCGCGTCGGCCCTGGACGACGTGGCGCGCGCGTGGCGGACAGTGGTCACCGAGCGCCGGACCGTCGTGCTCGGCCTGCCGCTGGACGTGCAGGTCGCGCCGTTCACCGGTGCGGTCGCGGTGCCGGAGCCGCCCGAGCCGGCCGCGCCGGTGCCGCCGGCGTCCGCCGTGACGGGACTGGCCGACGTCCTGGCGGGCGCCCGGCGGCCGGTGTTC
>JAOPYG010000026.1 GCA_025964685.1 Actinoallomurus sp. | reverse complement strand
AGCGTGATGTCGGTGATCTCCAGGTCGGCGGGCGGGTTGCCCTCGGGAAAATCGATCTCGGGTCGCTCAAGCGCCATGGGATGTCTCTCGGTTCTGGACGACGTATGAGCTGTCCAGCGTAGCGATTCCGCAGCCACGATCATCGGTGGGCGCGGAATGCCCGTGGCGTGAGCCGGGTTGGGTCAGACGTGAATGTGGAGATCTTCGCCGATGTCGTGTGCCCGTGGTGTTACCTCGGGAGGGCCAGATTCCGTACCGCAGCCGAGGTGTTCGGCGGCGACGCGGTGGTGACCTGGCGGCCGTTCCAGCTCGATCCGGGTGCGACCGGCGGCGGGCTGACCAGCGAACTCATGGCCGACCGGTTCGGCGGCCCGGCCAAGGTCGCCGAGATGCACGAGCAGATGCGCGGCCTGCTGGCGGCTGAGAACCTGCCGTACGAGCCGGAGAAGGCGATCAGCGCGAACACGCGCGACGCCCACCGGGTCATCGCGCTGGCGGGTGAGGCGGGCGTCCAGGACGCCGTCGTCGACCGGCTGTTCCGCGCGTACCACGCCGAGGGACGCGATCTGAACGACCACGGCACGCTCGCCGAGCTGGCCGCCGAGGCCGGCCTCGACGGGGTGGCCGCAATGCTCGCCGCCGGTGACGGCGGGACGGCGGTGACCGAACAGATCGAGCGCGCACGGGCGATGGGGGTGAGCGGTGTCCCGTTCTTCGTCTTCGAAGGCACATGGGCGGTCTCCGGCGCCCAGTCCGCGGAGGTCCTCGAGCAGGCTCTGCGCGAGGTCGCCGCGCAGGTGTAGTACGAAAAACCGCGCGTGCGTTGGCAGGAGTCGACGATTCCCCGGCCCCGGCGGGCCGGGTAGACACTGACTCATGGCGATCCGGATCGGTATTGACACTGGTGGGACCTTCACCGACGTCGTGGCGGTGGACGAGGACAGCGGCGAAATCGTCACGACCAAGACGCCCTCGACCCCGGGCGACCCGGCGGACGGCTTCATGGCGGGCATCGGCAGGCTGGGCGCCCCCGACATCGCGGCCGTCTGTCATGGCACGACCGTGGCGACCAACCGGCTCCTCGAAGGCCGTGTCGGCGAGCTCGGCTTCATCACGACCGAGGGGTTCGAGTTCCTCCTGGAGATCGCCCGCCAGAGCGTCCCGGACGGTTACGGCAACTCCTACTTCTGGGTGAAGCCGCCGCGGATCGTCCCCGCCCACCGGGTCAAGACGGTGGGCGGCCGCCTCGACCACACCGGCGCGGAGGTACGGCCCTTCGACGAGGCGTCCGCCGTACGCGCCGCACGCTGGTTCCGCGAGCACGGCGTCGACACCTTGGGGGTGTGCTTCCTGCATTCCTACGCCGACCCGTCGCACGAGCTCGCCATGCGCGAGGTGCTGCGTCGCGAGCACCCCGGCGCCGTGGTGTCGCTGTCGCACGAGGTGCTGCGGGAGTACCGGGAGTACGAGCGGTCCGTCACCACGCTCGTCGACGCGGCGGTCAAGCCCGCCATCGGCCGGTACGTCGCGCAGATCGCCGACCGGCTCGGCGACGTCCCGCTGTACGTGATGACCAGCAACGGCGGGGTGCTGTCCGCGAGCGAGGTCGTGAACCAGCCGATCACGACCGTCCTGTCCGGTCCGGCCGCCGGCGCCCTGGGCGCGGCGTTCGTCGCCCGCGCCGAGGCGGCTTCCGGCGAGGGCCACTCGTACCGCGACGTGATCACGCTCGACGGCGGCGGGACCTCGACGGACGTGGCGGTGGTGCTCGACGGCGAGCCGACGCTCACCACCGAGGGGACCGTCGGGCGGTACCCCTCCAAGATCCCGATGATCGACATCGTCACGGTCGGCGCCGGCGGCGGCTCCATCGCCTGGATCTCGCCCGAGGGCACCCTGAAGGTCGGCCCGCGCTCGGCCGGGGCCGATCCCGGCCCGCTCTGCTACGGCCGGGGCGCCGCCGACGTGACCGTCACCGACGCCCACGTCCACCTCGGCCGGATCCCCCCGCACCTGCTCGGCGGCGAGATCCCGCTCGACGTGGCCGCCGCGACCGAGGGCCTGCGCAAGCTCGCCGCCGGCCTGAACCTCGAGGTCCAGGCCGCGGCGACCGGCATCCTGGAGATCAGCGCCTGGAACCAGGCCAACGCCATCCGGCAGATCACCGTCAAGCGCGGCCTCGACGTACGGGACTTCCCGATGGTCGCCTTCGGCGGCTCCGGCCCGCTGCTCGTATGCCGCCTGATCGACATCCTCGGCCTGCCCTCGGTCATCGTGCCGCGCGACCCCGGGAACCTGTCCGCGTTCGGGCTGCTCACCGTCGATGTGCGCAGCGAGTACGTGCGGACCCACGTCACGCGGGACCCGGACGCGGCGGCCCTCACCGGCGTCTACGCCGAGCTCGAACGCCAGGCCGGCGAGGCGCTCGACCGGCAGGGGTTCGCGGAGCACCGCTACCTGCGCTCGGCCGACCTGCGCTACTACGGGCAGGCCTTCGAGGTCCGCGTTCCGGTCGGCGCGATCGACGCCGATGAGGTGGCCGGCCGGTTCCACGACGAGCACGAGCGCCTGTACGGCTACTGCCACCGCGGCGACCCGGTCGAGTGGGTCAACCTGCGCGTCTCGGGTGTCGGCCCGATCAAACGGCCCGAGCCGTCCGTACGGCCGCCCGGCGACGGCGACCCCAGGCGTGCCCTCACAGGCGCCCGGCAGGTCTACTTCGACGAATGGGCCCAGGTCCGCATCTACGCACGTGAACGCCTCGAACCTGGGGACCTGCTGACCGGCCCGGCCGTCATCGAGGAGTTCGGATCCACGCTGCCGCTGCACCCGGGCTTCACCGCCCGCCTGGACGGCCACGGCAACCTGGTGGTGACCGCGGTATGAAGGCCGACCCGATCCTGGTGGAGATCGTCGAAGGCACGCTCGCCTCCGTCGAGAAGGAGGTCGAGACGGCCATCGCGCGTACGGCCCGCTCGCCGATGATCCGCGACGCGCACGACTTCCGCGCGGGCATCCACGACCGCCGGATGCGCAAGCTCACCGGCCGGTCGTACTCCGCCCTCGTGCAGCCCGTCGTACGGGACTTCCCGATCGAGACGATGCGGCCCGGCGACGTGTTCTTCCACAACGACGTCTATCTGTCCGAGGGCGGCATCGGGCACCTGCCCGACCTGTGCGTCACGGTGCCGGTGTTCGACGGGGGTGAGGTGGTCGCGTTCGTGCAGGCGTTCGGCCATCACGACGACATCGGCGGCGCGGTGCCCGGGTCGATGCCCTCGCACGCCCGCAGCGCGTTCGAGGAGGGGCTCATGGTCCCCCCGATCAAGCTGTGGGACCGGGGCGTGCCGAACGACGCGGCGCTGCGCATCATGACCCGCAACTCCCGGATGCCGGACTCCCTCGCCGGGGACCTGGACGCGGAGTGCTCGGCCTGCCTCATGGGCGCCCGGCGGCTGGGCGAGCTGTTCGCCCGGTACGGGCGTACGGCCGTCGAGGACTGCTTCGACGCGATCCTCGACAAGACCACCGAGACGTTCCGCCGGGAGATCCTCGCCAAGATCCCGGACGGCACGCACGTCTGGGAGGACTACGCCGAGCACGACGGCGTCGACCCGCCGCGGCTGCACGCCCAGCGGATCACCCTCACCAAGACGCCCGACAAGGTCATCATCGACTTCACCGGCACGTCCCCGCAGGCCAAGGGGCCGATCAACCACGCGGGCGACTACGCCGACGGGGTGTTCCTGAAGAAGTGGCTGGCACCGGTGCTCCGCAACCTGGCCGACAGTCCCGAGCGGATGGCCGAGCTGGACGTCAACGAGGGCGTCGTGCCGCTCATCGAGATGCGCTTCCCGGAGAAGGGCACCCTGCTCACGCCGATCTTCCCGGCGCCGACCAACGCCCGTACGTTCGTCATCCTGCGGCTGCTCGGTGTGCTCGCCGGAGTGCTGGCCAAGGCCACGGGCGGACGGATGCCCGCCGACCAGGAGACGATCCGCTACACCGGCGTGTACGGCGAGGACCCCGAGCCGTACCTGATGCGGGAGGTCCTCGGCGGCGGCTCGGGCGGGCGTTACTACGCCGACGGCGAGGACACCATCCACGTGGTGCCCGACTCGCGGAACATCCCGGTGGAGTTCGCCGAGGCGCGCTGGCCGTTCCGGGTCGAACGCCTCGGACTGGCCGCCGACTCCGGCGGGCCGGGGGAGTACCGCGGCGGCCTCGGCTACGACAAGCACATCCGGATGCTGCGCGACGCGCACTACATGTCCATCGCCGACCGGTCGATCCTGTCGTGCTGGGGCGTGAACGGCGGGCGCGCCGGGCAGCCGTTCCGCGCCGACATCGAGGGCCGTGCGATGGAGGGGCTGGTCGACGACCACCCGGTGCGGGAGGGCGAGGTGATCCGGATCCGTACGACGGGCGGGGGCGGCTGGGGCGACCCGCTCAACCGGCCGCCGGACAAGGTCGCCGCCGACGTACGCGACGGCAAGGTGTCGGCCGAGAGGGCGCGGGAGGACTACGGCGTCGTCCTGCGGCCCGGGGAGACAGGCGCGGATCCGGAGCCGGACCTGGACGCCACGACGGAGCTGCGTGCCCGCATGCGGGCCGGACGTGGGCCGGTGTCCTTCTTCGACCGCGGCCCCGGCTACGCGACCCTGGCCGAGGGCCGGACCCACGCGGACGTGGACGATCCCGTCGTCACCGACCAGGGCTGACGGGCGCCGGTCAGGGCGCGGTCGCGGCGAGGGCGGCGCCGGCCGCCAGGCAGACCAGCTCGCCGGCCAGCCCGATGAGGGTCCACCGGCGCATCCACGTCAGTGACGACCACTTGATGCCGAGGATGGACACGGCGCAGAAGATCAGCGTGCCGAACACGCTGATCGGCACCACGAACTGCTTGAGCGCGTCGTCGCAGATCGCCGCCGTGTCGCGCGCCGTGCAGCCGTGCTCGGCGGAGGACATCCAGTTGACGACGACACCGGCTCCGGCGAGGGCGATGACGAGGAGGAACAGCCCCAGGGTCGTCTCCGACCGCCACGTCCATTGCCAGATTTTTCGCATGGAAGCCATTATCGCGGGATAGGTCCGGCGGCCTCCTGGCCATTTCCGGCAATCACCAGGTCGGCCCGTTCGCTCGTACGGTCCGCGGCGAAGAGCTTCTGCTCGGATCGCGCCCAGCGGTCCCAGGCGGCCAGGTCGTCACCGCGTACGGCCGCGCGCCGCCGCCGTACGCCGGGGGGCGCCTCGACCCAGATCCGGAACGCCGCCGGTGCCTCCTGCCGGGCCGCCCCCACCCCCTCGATGATCAGCACGGGCGCCACCGGGATCTCGACCTCCTCGGCGAACACCCCGCGCCGCCAGTCGTACCTGCGGAAACGTCCCGGACGGCCGGCACGCAGCGGGGTGAGCACCTGCTCGGCCACCGGCGGCCACCAGGCGAGCGGGTCGCCGTCCCAGGGCACCGGGAAGTCGTCGGAGTACACGACCGGGGCACCGTCCAGGGCGCCGGACAGCCGCGCCGCGAACGTCGACTTGCCCGCGGCGCTCGGCCCGTCCACCGCGACGATCCGCACCGGCCCGCACGACGGCTCGAGCGCGCGCAGCCGGACGGCGAGTGCGGCGAGATGCGGAAAGGCGGCCATACCGACCATCTTCGCTGATTGTCCGGATCTGGCCGATACAGCCATATTTACCGATTAGTAACTGTTTGTTTGACTCTGGGCGCCAGTCTCATGCGGGGAGCGGGACCCCCTGGACGAGAGGACCCCAGCTGTGCGCCGTGCCGCATTGATCGTGGCGACCCTGATCGGGATCGCAAGCCTCCTAGGACCCTCCGGTGTGGCGTTCGCCGATCCGCCGCCACCACCCTCGGAGTCGACCGCACGGACCGAGCTCGCCGCGCTCACCGTCGGAACCCCGCACAGCATGACGGGCTACAGCCGCGACGCGTTCGACGTCTGGGCCGGCCAGCCGGACGGCTGCACCACCCGCCAGGACGTCCTCGCCCGCGACGGCCACAACGTCGTCGAGGGCGCCGACGGCTGCCAGCCCACCTCCGGCTCCTGGTACAGCGCCTACGACAACAAGACGGTCACCGTGGTCGCGCAGGCGACCATCGACCACGTCGTTCCGCTCGCGGACGCATGGCGGACCGGGGCCGACCGGTGGACCGCGGCCCGCCGGAAGTCGTTCGGCAACGACCTGACGGATGCGCAGCTGATCATCGCCTCGAGCTCCACCAACAGCTCCAAGAGCGACAAGGACCCCAGTCAGTGGAAGCCGCCGAACACCGCGTACTGGTGCACGTACGGCGAGGAGTACGTGAGTGTGAAGTACAAGTTCTCCCTGTTCGTGACGAGTGCGGAGAAGACCGCTCTGGGGGACCTGCTCGACGCCTGCTGATCCGGGGCGTGCGGCCGACTCCAGGGTGACCCACGTCACGGGACCGGACGATCCGCGGCGGTCATACTGCGGGGAGGCGCTTCACCGGATCTTGGAGGACGGCTGATGAACGGTCCACTCGACGGCATCGTGGTGCTCGACCTCACCCGCGTCCTGTCCGGGCCGCACGCGACCATGATGCTGGCCGACCTCGGCGCCCGTGTCATCAAGGTCGAGCAGCCGGGCACGGGCGACGAGACCCGGCAGTGGGGGCCGCCGTTCGCCACCGCGCCGGGTCAGGAGGGCGTGGACCCTGGAGTCAGCACCTACTTCCTGTCCTGCAACCGGAACAAGGAGTCGATCACCCTCGACCTGAAGTCCGAGGAGGGCAAGGCGACACTCACCCGGCTGATCCGGCACGCCGACGTGCTCGCCGAGAACTTCCGCACCGGTGTGCTGGACCGCCTCGGCTTCCCGGTCGAGACGATGCACGAGATCAACCCGGGCCTGGTCATCCTGTCGATCTCCGGGTTCGGGCACGACGGCCCGGAGGGAGGGCGGCCCGGCTACGACGCGATCGTGCAGGGCGAGGCCGGCATCATGAGCGTGACCGGGCCCGCGCCGGACCAGCCGACCAAGATGGGCCTGTCCATCTGCGACATCCTCGCCGGGATGAACGGCGCGTACGGCATCGTCGCGGCCCTGTACGAGCGCACGCGCACCGGGCGCGGCCGGGTGATCAGGACCTCGCTGCTGGCCTCCGTCGTCGGCGCGCACGCCTACCAGGCGACCCGCTGGACGGTGGCGGGCGAGGTGCCGACGGCGATCGGCAACGACCACCCCTCGATCGCGCCGTACGGCAGCTACCGCTGCGCCGACGGCCTGCTGCAGGTCGGGGTCGCCAACCAGGGGCTGTGGCGCAGGTTCGCGCCGGTCGTCGGAATCGACCCGGACGACGTGCGCTTCGCGTCCGGCGCCGACCGCTCCCGCAACCGCGCGGAGCTGGGCGTGCTGATCGAGAAGGCGTTCGCGGGCGGCACGCGGGAGCACTGGCTCGCCCGGCTCGGTGAGGTCGGCGTGCCGGCCGGCGCGATCAGGTCCATCGACGAGGTGTACGAGTGGGACCAGACCCGGTCCCAGGGGCTCGTCATCGGAGTGGAGCATCCGGTCCTCGGGCGGATCGAGCTGCCCGGCCCGCCGCTGCGCTTCGACGACGGCGAGCCCCGCGTGCACACCGCGCCGCCCGAGCTCGGCCAGCACACCCGCGACGTGCTGGCCTGGCTGGACGAGGTAGATTCCTGACCTGCGGGAACACCCTAGCCATCGAGGTCGATCCGGGGGGACGCCGATGGAGCCGCAGGTGCTTCGCCGCAGCCTGTCTTCGGGTGATCTCATCGTCTACGGGCTGCTGTTCATCGGGCCGCTGGCGCCGGTGGGCGTCTTCGGCGTCCTCGATGCCAAGAGCCTCGGATCCGTGGCCCTCGTCTACGTCGTGGCGACCGTCGCGATGGCGTTCACCGCGCTGTCGTACGCGCAGATGTCACGCCAGGTTCCGCACGCCGGCTCGGTCTACGCCTACGCCAGCATCGGCATCGGGCGGCCCGCCGGGTTCGCCGCCGGCTGGCTGGCGATGCTGGACTACCTGCTGATCCCGGCGGTCGGCTACCTGTTCTGCGGCATCGCCCTGCACTCCCTGGTGCCCTCCGTGCCGGCGTGGGTGTTCACCGCGATCGCGTTCGTCTCGACGACCCTGCTGAACCTCGTCGGCGTGCACCTCGCCGCGCGGATCGGGTTCGTCGTGCTCTTGGTGGAGATCCTGCTGCTGGCCGTCTTCGTGGTCGCGGCGATCATCGTGCTCATCACGCGCGGCCCGGCCCGCCCGTGGACCTCGCCGGTGCTCGGCGTCGGCGGCACCACCACGGCCGCCGTCATGGGAGCCGTCTCGGTCGCGGTGCTGTCCTTCCTCGGCTTCGACGCCATCGCCTCCTTCGCCGAGGAGAACACCGGCGACGAACGCCAGGTCGGGCGGGCCGTCCTGTTCTGCCTCGGCGTCGCCGGGGTGCTCTTCGTCGTGCAGACCTACCTGGCCGGACTGCTCATGCCGGTGAGCCCGCGGCATCTCGCGCAGGTGCCTGCCGAACAGGGCACCGCGTTCTACACCATGACGAGGACGGCGATCGGCTCGTGGCTGCAGCGGGTGTTCGCCGTCGTCAAGGGGATCGGCCCGGCCTTCACCGCGATGGCGGCCGTGGCCGCGGCGTCACGCCTGCTGTACGGCATGGCCCGCGACCGCGGCCTGCCCAAGGCACTCGCCTCCGTGGACGCCCGTTCCCAGGTGCCGCGCGCCGCCCTGCTGACGACCGCCGCGATCAGCCTGGTGGTCTCGGTATGGGCGGCGCGCCGCCCCGACGGTCTGGAGGTGCTCGTCTCGGTCGTGAACATGGGCGCCCTGGCGGCCTTCACGCTGCTGCACGTCTCGGTCGTCGGCTACTTCGTCATCCGCCACGGCAGCCGCCTCTGGGTGCCGCACGTCGTGATCCCGGTCATCGGCGCCGCCGTGTCGATCTGGATCATGATCTCGGCGACCACCCTGGCGAAGATCGTCGCCGCGGTCTGGCTCGCCGTGGGCGCGGTCGTCTTCGCGGTCGGAGGCCGTTCGGAGGGTGAGACCCCCTCAGCCGAGTAGGTCGGGGCGGCGGTGCGACAGCGACGGGAGGACCTTCCGCACCTGGTCGGTGACGCCCAGGTCCACCTCGGCGACGCGTACGGACGGGAACGGGCCCAGGTCCGCCTGGACCACGCCCATCGGGTCCACGAGCAGGCTGCGGCCCACGCCGCCGGGCCGTCCCCTCGGCGGGGCGGTGAGGTCCGGCGCCTTGCCCGTGGCGGCCACCCAGATGGTGTTCTCGATCGCGCGGGCCCGCACCATCGTGACCCAGTGCTCCTCCTTGAACGGGCCCTGCGCCCATGCGGCGATCACCGTGAACATCTCCGCGCCCGCGTCGACCAGGGCACGCGCGAGCTCGGGGAACCGCACGTCGTAGCAGGTGATCAGGCCGATCCGCACACCGCACAGCTCGACCACCACCGGCGCGTCACCGGAGTCGACGAACTCCGACTCACGGTCGTGGAAGGCGTCGAACAGGTGGATCTTCCGGTAGGAACCGACCAGCGTGCCGGACGCGTCGATCGCCACCGCGGTGTTGTACACGCGGCCTCCGTCCGCCGGTTCGAACACGCCCGCGATCACCGCGGTGCCGTGTTCGCACGCCGCCTCCGCCAGGCCCGTCACCCACGGCCCGTCGAGGGGCTCGGCCATGGCGGCGAGATCGCCGCCGAACCGCACCAGCGTCGCCTCCGGGAAGACGGCCAGGTCGGCGTCGGCCGCCTCGGCCAGGGCCTCACGGACCCGCTCCAGATTCTCCTTGGGGTCGTCGCCGATCGTGATCTGACACAGGGCCACTCGCATCGCGGACTCCTCTCGCACCGGCTTCCACTGTGACACAGCCGCCCGTGGCGTTCCGGTGGCGTTGTTACCCTGAGCCGCGTGACGGTCAACATCGATCCGCTGATCGCACGGATGCAGGGTTTCGGCACCACGGTGTTCGCCGAGATGACGGCCCTGGCGATCCGTACCGGAGCGGTCAACCTGGGCCAGGGGTTCCCCGACACCGACGGGCCGGCCAAGCTGCTGGAGACCGCCGCGGAGGCGATCCGCGGCGGCGCCAACCAGTACCCGCCCGGCCCGGGCGTGCCCGAGCTGCGGGAGGCGGTCGCGGCCCAGCGCGCCGAGCGCTACGGCCTGCGCTACGACCCCGACGGCGAGGTCCTGGTGACCGTCGGCGCCACCGAGGCGATCGCCGCCACGCTCCTCGCGCTCTGCGACACCGGCGACGAGGTCGTCGTCTTCGAGCCCTACTACGACTCGTACGCGGCGATCATCGCCCTGTCCGGAGCCGTACGCCGTCCGGTGACGCTGCGGCCCGACGGCGGCCGGTTCACCTTCGACCCCGCCGAGCTGCGCGCCGCCATCACGCCGCGCACCCGGCTGATCCTGCTCAACTCCCCGCACAATCCGACCGGCACGGTCTTCTCCCGCGAGGAGCTGGAGCTGATCGCCGGCCTCTGCCGCGAACGCGACCTGGTCGCCGTCACCGACGAGGTGTACGAGTACCTGACCTTCGACTCCGCCGAGCACGTGCCGATCGCCACGCTGCCCGGCATGCGCGAGCGGACCGTGGCGATCTCCTCGGCGGGCAAGACGTTCTCGGTCACCGGCTGGAAGACCGGCTGGATCACCGGACCGCCGGAGTACGTCCGTGCCGTGCAGACGGTGAAGCAGTTCCTGACCTTCACCGCCAGCGCCCCCTACCAGCGGGCGGTCGCGTACGCGCTGGGCGCCGAGCTGGACTGGGTCGAGGCGCTGCGGACCTCGCTGCAGTCCAAGCGCGACCGGCTGACCGGCGGCATCCAGGCGGCCGGGCTCACCGCGCTGCGGGCCCAGGGGACCTACTTCGTGCAGGCCGACGTACGGCCGCTCGGATTCACCGACGGGCGGGAGTTCTGCCGGGTGCTGCACGAGCGCGCCGGCGTCGTCGCCATCCCCACGCAGGTCTTCTACGACTCCGACGCCGGCGACCCGTACGTCCGGTTCGCCTTCTGCAAGCGCGACGAGGTCATCGACGACGCGCGCGAAAGACTGGGCCGGATCGCGGTGTAAACGCCGGCCGCTTTCCATGAGTACTCCACGAAAGGTCATCGACCCCTGAGGGCGAGGAATTCGTGGACGATCCAGACAAATGGTTCACCGAGCTCTATGACGAGCACCACCGGCGGGTTTTCGCGTACGCGCTCGCCAATGCCGGGCGTGACGTCGCCGAGGACGTGGCCAGCGAGACCTTCCTGATCGCCTGGCGGCGGCTGGACCACGTGCCGGACACGCCGTTGCCGTGGCTGCTCGGCGTGGCCCGCAACCTGCTGTACCAGCAGCGTGACGGAGGCAACCGGCGGCGGGCGCTGGCGGAACGGGTCGCCGCGCTGACCACGCCGGAGGACCTGTCGGTGTGGGACGTGGCCGACCACGTCATCGAACGCGACAGCGCGCTGGCCGCCATCGCCTCTCTCTCCGAGCGTGACCTGGAAGTGCTCACGCTCGTCATGTGGCACGGCCTCAGCCCAGGTGACGCCGCCAAGGTGGTCGGCTGTTCGGCCCCGGCGTTCTTCGTCCGGCTGCATCGGGCCCGCCGCCGGCTGGCCAGGGCCTTCGACAACGCGCCGTCGCCGTCCCGCACCCGCACCGCCTCACTCGCCGCCGCACGGACCAGCGAATCCTTGGAGAAGTCATGAAAAGCACACACGAATCAGCGTTCCGTGCGCTGCGGCCGGCCGCGCTCGACCGCATCGGCGCCGAGGCACACGCCGGCTGCCGCGAGGCCGACCTCGCCGCCGCCTTCGCCATCCCGCGCGAGACACCGGTGACACCGCGGCGCCTGCCCCGGTTTCTGATCGCAGGAGTCGCCGCCACGTCCGCGGTCGCCGCGAGCGTCGCGGTGGTCGCCGTGAACTCCGGCGACGACCACCACGTCCAGCGCCCGCCCGCCACGGCCCCGCGGATGGACGCGCGTACCGTCCTGCTGGCCAGCGCGGAGTCCGCGGCCAAGGCCCCGGCCACCTCCGGCCGCTACTGGTACACGAACGAGCGCACCACGTCCTACATCGACGAGAGCTCGGGACCGGCGCGGAAAGGCGGCCTGCCGCCGGTCGACGTAAAGCTGCCCTACGGGGGCTTCGTCTCCACTGGGCAGGAGTCGTGGACCGCCCGCGACGGGCATGACCGCAGCCGCACCATCACCGGCATCGACGTCACGACCACCTTCCCCACCAAGGAGGACAAGGCGAAGTGGAAAGCGGCCGGCTCTCCCGCGCTCGACGACCCGCCGGAAAAGCGCTCGGTGAACGACTACGACATGCCGATCAGCTACACCATTGGGAGCAAGCAGGTCACCATGGACCGGCTGCGGAAGCTGCCGACCAGCGCGGCCGGGCTCGAGGCGGAGCTGCGGAGGAGATGGCAGGCCGACCGCACCGGTGGTCCGGACGCGATGACCGACGGCTTCACCCTGTACGTCTGGACCACCGCGCAGGACCTCCTCGCCGGGCCGATCACCCCGGGCACCAAGGCCGCGCTCTACCGGGTGCTGGCCGGGCAGCCGGGCATCAAGTACGCCGGCGCCGTCAAGGATCCTCTGGGCCGTCCGGGAACGGCGCTGGCCATGCCGTCGCCCGACGGTGAGTCCCGTCTGACCGTGGACCAGCGTTCGGGAGAGCTCCTCGCCTACGAGTCGTGGGTCAAGGGTGCGCGTTACCCCCTGCTCTCCGACGCATATCAGTCGATGGGATGGGTCGGCGGTCTGTCCGACCGCCCCTGATCCACATCCGCCGCCAGACCGTGCCGAAGGAGGCGGCTGCTCTTGGGCATAATCTGCCCGAGAGCAGCCGCCTCCTGAAAGGCTAGGTTCACCCTCGTGACCACCGCGAATGGCGAGCGGGTCCTCATCGCGCTCGGCGGCAACGCGATGACCGGGCCGGACGGCGCCGCGACGCCGGACGCCCAGCGGCGTGCCGTCGAGGCGGCGGTCGAGCCCGTCGCGGACCTGGTCGCGGGCGGAGCGCGGATCGTCCTGACCCACGGCAACGGTCCGCAGGTGGGCAACCTGCTGATCAAGAACCAGCTCGCCGCGCGCGTCGTGCCGCCGGTGCCCCTCGACTGGTGCGGGGCCCAGACCCAGGCGACCATCGGCGTCCTGCTCCTCAACGCGCTGGGCCGCGCCCTGGCGGCGCGGGGCGTCGACCAGCAGGTGGCGGTGGTGGCGACCCGCAC
Organism: Actinoallomurus sp.; assembly: GCA_025964685.1. Classification (GTDB taxonomy): domain Bacteria; phylum Actinomycetota; class Actinomycetes; order Streptosporangiales; family Streptosporangiaceae; genus Actinoallomurus. The sequence continues at coordinate 21,214 of JAOPYG010000026.1, read as the reverse complement.
CCTTGTGGACGCGGGCGATCGCGGCTTCACCGACCCGGCCAAGCCGGTCGGCAGATACTTCTCCGCCCGCGACGCCGAACGCTTCGGCGCGCTCGGCCAGACCTGGCGCTCGTTCGGCGCCAGGGGGTGGCGCCGCGTCGTGGCCTCACCGGAGCCACGGGAGATCCTCGACGCGCCCGCCGTCGACGCCCTGCTCGCGGCGGGGTTCATCGTCGTGGCGGCCGGCGGGGGCGGCGTCCCGGTGGTGCGCGAGGACGGTGGTTACCGCGGCGTCGAGGCCGTCATCGACAAGGACCTCGCCGCCCAGCTGCTGGCCCGCCACGTGGGCGCGGCGACCCTCGTCATCGCCACGGACGTCGAGCACGCCATGGCCGGGTACGGCACACCCGACGAGCGGCCCATCGGCCGTACGACCGTCGCCCGATTGCGGGAGTACGCCGCCGAAGGGCAATTCGCCGGGGGCAGCATGGGACCGAAGGTCGAGGCGGCCGTGCGCTTCGTCGAGGCGGGCGGAAGGCGTGCCGCGATCACGTCGCTGGAGCTCATCGGCGACGCCGCGGCCGGCAAGGCCGGAACAGTCATCGAGCAGTGAAGGGTGAGGACATGCCGGACCCGATTGAGGTACGCAAGGTCGCCATCGAGAGTGTCACCGACGCCTCGGGACTGGCCCGGCTGATCGACGACGGCGTGATCGAGGCGGACCGCGTCCTCGCGGTGGTCGGCAAGACCGAGGGCAACGGCGGCGTCAACGACTACACCCGCATCCTCGCCGACCGGGCGTTCCGCGAGGTCCTGGTGGCCAAGGGCAGCCGTACGCCGGAGGAGGCCGCCCAGGTGCCGCTCGTGTGGTCCGGCGGCACCGACGGCGTCCTCAGCCCGCACGCGACGATCTTCGCCACCGTCGACCCGGCCGGCGCGCCGGCCACCGACGAACCCCGGGTGTCGGTCGGCGTCGCGATGAGCGAGGTGATCCTGCCCGAGGACATCGGCCGCCCGGCGATGGTCGAGAAGGTCGCCGGCGGCGTGCGCGACGCCATGAAGGCCGCCGGCATCCAGGACGCCGCCGACGTCCACTACGTGCAGACCAAGACGCCGCTGCTCACCCTGGACACCATCAACGACGCCAAGCGGCGCGGCCACGGCGTCGTCACCGAGGACACCCTCAAATCCATGGACATCTCCAACTCCACGACGGCCCTCGGCATCGCCGTGGCCCTCGGGGAGATCGAGATCCCGGACGCCGCACAGATCCACAAGGACCTGTCGCTGTACTCCTCGGTCGCCTCCTGCTCCTCCGGCGTCGAACTCGACCGCGCCCAGATCGTCGTCGTCGGCAACGTCCGCGGCATCGGCGGCCGCTACCGCGTCGGCCACAGCGTGATGAAGGACGCCCTGGACGCCGACGGCATCTGGGAGGCGATCCGCTCGGCAGGCCTGGACCTGCCCGAACGCCCGCACCACAGCGACCTGGGCGACCGCCTCGTCAACGTGTTCCTCAAGTGCGAGGCGGACCCGACCGGCTCGGTGCGCGGCCGCCGCAACATCATGCTCGACGACTCCGACGTGCACTGGCACCGCCAGATCAAGGCCTGCGTCGGCGGCGTGACCGCGTCCGTCACCGGCGACCCGGCCGCGTTCGTCTCGGTGGCCGCGGTCCACCAGGGGCCCTCCGGCGGCGGCCCGGTCGCGGCCATCGCCGACCTGGGCTGAGAGCGCGGGTACGCTGGGCTGCCGTGTCCGGACGTACCATTCCGCAGCCCGAGTTCCCCGCCGATGACGGGAGCGCGGCGCCCGAGCTGGAGACGGCGCTGCGCGCGTACGCCGAGGGGCGTGGCGGTGAGCACGCCGTGCTGGCCGCCCTCAACGGCGCGCGCCTGCTCGTTCCCGTGGTCGCGGTCCTCACCGAGGACGAGACCGTCGACGGCCTGCGGCGCGAGAAGGAGAGCGAGATGGCGCTGCCCACGCTCGTCGGCGACGACGGGCGGCGCGGCGTACTCGCCTTCACCTCCACCGAGACCCTCGCCCGCTGGCGCCAGGACGCGCGCCCCGTCGCCGTGCGCGCCGGGGAGGCCTGCCGTGCCGCCCTCGACGAGCCGGCCGACGCCGTCGTGATCGACGTGGCGGGTCCGGTGCCGTACGCCATCGAGGGTGCGCGGCTCCGCGTCCTGGCCGAGGGCGGCGCCATCACCGCTCCGCACGACGACCCGCACGTCCTCGCCGCGGTGCACGCCGCGTCAGGCGGCCTGGCCGGTGTCACGGCCGTCCAGATCGGCGCGGACACGGAGGCGGCGCTGACGGTCCGGTTGCGACTCGCCGAGGACGCGGACGAGCAGGCCGTCCTGCGCACGGCCGCCACCCGCTTGTCCGAACACCTGCGCGGCCTCGTCTTCGGTGGCGTGCAGATCAGCGTCATTCCGGGCTAGAAGCCGCAAAGCCACCATGCGGGGGAGTGGGTGAGGCGTCGGCTGGTTTCCGTCAGCGCGAAGAATTTCGCACAGGCGGAAACGCCGAAAGCGAAGGTGCGCCACCCCCGCGATCGGAGCCGCGGTCGCTGATCGCCGGCCGTCGCCGATCGCTAGGCTCTGGGCATGCCGACGACGCTGACGATGCAGGACGCCCTGATCCGCCTGACCGAATACTGGGCGGGACAGGGATGCGCGATCGTCCAGCCGATGAACACCGAGGTCGGTGCCGGCACCCTCAACCCGGCGACCGCGCTGCGGGTGCTCGGCCCCGAGCCCTGGAAGGTCGGCTACGTCGAGCCCAGCGTCCGGCCGGACGACTCGCGCTACGGCGACAACCCCAACCGGCTGCAGACGCACACGCAGTACCAGGTGATCCTCAAGCCCGAGCCCGGCGACGCGCAGGAGCGCTACCTGGGCAGCCTGGAGGCCATCGGCATCGACCTGCGGGTCCATGACGTGCGCTTCGTCGAGGACAACTGGGCCTCGCCGGCGCTCGGCGCCTGGGGGCTCGGCTGGGAGGTCTGGCTCGACGGCCTCGAGATCACCCAGTTCACCTACTTCCAGCAGTCCGGGGGCATCGGGCTCGACCCGGTGTCGGTCGAGATCACCTACGGCATGGAACGCATCATCATGGCGCTCCAGGGGGTCGGCCACTTCCGCGACATCGAGTACGCGCCCGGCCTGTCCTACGGCGAGGCGTGCGGGCAGGCGGAGTACGAGATGAGACGCTACTACCTCGACGACGCCGACGTGGAGGCCAACCGGGGGCTGTTCGCGGCGTACGAGGCCGAGGCCCGGCGCATGATCGAGGCCCGTCTGCCGGTGCCCGCGCACACCTATGTGCTGAAGTGCTCGCACGCCTTCAACGTGCTCGACGCGCGCGGGGCGGTGGGGACGACCGAGCGGGCCAGCGCGTTCGCCCGGATGCGCACGCTCGCCCATGACGTGGCGGAGCTGTGGACGGCGCGGCGGGAGGAGCTCGGCCATCCGCTCGGCGACGCAGTGATCCGGCCGGCGACCGAGCCGCGTACGCCGACCGCGCCTCCGCCCGAGATCACCGAGCCGTCGGCGCTGGCGTTCGAGATCGGTTTCGAGGAGCTGCCCGCGGGCGAGACCGAGCGCGTCGCCGGTGCCGTACGCGACAGTCTCACCGAGCTGCTGGCCGGCACGCGGCTGCGCCACGGCCCGATCCAGGTGATGTCGGGGCCGCGCCGGGTCGTCGCCGTCGCCGAGGGCGTGCACCCGCGCGAGGACGACGTCGAGCAGACCGTGCGCGGGCCGCGCCTGTCCGCCGCCTACGACGCCGAGGGCGCGCCGACCAAGGCGGCGCTGGGATTCGCTCGCGGTCAGGGCGCCGACATGGCCGACCTGCGGACGATCAGCGTGAACGGCGGGGAGTACGTCGGGCTGGTCCGTGAGGTCGCGGGGCGGCCCGCCGCCGAGGTGCTCGCCGATGTCCTCCCCGGCGTGATCACCGGGCTGCGCGCCGACCGCAACATGCGCTGGAACGCGCCCGGCCTGTCCTACAGCCGGCCGATCCGCTGGATCGCCGCGCTGCTCGGCCCGCACGTGGTGCCCTTCAGCGTGGCGACGCTGGACAGCGGGCGCGGGACGCGCGTGCACCGGACCGCCGCCGAACCCGTCGTCGAGGTCGCCTCGGCGGGGGAGTTCCTCGACACCCTGCGGGCGCGTGGCATCGAGCCGGACGCGTCCGTGCGCCGGGAGCGCATCGTCGTGGCGGCGGCCGAGCTGGCCGCCTCGGCCGGGGGCGTGCCCGACGAGACGGTCGTCGACGAGGTCGTCAACCTGGTGGAGGAGCCCGTCGCGATCCTCGGCTCCTTCGACGAGCGCTATCTCGACCTGCCCGCCGAGGTGCTGACCACCGTCATGCGCAAGCACCAGCGGTACCTGCACGTGAGCGCCGCCGGCAGGCTGCTCCCGCACTTCGTGGCCGTGGCGAACGGGGCCTGCGACATGGGCGTCGTACGCGCCGGCAACGAGGCGGTGCTGCGGGCGCGGTTCGAGGACGCGGCGTTCTTCTTCGAGGCCGACCTGCGGACGCCGCCTGAGGAGATGGCGAACGGCCTGACCGCCCTCACCTTCGAAGAACGCCTCGGCTCGATGGCCGACCGGGCGGGCCGCATCCGGTCGATCGCGACGACCCTGGCCCGGCGCGCCGGCCTCGACGACGAAGAACAGGCGACGCTGGAACGGGCGGCACGCCTGGCAAAGTTCGACCTGGCCTCACACATGGTGATCGAGCTGTCCAGCCTCGCCGGCACGATGGCGGCGGAGTACGCGCGCCGCGCCGGGGAGCCCGAACCGGTCGCGGAGGCACTCCTGGAGATGGAGTTGCCCCGCTCGGCCGGTGACGCCCTTCCCGTCTCACTGCCGGGCGCGCTGCTCGCCGTCGCCGACCGGCTCGACCTGCTCGCCGGGCTGTTCGGCGTCGGCGCCGCCCCGACCGGCAGCTCCGACCCGTACGGCTTGCGGCGGGCCGCCCTGGGCCTCACCGCGATCCTGCGCGCGCACGCCCGCCTGTCGGGCATCCGGGTGGACGAGGGCCTGGCGATCGCGGCCGCCTGCCAGCCCGTGGAGGTCGACCCGCAGGCCGTACGCGAGGCGGAGCGGCTCACCGCGCGGCGGCTGGAGCAGGCGCTGCTGGAGTCCGGCCACTCCGTGCCCGTCGTCCGCGCCGTCATGCTCCACACGGCCACGCCGGCACGTGCCGCGCGCGACGCCGCCGACCTGGAGGGGCTGCTGGAGTCCGAGGGATTCCGGCGGCTGACCGCCGCACTCCAGCGGGTGCTGCGGATCGTCCCGCCGGACGCGCCGCCGTCCTTCGACCCTGCCCTGTTCGAGGATGACGCGGAGCGCCGGCTGGCCACCGCTCTCGCGGACGTCACGGAGAAGCTGCGCGGCGGCCCGCCGCCGCTGCCGGAGTTCGCCCTGACCGCCGAGGCGCTCGTCGAGCCCATCGACGACTACTTCGACAAGGTGCTCGTCATGGCCGAGGACCCTGCCGTACGCGCGAGCCGTCTCGGCCTGCTGGCCGCGATCCGCGACCTCGTCGCGGACGTGCTCGACTGGCGGGAGATCGCCTGACCGCCTGCCCGGATGCCGAGACGGGTGCGTGGCGCGCCCCACTGACATGAAAGTATTTACCGCATGTTGCGCTGGCTGACCGCGGGGGAGTCGCATGGCCCGGCCCTCGCCGCGATCCTCGAAGGGCTGCCGTCGGGCGTGTCCGTGACCTCGGCCGACATCGCCGAGGCACTGCGCCGGCGGCGCCTGGGCTACGGGCGTGGCGCCCGCATGAAGTTCGAGCAGGACGAGGTCGAGATCATCGGCGGCATCCGCCACGGCCGCACGCTCGGCGGCCCGATCGCGATCCGGGTCGGCAACACCGAGTGGCCCAAGTGGGAGACGGTGATGTCGGCCGACCCGGTCGACCCGGACCTGCTCGCCCAGCAGGCCCGCAACGCGCCGCTGTCCCGCCCGCGCCCCGGCCACGCCGACCTGGTCGGCATGCAGAAGTACGGCTTCGACGACGCCCGCCCGATCCTCGAACGCGCCAGCGCCCGTGAGACGGCCGCCCGCGTGGCGATCGGCGAGGTGGCGCGGGCCTTCTGCCGCCAGGTGCTCGGCGCGGAGATCCTCAGCCACGTGGTCGCCCTCGGCGAGGTGAGCATCCCGGACGGCGTGATCCCCTGGCCCGGCGACCTGGAGCGCATCGACGCCGACCCGGTCCGCTGCCTCGACCCGGGGACGAGCGCCGCGATCGTGGAGCACATCGAGCAGGTCAAGAAGGACGGCGACACGCTCGGCGGCGTGGTCGAGGTCGTGGTCCACGGCCTGCCGCCGGGCCTGGGCAGCCATGTGCACTGGGACCGCCGGCTCGACTCCCGTCTCGCCGCCGCCCTCATGGGCATCCAGGCCATCAAGGGCGTCGAGGTCGGCGACGGCTTCCGCACCGCCGCGCGCCGCGGGTCGCAGGCCCACGACGAGATCGCGCGCGAGGACGGCACCGAGACGATCGGCCGGCTGACCAACCGGGCGGGCGGCGTCGAGGGCGGCATGACCACCGGCGAGATCCTGCGGGTGCGCGCCGCCATGAAGCCCATCTCGACGGTGCCGCGCGCACTGGCCACGATCGACGTCAAGACCGGTGAGCCGGCCAAGGCGATCAACCAGCGCAGCGATGTCACCGCGGTCCCGGCCGCCGGCGTGGTGGCCGAGGCGATGGTGGCCCTGGTCCTCGCCGAGGCGGCGATCGAGAAGTTCGGTGGTGACTCCGTTGAGGAGACCGCCAGAAACGTGCAGAGCTACCTATCCTCGTTGGTGATCAAGTGAACCCCAAGGCCGTCGTCATCGGGCCGCCCGGATCGGGCAAGACCACCGTCGGCCGCCTGCTCGCGCAGCGGCTCGGCGTCGCCTTCCGCGACACCGACCACGACGTCGAGGCCGCGGCGGGCAAGCCGATCGGCGAGATCTTCATCGACGACGGCGAGGAGCATTTCCGCGCGCTCGAACGCTCCGCCGTACGCGACGCGCTCGCCGGGCACGACGGGGTCCTCGCCGTCGGTGGCGGCGCCATTCTCGATCCCGGCACCCGGGCCGACCTCGACGGACTGCCCGTCGTCTACCTGGAGGTCGGGCTGTCGGACGCGGTCAGGCGCGTCGGGCTCGCCTCGGCGCGGCCGCTGCTCGTGCTCAACCCGCGCAGCCAGTTCCGCAAGCTCATGGAGGAGCGCCGGCCGATCTACGAGGGCCTCGCCGCGATCAAGGTCGCGACGGACGATCGCGATCCCGCCGACATCGTGGACGAGATCGTCAAGGGGCTCGCGTGAGCCTGATCAAGGTGGGCGGTGACAGCCCCTACGACGTGGTGGTCGGCACCGGGGTGCTCGGCGAGCTGCCGTCGCTGCTGAGCGGCGCCTCGATCGTCGCCGTCGTGCACGCCGAGGGGCTGCCGGAGATCGCCCGGCCGGTGTGCCACGCGCTCGCCGACGCGGGGTACGACGCCCGGCCTCTGCCGGTGCCCGACGGCGAGGCCGGCAAGGACGTCAAGGTGCTCGCCGACCTGTGGTCCGCGTTCGCCGATCTGGGCATGACCCGCACGGACGCGGTCGTCGGCGTCGGCGGAGGGGCCACCACCGACCTCGCCGGGTTCGCCGCCGCTACCTGGCTGCGCGGCGTCCGCGCCGTGCTGGTGCCCACCACGCTCCTCGGCATGGTGGACGCCGCGGTCGGCGGGAAGACCGCGATCGACATCCCCGAGGGCAAGAACCTCGTGGGCGCGTTCCACCCGCCCGCCGGCGTTCTCTGCGACCTGGCCACGCTCGTGACCGTCCCGCGCGCCGACTACGTCAGCGGCCTGGCCGAGGTGATCAAGGCCGGGTTCATCGCCGACCCCGGGATCCTCGAGCTGGTCGAGGACGACCCGGAGGCGGCGGGCCGGCCGGACGGGCCGCACACCCTGGAGCTGGCCGAACGCGCCATCGCGGTCAAGGCCCGAGTCGTCTCGGCGGACCTGCGGGAGAGCGGTCTGCGGGAGATCCTCAACTACGGCCACACGCTCGGCCACGCGATCGAGAAGGCCGAGAGCTACCGGTTCCGGCACGGCGACGCCGTCGCGATCGGCATGGTCTACGCCGCCGAGCTGTCCTGCCTGGCCGGCCGGCTGGACGCCGGCGTGGTCGCGCGGCACCGCGAGATCCTCACCGCCGTCGGCCTGCCGACCTCCTATCCCGCCGAGGCATGGCCGGGGCTGCGCGACGCGATGCGCATCGACAAGAAGGCGCGGGGGAGCCGGCTGCGCTTCGTCGTGCTGGACGCCCTGGCGTCCCCCGGGCGGCTGGAGGACCCGGCCGAAGACCTGCTGGAACGCGCCTACGAACGGGTGGCCCGATGACCGAGCGCACCACGAGCCCGATGAGTGAGGTCCTGGTCCTCAACGGCCCGAACCTCGGCCGGCTGGGCAGCCGCGAGCCCGACGTCTACGGCGCCACGACCTTCGACGATCTGGCCGCGCTGTGCCGTGATGCCGCCCGCCGGCTGGGCCTGCACGCGGAGGTGCGCCAGACCGACGACGAGGCGGAACTCGTCGGCTGGCTGCACGAGGCCGCCGACGGCCGCATCCCCGTCATCCTGAACCCCGCCGCGTTCACGCACTACTCCTACTCCCTGCGCGACGCGATCGCCCAGCGGACCGCCCCGCTGGTCGAGGTGCACATCTCCAACCCCGCGGCGCGCGAGGAGTTCCGCCACAACTCCGTCGTCGCGGGCGTGGCCTCGGGCACCGTCGCGGGGTTCGGCGCCTTCTCCTACGTCCTGGCCCTGCAGGCCGTCGCCGAGCTCCTGGCCGAGTCGGCGGCCTAGCCGTCCCCGCCGGCCGCGGTGGGACGCGGCCGGAGGCTGGTGCTGACCAGCGCGAGGAGCCGGTCGAGTACGTCGGGATCTTGGGGTGTCTGCTCGCTGGCCCAGGCGATGGCGTTGGCCAGCTTCAGCAGGTCGGCGATGTCGATGTCGCCAGGTGTGCCGGCTTCGCGCTGGGCGCGGGTGAGGAGCGCGGCTCCGGTGGACAGGATCGCTTCGTGGCAGGCGGCCAGCGCGTCGCCGGCTCCCGCGCTCGGCTGAGCGGCCATCTGGGTGGCGACCAGTCCCCGCATCGCGGTGGCATGGACGGCGACGGCACGCAGCCAGGTACGCAGCGCCTGTGATCGCCGACCTGGCCCGGAGGTGAAGGGTTCCGGTCCCACCAGCGGTCCAGGTGCAGGACCTCCTCCAGCGGCTGTCGCGGGGCCGGGCGGAACGTCTCTCCGGTGTAGTACGCCGTCGGGATCGGTGACGACGACCCACTGCCAGCTCTGCCGGTTGCTGCCGCTCGGCGCCTGCAGGGCGATCTCCAGGCACTTCCCGATCAGCTCCGGGGGGACGGGGCGGGTCAGGTCGAGACGCTTGCGTACGGTCCGGGTCGTGGTGAGCAGCTCATCGGGAGTCATGCGGCATATCGTCCCAAACCCGGCTCAGCTCGCGTCGCAGGCGATGCCGATCAGGTCCTCCAGCTCGGCGATCACGTCGTCCAGCGGGTCGAGGCAGCGGCCGGCCCGGCAGAGCAGAGTGGCTCCCTCCACGGCGGCGACGACGAGGGTGGCGAGCCGGGCCGCGCGAACAGGCGTCGCGCCCGCCGCGACGAGCCCTGCGGCCAGGGCGTCCTGCCAGCGCCGGAAGGCGTCCGCGGCCGCCTCGGCGAGCTGCGACTCCACGGTCACCGCGACGATCGGGCAGCCCGCCTGGAAATCGCTCTTCACCAGCACGCGCCGCCACCAGCCGACGAACGCGCGCACCGCGGCGACCGGGTCGTCGTCGCGGGTGGCGGCGCGCACTCCCGCGGCGAGGAAGTCGCCGGTGTAGCGGACCGCCGCCTCGGCCAGCTCCAGCTTGCCGCCGGGGAAGTGGTGGTAGATCGAGCCGCGCGGCGCCCCGCTGTGGGCGATCACGTCGCTGAACGCCGTACCGCTGAACCCGCGCTCGCGGAACAGATAGGCCGCGCTGCGCACCATGCGCTCACGGGCGTCCGAGGCCATATGACATTCACCACCTTGACTATGACGGCCATCATAGAGAACGCTCACTATGTCAAGCGTCATAGAGGAGGCGACCGTGACGTCCGCAATGGATCGGCTGGCGGCGATGCTGGAGCGCTCGACCGGCATGCCGTCGCTGCTCGGCATGACGATCGAGACCCTGGAGCCCGGCCGGGTGGTGTTCGGGCTGCGGACGCGCCCGGAGTTCGCCAACCCGCTCGGCATCCTGCACGGCGGTGTCTGCAGCACCCTGCTCGACTCCGCGATGGGCTGCGCGGTGCACGCGTCGCTGCCCGAGGGTGCGGGGTTCACGACGCTGGAGCTCAAGGTGAACTTCGTACGCCCGGTGCGGCTCGACGGGGTCCAGCTGCGCGGTGAGGGGACGACGGTTCACATGGGCGGCCGGATCGCCACCACCGAGGGACGCGTCACCGACGATCAGGGCCGTCTCGTCGCGCACGGTACGAGCACGTGCATGGTGCTCGGGCCGGCCTGACTACGCTAGTGCTGAATTCGATTCGGTTTCGAGGCAGAGGATGGGGTGCGGCGGAATGCGCATCGGGATGTCCCTCAACTACTCGGGCGGCTTCAGGGAGACGGTCGAGGAGCTCGCCGACTACGAGAAGGCCGGGCTCGACATCGTGTTCGTGCCGGAGGCGTACAGCTTCGACGCCGTGAGCCAGCTCGGCTACATCGCCGCGCGCACGGAGCGGCTGCAGATCGCCTCGGGCATTCTCCAGATCTACTCGCGCACCCCGACCCTGACCGCGATGACCGCCGCCGGCCTGGACTACGTCTCCGACGGCCGATTCGTGCTCGGCATCGGCGCGTCCGGCCCACAGGTCATCGAGGGCTGGCACGGCGTGCCGTACCACGCGCCCATCGGCCGCACCCGCGAGATCATCGAGATCTGCCGCATGGTGTGGCGGCGCGAACGCCTCTCCTACGACGGCAAGTACTACAAGCTCCCGCTGCCCGCCGAGGAGGGCACGGGCCTCGGCAAGCCGCTCAAGCTGATCAACCATCCGGTGCGCGAGCGCATCCCGATCATCATCGCGTCGCTCGGTCCCAAGAACGTCGAGATGACCGCCGAGCTGGCCGAGGGCTGGGAACCGATCTTCTACATGCCGGAGCGGGCGGGCGCCGTCTGGGGCGAGGCGCTGGCGAAGGGCAAAGCCAAGCGCGACCCCGCGCTCGGCGAGCTGGACGTCGTCGCGCAGGCCAGCCTGGCGATCGGTGACGACGTCGAGGGATACCTGGAGTTCGGCCGCCCCATGGCCGCTCTCTACATCGGCGGCATGGGCGCCAAGGGCAAGAACTTCTACAACGACCTCGCCCGCCGCTACGGCTACGAGCAGGAGGCGGAGGAGATCCAGGACCTCTACCTCGCCGGCAAGAAGCAGGAAGCCGCCGAGAAGGTCCCGTACGAGCTGCTCGAGAAGACCTCCCTCATCGGCACCGAGGGCTTCGTCCGCGATCGGCTCGCGGCGCTGAAGGAGGCGGGCGTCACCACGCTGAACGTCACCCCGGTGGCCGGCGACCACGAGGCGCGCGTGAAGCTGATCGAGAAGGTCCGGGACCTGGCGGCCTCCGTCTGAGCGCCGACGCGTACAGTCAGGGCCATGCCCGGGATCCATGGAACACGCCGTACGCGCCTGGCCGCGCTCGTCGCCGACCGTGGCGCGGAGGCCGCGCTCATCACCCGGCTGGTCAACGTCCGCTACCTGACCGGCCTCGCCAGCTCCAACGCCGCTCTCCTCGTACGCGCCGACGGCACGGCAGTGCTCGGCACCGACGGGCGCTACGCCGGCACCGCGGCGCGCGTCAGCCCTGAGCTCGAATGCGTCATCGACCGTGACACCGCCGGCGCGCTGGGCGCGCGGGCGAGCGGCCGGCTCGCCTTCGAGGCGCACGAGATGACCGTCGAGGCGCACCGCACGCTCGCCGACAAGCTGGATGGCGTCGAGCTCGTCCCGCTGGGGCGCGCCGTGGAGGAGCTGCGCCGGGTCAAGGACGAGGAGGAGATCGCCCTCCTCCGCGAGGCATGCGCGATCACCGACCGCGCGTTCGACGCGGTGCTGCCGTTCATCCGGCCGGGCCGTACCGAGCACGACGTCGCCGTCGCGCTGGAGCGGTCGATGGTCGACCTGGGCGCCGAGCGGCCCGCGTTCGCCTCGATCGTGGCGAGCGGTCCCAACGGCGCGATCCCGCACCACGTGCCCGGTGCCCGCGCCATCGAGTCCGGCGACCTGGTCACGATGGACTTCGGGGCCCTGTACGGCGGCTACCACGCCGACATGACCCGCACCATCGCCGTCGGGACGCCCGACGGCGGGCTGCGGGAGATCTACGACCTGGTCGCCGCCGCCCAGCGCGCCGGGGTCGAGGCGGCGTGCCCGGAGACCGCCACCAAGGACGTCGACGCCGCCGCCCGCGACGTCATCGACGCCGCGGGGTACGCCGAGGAGTTCTCCCACGGGCTCGGGCATGGCGTGGGCCTGGAGATCCACGAGGCACCGCTCCTGGGGTATGACAAGACCGGTAAACTGACGGATCGAGTTCCGATCACCGTCGAGCCCGGCGTCTATCTCGCCGGTCGCGGCGGAGTCCGTATCGAGGACACTCTGGTCGTCCGCACGGACGGCGCGGAGCTGCTCACCAAGACGACCAAGGAACTGCTCGTCATCTAGACGCGGCAGACAGCCGACGCAGGAGAACATCGCACCGTGGCGACGACGAACGACCTCAAGAACGGCATGACGCTGAACATCGACGGCCAGCTCTGGACCGTCCAGGAGTTCCAGCACGTCAAGCCTGGCAAGGGCGGCGCGTTCGTGCGCACCAAGCTCAAGAACATCCTGTCCGGCAAGGTGGTCGACAAGACGTTCAACGCCGGCACCAAGGTCGACGTGGCCAACGTGGACAAGCGGGAGATGCAGTACCTCTACCGCGAGGGCGAGGACTTCATCTTCATGGACACCGAGACCTACGACCAGCCGCACATCCCCGCCGGCACCGTCGGCGACGCGGCCAACTTCCTGCTCCCCGAGCAGAACGCCGTGATCGCGTTCAACAACGACACCCCGCTCTACATCGAGCTTCCCGCCGCGGTCGTGCTCGAGGTGACCGAGACCGAGCCGGGCCTGCAGGGCGACCGCTCGACCGGCGGCACCAAGCCCGCCACGGTGGAGACCGGCGCGGTGATCCACGTCCCGCTGTTCATCACGCCTGGCGAGAAGATCAAGGTCGACACCCGTTCGGGCGACTACCTCGGTCGCGGCTGACCGTGGCCGCACGCAGCAAGGCACGCAAGAGGGCCCTCGAGGTCCTGTACGAAGCGGAGATCCGCGGCGAGCCGCCGGCCGACGTGCTCGACCGCCGCGCCTCGGACGCGGGCCAGCCGCTCGCCGAGCAGGCGTTCGTCGACCGCCTCGTCGAGGGCGTCGCGGAGCACCGCGACCGCATCGACGAGCTGGTCGCCACCTACTCGGTCGGGTGGACCCTCGACCGCATGCCGATCGTCGACCGCAACATCCTCCGGCTGGGGGTGTACGAGCTGCTGTGGAACGACGAGGTGCCGGACGGAGTGGCGATCAGCGAGGCGGTGGCCCTCGCGACCGAGCTGTCCACCGACGAGTCGCCCCGTTTCGTCAACGGCCTGCTGTCACGGCTCCTCGAGCTGAAGCCCTCGTTGTCCCTGTAGGCGTTCAAGAGCCCGCGCGGACAGGACTGCGCTACTGCGCGGCGCCTGGCGGCGTTGTCGTCGGTCGCCGGCCAAGACCAGGCCGACTCCCTCCTCCGCCTTGCCAGGCACCACCTGGACACCGCTCGCGACGCGCGCCCTGTCCGCGCGGGCTCTAAGCTGGGCGCTGTGAGGCGAAAGAGGCAGTCGTGGAGCCGTTCGGCGCGGCGGAGGACACCGTGACCGAGCGTCCCCGTCCCCGGCCCGCACGCGCCGTCGTCGTGTGGGAGATCCTGCGTGAGGTCCTCGACGAGAGCGCCAAGGCCTCCGGCCGTGCCGTCCTCGACGTCATCGACGCCGGTGGAGGCACGGGCGGGCTGGCCGTGCCGCTCGCCGAGCTCGGGCACCATGTCACCGTCGTGGACCCCAGCCCCGACGCCCTGGCGGGCCTCGAGCGGCGTGCCGCCGAGGCGGGCGTACAGGTCCGCGCGCTGCAGGGCGACGCCGACGGGCTGCCCGACGTGGTCGGCCCGGACAGCGCCGACCTCGTGCTGTGCCACAGCGTGCTGGAGTACGTCGACGATCCGGCCGCCGCGATGTCCTCGGTCGCCCGCATCCTGCGCCAGGGCGGCGCGGTCAGCGTCCTGGCGGCCAACCAGGTCGCCGCCGTGCTGCACCGGGCCCTCGCCGGGCACTTCGACGACGCCCGGCGTGTCCTGTCCAGCGCCCAGGGCCGGTGGGGTGAGCACGACCCGATGCCCCGCCGGTTCACCTCCGGCATGCTCGCCGAGCTGATCGAGAACTCCGGCCTTCGTGTCGGTGAGGTGCACGGCGTGCGGGTCTTCACCGATCTGGTCCCGAGCGGCCTGATCGACGGCGAGCGCGGCGCCGCCGACGAGCTGCTGGCCCTGGAGCGGGCGGCCGCGATGCACCCGGTGCTGAAGGACGTCGCCACCCAGCTCCACGCCCTGGCCCGCCGGCGATAACGGGCCGCCCCATGGACGAACGCCCAGCCGAGCGGATTCCGCCGCGCGCACACCGGTCCCCCGACGAGGGGTGGCCGGCGTGAGCAGAAAGCAGCAGTTGCATCGGCCGGGACCGCAGCCCGGGCCGCCCGCCGACGACACCGGGTGCGGGATCCTGCACGTCGACATGGACGCCTTCTTCGTGAGCGTCGAGCTGCTCGAACGCCCTGAGCTGCGCGGCCGGCCCGTCGTCGTCGGCGGAGCCGGAGGCCGGGGCGTCGTGGCCGCCGCCTCCTACGAGGCGCGCACGTACGGCGTGCACTCCGCCATGCCGATGACGCGGGCCCGGCGCCTGTGCCCGCAGGCGGTCGTGCTGCCGCCGCGCCACGACAAGTACGCCGCGGTCTCGGCGGGCGTGATGGAGATCTTCCGTTCGGTCACGCCGCTCGTCGAGCCGCTGGCCCTCGACGAGGCGTTCCTCGACGTCTCCGGCGCACTGCGCCGTCTCGGCCGGCCCGCCGAGATCGGCCAGATGATCCGCCGGCAGGTCGTCGAGCAGCAGGGCATCACGTGCTCGGTCGGGGTCGCCAGCACCAAGTTCGTCGCCAAGCTGGCCTCCACCCGGTGCAAGCCCGACGGGCTGCTCGTCGTGGCCGCCGACGGCATCGTCGACTTCCTGCATCCGCTGCCCGTCGCGGCGCTGTGGGGCGTGGGGGAGCGCACCGAGGAGATCCTGCGGCGGCTGGGACTGCACACCGTCGGCGACCTGGCCACCACTCCGCCCGACACGCTCCGGCGTGAGATCGGCGAGGCCGCCGGAGAGCACCTGCACAACCTCGCGTGGGGCCGCGACGAACGCTCGGTGGTCGCCTCCGTCAAGGACAAGAGCATCGGCGCGGAGGAGACCTTCGAGGTCGACATCGCCGACCCGCAGAGCATCCGGCGTGAGCTGCTCCGGCTCTCCGACCGGGTGGGGGCGCGGCTGCGCGGCAGCGGACACGTCGGGCGGACCGTCGCCGTCAAGCTCCGCCGCGCCGACTTCACCACGATCACCCGCGCGCGGACCCTTCACGAGCCGACCGACCTGGCCCGCGAGATCTACGCGACCGCGTGCGCGCTCTACAAGGCGTCCGGGTTGGAGCACGTCCCGCTCCGGCTCGTCGGCGTACGTGTCGAAAATCTCATCCCCGCCGACACGGCCACCCGTCAGCTGTCCCTGGGCGAGCCCGAGACGGGCTGGCGCGAGGCCGAGCAGGCCATGGATCTGGCAGCCCGGCGGTTCGGCGCCGGGGCCGTACGCCCCGCGGCACTGGTGCGGCCCGACGCTGAGCGCAATGCGTACTACGGTAAGGAGCGGCCTCGTGACCAGTGAGGACAAGGTGACTCATGTGACCACGGACGGTGAATATGTCGATTGACTCGGCAATCCGCATACCCTCGGGCAACGGTTTTCTTTCACCCGGTGGTCGTGGCTCGTATTCTGGGCATATCACCGATAGCCATGTCTCCGTCCGGCGTGGGTTTTCCCTTCGCGGGGCTGTCCTTGGGAGGCGCCGTGCCGCTCTCTGACCACGAGCAGCGCCAGCTCGACCAGATCGAGCGTGCGCTGTACGCCGAGGATCCGAAATTCGCTTCCGCGGTCCGCTCCACCGACCCGAAGGTGCACTACAAGCGCAGGATCTGGAAGGCCGCGATCGGCTTCGTCCTTGGCCTGTTCGTGGTGATGGCCGGCCCGATCCTGAACACCATGCCGATCAGCATCGTGATCAGCGTCGCCGGCTTCCTGCTCATGGTCTTCTCCTGTGCCTGGGGCCTGACCAGCTGGAAGCGCATGACCGGTGTGGGAGCCGAGCCCGAGCCGAAGAAGCGTGCGGCCAAGCCGGCCCGCTCGCAGAAGTCGGGCTTCATGGAACGGCTGGAAGAGCGCTGGCGCCGCCGCCACGAAGGTCCTTGATCAAGCTGATCCGCTCCTGACCGGTCCCTGACCGGGCCGGAACGAAAGACCCGCCCCGGCGGGACCGGTCACGCCCTCACGCCCTCACGCGACCGCGTCGTCCCCCGGCATGGCCATGCGCGGCCGCGTGAAGACCGCCCGTGGCATGGGTGGCCACGCGGCCACAGCCGGGGCCCGTTACCTTCTGTGTCCGCTACGTGTGCCGGCGGCGGCGCGGGATGGCCACATCCAGCCATTCGAAGACGTCCAGGGCCCGCGTACCCGCCCGGCGCAGCGTGGCCGTCGCGGAGGGCGGGAACAGCCGGGCGCGCCACCGCACGCGCCGGCCGGCCCCGGCCCGGAACGCCGCCCGCACCAGTCCCGTGTCATCCCGCAGCGTCGTCGCGGGCGCGGCCTGCGTGGCGTACCTCGCCCGCTCTTCGGCGCGCGCCAGCCGCGTCAGCGCCTCCGCGGCCGTCTCCTCCAGCGCGAGGGTCTCGGTGAGCCGCCGGGCGGTCGAGCGTGGCGTCTCGCTGGCCGGCCATTCCAGCCGGTGATCGGCCGCGTCGGCCCGCAGCTCGTCCCAGGCCGCGTGTGCCACGGCGACGTCGGATTTCGCCCGCGCCCATCGATGCGCCCGCGACACGCGCCGCAGGGCGGCCGGCGTCAGCAGGAGCAGGACGACCGCCAGAGCGGCCAGCAGCCAGCCGATCGGCAGCCGCGAGCCGTCCTGCGCCGGTGCCACCTGAGGAGCCGCACGCTGGTCGGCGAGGGTGTCCGTGCGGTGCCCCGGGATGGTCGTCGCGCCGGGCGTGGGCTCCCCGCCGGCCGCCGTGCCCCCCGTGGGCAGCGGGTTCTGCGCGCTGCCCGGCGATCCGGGCAGGAGCTCCGGCGTCGTGTAGGACGGGACGCTCGCGCTGCCCTGGCCGCCGTCGCCGCCGGGCGTCGGCTCGAAGCGCAGCCAGCCGACCCCGGTGAAGTACAGCTCCGGCCACGCGTGGGCGTCCTTGGTGCGGACCACCCACGTCCCGTCGGCCTGCTGGGAGCCCGACGTGTAGCCCAGGCCGACACGGGCCGGGATGCCGATGATGCGGGCGAGCAGCGCCATCGAGGAGGCGAACTGCTCGCAGTAGCCGGTCCGGCTCACGAAGAGGAAGTCGCGTAGCGCCCCGTCCCGGCGCGGAGGCGGCGCTTCCAGGCTGTAGGTATATCTCCCGGGCTGGGTGAACCACTCCTGTAGCTTGACGGCCTTCTCGTACGGCGTCGCGGCACCCGAGGTGACGTTGGACGCGAGCCTGGTGATGTCATCGCTGATCGAGTCGGGCACCGAGAGGTACCGGCCGGTGATCGAGGCCGGCGGGGGAGCGCCCGAGACGAGATCCTGGTAGGTCGGCTCCGGGCGGATGCTGTCCACCCGGTAGGACCGGCCTCCCGCCGAGTCACGTGAGGAGAACACCGTGAGGGACGTGGGGTCGACCCGCCAGTCGCCCTTGATGTCCACCTTGGTGGGCGGGTACGGGGCGGGGAGCACGTCGAGGCCGTGCACCCGCGAGTCGATGGTGATGTTCGTCGTCACCGCGCGGACCGGGATGGCGCCCACCGCCGGGTCGGAGGGCAGCTCCCGGCCCTTGACCCGTGAGTCTCTGCCGGCCCGCAGCGGGCCCATCGTCCACCGCTCGCCGTCGAATCGGTCGAGGGAGTACATCCGCAGGTAGTCCGGGGCGGCGCCGTCCGTGGTGTGGTAGTCGAGCACGTTGGCGTCGCCGTTGCGCACGAGCTGCCGCCGTACGCTCACCAGCGGATCCAGCGCGTCCAGGCCGGTGACCGAGCCGGAGCCCGCCGCCGTGTCGGAGCCGCCGCCCCCGCCGATGCCGAGAAGCCCGCGGGGCTCGATACCGGGCACCGCGAACGGCAGGATGATCGCGATGGCCACGGCGGCCAGTCCGATGCGCCGTCCGCTGGCCGCGAGCGGGCTGGAGTCGGGCCGTTCGTCGATCTGCCGGCCCGGCGACCAGTGCCGCGTGAACACGGCCCGCCCCCAGCCGGACAGCTGTTCACGGGCGTCCGTCACGAGCAGCGCGAGATAGCCGCCGGCGCTCAGCAGAAAGGCCAGCCAGCCGACGGTCTGCTGGCGTACGGCGGCCGGCACGCTGAAGACGGCCAGCAGTGGCAGCCCGGCGAGCGCCGCCCGGCGAACGCGGACCGCCAGGAAGTCGACCAGGACCGCGACGAGCCCGATGCCCGTGCCGGTGAACATGTCAATGGCGGGCAGCATCGGGACCGGCGCCGCGTAGGAGTTCGCGTCGCGCCAGCCCTCGCCGATCAGCCGGCCCAGCCGGGCCGTCGAGGCGGGCGTGGGGAGCAGGCCGAGCAGCGCTCGGCTCGAGGCGAACAGCACCGTGAGGTAGAGGAAGAGGGCGACCAGGCCGATCAGCGGGCACAGCACCGCCGCGAGCCGGAGCCGCCGCGTGAGCACCCCGGCGGCGCCGGCGACGAGCACCGCACCGAAGGCGGTGCCGAACCATCCGCCCTCTTCGTACAGCGGATAGAGACCGACGGACGCGAGCAGCGTGGCCAGCCCCGCCACGATCGTCAGCCGCAGCCTCATGGCGATCCTCCTCTGCCCGCTTCGTCCCTGCGGGAGCCGTCCGTGCGGGAGCCGTCCGTGCCGGTGCCGTTCGTGCTGGGGCGGTTCGTGTCCGGCGGTTTCGGCGCGACGCCGTGAGGAGTCCGCGCGCGGTCCCGTGCCGCGCGCAGCCCGGAATTCTCCGAGGCCTGGTCGGCGCCGGCCCAGGCGCTCGCCAGTGAGGCCGCCGAGGCGATCGTCAGCACCCGCCAGCCGGCCGCCCGCAGCACCGCGGCCGCCTTGGTGGCCGCGTGGGCCTCGTCGCCGACGAGCACTGCGACGCAGGTGGCGGTGCCCTGCCGGCACCGGGCGACGTCCTGGACGTCATCGGCGGTGAGCCGCCCGAACACCCCGATGACGAGGCCGTCACCGTCGCTCGCCGCCGTACGGAGCACGGAAAGGCCGGTCCGCAGCGACCGGCCGGGCGACGTGCGGGCGACGGCCAGAGAGTCGAGCAGCGCGCCCTCGAAGGCCGACGACGGGGCCAGCACCTCGCCCTCGTCCGTGACGTAGCGCAGGCCGAGGCCCTCCCGGCCGAGCTGCACGCCGATCGAGGCCGCGACCGAGACCGCCTGCTCGAACGACGCGCCCGGCCCGTCACCCCAGTGCGCGAGCCGCCGGGTGTCCAGGAAGAGCGTGCCGCGGCTCTGCCACTGCTGTTCCTCACGGCGGACCATCAGCTCGCCGCGGCGCGCGGTCGACCGCCAGTGCACGCGGCGCAGGTCGTCGCCGTGGCGGTAGTCCCGCGGAGCGACGTCGTCCTCGCCGGCCGTGGACAGCGTACGGGCCCGGCTCTCCCCGCCCCCCGTCCACGAGCCGGTCAGCCGGCCGTGGGGGAGCGGGACGATCGGCGGTGTGACGGTGAGCCGGTTCGCGGTCGTGAACGACCGGGTGAGCTCGACCAGTCCGAACGGGTCGGCGAGCCGCACCAGCAGCGGTCCGACCTGGTAGCGGCCCCGTACGTCCGCGCGGATCCGGTAGACCATCTCCCGGGCGCCACCGGGCTCGATCCGGTCGACCACGAACCGCGCCCGGTCGCCGAGCGTGTACGGCACCTGGTCCTCGACGAGGAGGATGCCGGTCGGCAGCCGTGAGATGTTCTGCAGGACGACGCTCACCTGCGCCTCGTGGCCCACCGGCAGGCGCGACGGGTCGGCCCGCCGTGTGCACGAGAGCCGGTACCGGGTCCGGGAGACCACCAGCGCCGACAGCACCGGCAGCGCGAGGATGAGCACGCCCGCCCGCAGCAGGTCGCGCTCACCGACGACGAAGGCGCAGACGATCGCGGTGCCACCCGCAGCCATGAAGGAACGGCCCCGTGTGGTCAGCGCGCCGAGCAGGCCGCGGACGGCGCGGGCCGGTCGCGGGGGCCCGGCCGTCCCGTCCATCGGCCGATGGGGCGCCGTGCTGCCCTTCTCCACGCCGGCGCCGTCTCTAGTGCCGTGGGTCGGGCACGGGAACGCGCGTGACCAGCTCGGCGACCACGTGCTCGGGCAGCCGGCGCTCGACCTGTGCCTCGGCCGTGGGAAGGAGCCGGTGCGCGAGTACCGGCACCGCCAGGTACTGCAGGTCGTCGGGGAGGACGTAGTCCCGGTCCTCCAGGGCGGCGTACGCGCGGGCGGCACGTACGAGCTGCAGCGTCGCCCGCGGAGATGCGCCCAGCCGCAGCTCCGGGTGGTCGCGGGTCGCGGTGACCAGGGCGATGGCGTAGTTGCGCACGGCCGTGGAGACGTGGACCTTCCGCACGAGCTCGATCAGCTCGCGCACGTCAACGGCCCGCGCCACCGGTGACAGGTCATCGAGCGGTGAGGACTGGCCGTGCACGTTGAGCATCTCCAGCTCCGCGCTCGGCTCGGGGTAGCCCATCGAGATCCGGGCGGTGAACCGGTCGCGCTGGGCCTCGGGCAGCGGGTAGGTGCCCTCCATCTCGACCGGGTTCTGCGTCGCGATGACC
>JAOPYG010000142.1 GCA_025964685.1 Actinoallomurus sp. | reverse complement strand
GTAGACGTACTCATCGACGTCGAAGGTGGTCAGCACCAGCACCCGCGTCGAGGCGTTCGCGGGGTCGGCGAGGATCCGCCGGGTCGCGTCGATGCCGTCCATGCCGGGCATGCGGATGTCCATCAGGACGACGTCCGGACGGTGGACCTCGGCGAGCCGCACGGCCTCCCGGCCGTCACCGCCCTGCGCGACGACGTCGATATCGGGCTGGGCGGCGAGGAGTGCGGCGAAACCGGCGCGCACGATCGTCTGGTCGTCGGCGATCAGCACTCGGATCATGAACGCCGATTCTGGCCTACCGGAAGCTCGGCCTGCACGGCGAATCCACCTTCTGCACGCGGACCTGCGGCGAAGCGGCCACCGAGCATGGTGGCCCGCTCCCGCATCCCGACGAGGCCGTGCCCCATCACCTCGGTCCGGTCGTCCAGCCTCGTGACGGGAACGGCGGTGCCGTCGTCGACCACGCGGACGGCGAGGCGGTCGCCGAGGTAGTTCAGCTCGACGTTCACCCGTGAGCCGGGCGCGTGCCGTCGTGCGTTCGTCAGCGCCTCCTGGACGATGCGGTACGCCGACAGTTCGATCGTCATGGACAGCGGCCGTACGGCACCGTGCACGTTCAGCTGGGCCTGGCCGCCGGCGCCCCGATGGCTGTCGATGAGTTCGCCCAGCCGGTCCAGCCGAGGCTGCGGTGTCACCTCGGGCTGCACGCCCGGCTCGGCGCGCAGCACGCTGAGCAGCCGCCGCATCTCCTCCAGGGCCTCCCGCGCCGCGCCGGCCACCTCCGCGAAGCCCTTCTTCGCCTCGGGGGACAGGTCGCGCATCGTGTACGGCGCGGTCTCCGCCTGGACGGCGATCATCGAGACGGAGTGCGCGACGACGTCGTGGAGCTCCCGCGCGATCCGGGCGCGTTCGCGCAGGACCGCCTGCTCGTGCTGGACGGCGTTCAGGCGCGTCAGGGTCTCGCTGTTGCGCTCGCGTTCCTCGTCCATGCTGGCCTCGGCCGTCTCGACGGTCCGGCGCGCGTCACCCAGCCCGACGGCCGCGATCACCGCGACCAGCGCGGCCGGCCAGGGAACGCTGTCCAGCCCGCTGGAGGCGACGTACACGACGCCGACGGCCACGACGCTGCCGACGCCGAGCACGCCGGTCGAGGGGCGCGGGAGTTGCTGGGCCAGCAGGAACAGCGTGTACAGACCGGCGAACGCCGTCGTGACGAGCAGGGTCTGCCCGGACAGCAGGCTCGCGGCGAGGGCGCCGAGCGTGATGGCCGCGGCCGGCCGCAGTGACTCCCGCCGGAACATCAGCGGCACGGTCGAGGCGAGCGCGAACCCGCCGCGGAGGCTGACCGCCTGCAGGTGGTGCAGAGGCAGCTCGAACAGCGCGGCGAGCGCGAGGGCCGCGCCGGTCACCGGGCCGTACCACCAGGACGCGCCGAAGCGGCGCCACGCGCGCGCCCAGCGGATCAGAGGAGGCGTGCGGGAGGCCGGCACGGGGGAACCGGGCCGCGCGTACATCGTCCCGCCGGGCGCGCGGTGCGCCGGATCGGGCGGTGTGCTCCGGCCGTAGAGGGCCGCGACGAGGCGGTTGGTGAGCGGCCGCAGCAGGCGGCCGATGCCGGTGAGGATCCACAGCAGGACCTGTCCCACGGCGGTGACCACCTGAGCCGCCAGGCGCCACGCCGCGGGCCCGGCCTCTTGGAGGTAGTCAGGTTTGTCGCTAGTCACCCTTCATCTTGACCCCTCAGCACCGATGCTCGCCTCACCATTGAGAGCGATTTCCCCATCCTTACGACCGGCCTCTCGTCCACCTGCAGGACGATGCGGGTCCCTCCCTCAGGGGGACGCGCCGGCGCAGGTCGTCGGCGTAGCTTCTTCAGTGTGACAAGGGTGCGGCGCCTCCGTACTAGGGGGTCCGGAGGCGCCGGCCCTGGTCCGCCGCCCGGCCTCTCGAGGATTCGGGTGGCGCGGCTCCCTCGCCGGGTGGCCGTAGACCGTCCGTGGTGTCCTGCGGGACTCCCCGCGGACGGTGCGATCGGGCACACCATGGGCTGGGGTCTTTCCGATCCGGCCACCCGGACGAGGGTTTCTGCTATCGCCGGCCGCGCAGCAGGCGCAGGCCCTTCTCCTTCTCGAAGTCCAGCGCGCGGGCCGGAGGCGCCGACAGCCGCCCGACGCGCTCGCCGAGCTCGCGTACCGCGGCCCGTACGTCGGGTTCGGCCAGCACGCGCAGCCCGAAGGCGAGTTCGCCGGGGTTGATGTCGTACCTCTTCTCCAGGGTGAGCGCGAGCGCCACCGCCCGCAGCTCCTCCTCACCGAAGCGCCGGTGCCCGCGCGGCTCACGGGTCGGGGGGAGCAGGCCCAGTGCCTCGCGGTAGCGGAGCATGCGGGGCGAGGTTCCGAGTCGCTGTGCGGCCTCCGTGATGCGCATGGCGCCTATTCTGACAAATCCGTGTTAGAAACGGCACCTCGCCCGTGCGCCGCCTCCGGTCCTCGACCTAGACTCGGTCCTGACACCGGATTCCAGGGAGTAAATCAAGCATGGATTACAAGGTCGCCGATCTGTCACTCGCGGCGTTCGGCCGCAGGGAGATCAAGCTCGCCGAGCACGAGATGCCGGGCCTCATGTCGGTCCGCCAGGAGTACGCCGAGTCCAAGCCGCTGCGCGGCGCGAAGATCATGGGCTCGCTGCACATGACGATCCAGACCGCCGTGCTGATCGAGACCCTGGTCGAGCTGGGCGCCGACGTCCGCTGGGTGAGCTGCAACATCTTCTCCACCCAGGACCACGCCGCCGCCGCGGTCGTCGTCGGCCCGGACGGCACGGCCGATGACCCGCAGGGCGTCCCGGTCTTCGCCTGGAAGGGCGAGACGCTGGAGGAGTACTGGTGGTGCACCGACCAGGCGCTCAACTGGCCCGGAGCCAGTGGTGAAGAACCCGGTGGGCCGAACATGATCCTCGATGACGGCGGCGACGCGACGATGCTCGTGCACAAGGGCGCCGAGTACGAGAAGGCCGGCGCCGTGCCCTCCGCCGCCGAGGACGACCCGGAGGAGTGGAAGGTCGTTCTCGAGCTGCTCCGCCGTACGGTCGACGGCTCCGGCCGGTGGACCGCCGCCGCCGAGCGCATCAAGGGCGTGACCGAGGAGACCACCACCGGTGTCCACCGTCTCTACGAGATGGCCAAGGACGGCACGCTCGCCTTCCCGGCGATCAACGTCAACGACTCGGTCACCAAGTCGAAGTTCGACAACAAGTACGGCTGCCGCCACAGCGTCATCGACGGCCTCAACCGCGCCACCGACGTGCTGATCGGCGGCAAGGTCGCCGTCGTGTGCGGCTACGGCGACGTCGGCAAGGGCTGCTCGGACGCGCTGCGCGGCCAGGGCGCCCGCGTCATCGTCACCGAGATCGACCCGATCTGCGCGCTGCAGGCCGCGATGGACGGCTTCCAGGTCACCACGCTCGAGGACGTCGTCGAGATCGCCGACATCTTCGTGACGACGACCGGCAACTTCAACATCATCAGCGCGGACCAGATGTCGCGGATGAAGCACCAGGCGATCGTCAGCAACATCGGCCACTTCGACAACGAGATCGACATGGCCGGCCTGGCGAAGATCCCGGGCATCGTGAAGGAAGAGGTCAAGCCGCAGGTCCACACCTGGACCTTCGAGGACGGCCACAACATCATCGTGCTCGCCGAGGGCCGCCTGATGAACCTCGGCTGCGCCACCGGCCACCCCTCGTTCGTGATGTCGAACTCCTTCACCAACCAGGTGATCGCCCAGATCGAGCTGTTCACCAAGACCCAGGACTACCCGATCGGCGTGTACACCCTGCCGAAGCACCTCGACGAGAAGGTCGCCCGCCTGCACCTCGACGCGCTCGGCGTGAAGCTCACCGAGCTCACGAAGGAGCAGGCCGCCTACATCGGCGTCGACGTCGAGGGCCCGTACAAGTCGGACGCCTACCGCTACTGATGAAGCCAGATGTCACGGACCCCGGGCTCGCCGAGTCCGGGGTCCGGCGTATCGAGTGGGCCGACCGTTCGATGCCCGTGCTGAGGCTGATCCGGGACCGTTTCTCCGTCTCGCGTCCGTTCGACGGCCTGAAGATCGCCGCGTGCATGCACGTCACCACCGAGACCGCGAACCTCATCCGCGCCCTGCAGGCCGGCGGCGCGGAGGTCGCGCTGGCCGCCTCCAACCCGCTGTCCACGCAGGACGACACGGCCGCCGCGCTCGTGGAGGAGTACGGCGCGGCCGTCTTCGCCCGGCAGGGCGTCGACCGCGACGGCTACTACCGGCACATCCACCAGGCCCTCGCGATCGGCCCGGACCTCGTGCTGGACGACGGCTGCGACCTGGTCAACACGCTGCACACCGAACGCCTCGACCTGATCGCCGGGGTTCGCGGTGGGTGTGAGTCCACCACGACCGGCGTCATCCGGCTGCACCAGATGGCACGAGAAGACGCCCTGCGCCTCCCGATGGTCGCGGTCAACGACACCGACACCAAGCACATGTTCGACAACCGGTACGGCACCGGCCAGTCGACGCTCGACGGGATCATCCGTGCCACGAACACCCTGCTGGCCGGCAAGACGATCGTCATCGCGGGCTTCGGCTACTGCGGCCGCGGCCTGGCCGAACGCGCCCGCGGCATGGGCGGCCGGGTCGTCGTCACCGAGATCGACCCGGTCAAGGCCCTGGACGCCGTGCTGCAGGGCTTCCGAGTCCAGCCGATGGCGAGCGCCGCCGAGGACGGCGACGTGTTCATCACCGTCACAGGCAACACCGATGTCATCGGCGCCGAACACTTCGCCCGCATGAAGGACGGCGCGATCCTCGCCAACTCGGGACACTTCGACGTGGAGATCGACGTACGCGCCCTGGCGGAGATCGCGGTGGAGGTCCGCCGCGAGGTCCGGCCACAGGCCGACGAGTACGTCCTGTCCAACGGGCGCCGCCTGGTCCTGCTCGCCGAAGGCCGCCTGGTGAACCTCGCGGCGGCCGAGGGTCACCCGGCCGCCGTGATGGACATGTCGTTCGCCGACCAGGCCCTCACCTGCGAGTGGCTGGTCGACCAGAACCTCACTCCGGGCGTGTACGACGTGCCGGAGGCGATCGACACCGAGGTCGCCCGCCTCAAGCTCGCCTCGATGAACATCGACATCGACGCCCTCACCGCGGACCAGGAGGCCTACCTCTCCTCCTGGCGCCGCGGCTCCTGAACGGTCGCCAGGTCACTAGATTGGGGCCATGCCGCGCGGGACGTACGTTCATGAGTCCGAGGTCGAGGAGCGGTTCTCCTGTGCGCTGGACGGCGGCGGCTGGCGGTACACCGCCGAGCGGTCCGACGGGGGCACGATCGAGCTCGTCGCCGACGGGCACTGGCGGCCGGCCCGGCTGCAGGTCACCTCGGGGGACCAGGTGCTGCGTGGGGGCGCCGCCGGCGCCGAGCTGCTGTGGGTGAGCGCGGGCCGCGAAGGATCCGCCCGCGCTACCGGCTTTCTCGGCGAATCTCCCGGGCTGCGCGTCGCCGTGGCCCGATCGCTCGGGCTGGCCCAGGGCGAGCGCGCCGACATCCGTCTCCTGATGCTGACCGAGCCCGCGCTGGCGGTACGTACGGTGCCGCAGCGCTGGACGCTCACCGAGATCGCCTGGCACGAAGGCGACGAGGGTGGCCTCCCGGTCGAACGCTATGAGATCACCGACCTGGAGACCGGAGAGATCTCGGAGTTCTACCTGGCCGGGGACGTGGTCGTGGCCGCTCCCGGCATCGAGCTGACCGGCCTGGTGGATCCGCCCAACTTCCCTGAGTCGTAGGTCAGCGCTGCGCTGGGGGCAGGAAGCGCGGTGGCGTTCCCGGCACACCGCCGAGCCACTCGGGCCCCCACGCCGGGCCGGGTCCGTACGGCGGAGGCGGGGGCGGCGGCGGACCGCCGACCATGATCGCCGGTGCGCCGGGCGCGACGGCGAGCGGCAGCCCACGGCGGCTGATCGCGAAGCGCCGGGCGGCGCGCTCGGCGAGCCGGATCTCCTCACGGCGCCGGCGTTCGGCCAGGACGGCCGACAGGTAGATCTCAGGCCGGAACCCGGGCGGCGGCGGCGGGCTGACGTGCCGCATGACCTCCGCGGTGAGCCGCTGCCCCATCGCGTCGCGGACGCGGGGAGCGAGCTCCCAGAAGCGGGTGAGGTACTGCCGCGCGGCCATCGCCACGTTGTCCGGCAGCATGGCCAGCTCCAGCGACCTCGCCCATGGCGCCAGCTGCACCGGCATGATCGCGACCGGACCGAGGAAGACGTTGACCGGCACCCGGTCCTGGATGACGATCGTGCCGGCGAACAGGTCGCCGAGCCGCTTTCCCCGCTGGTTGAGCAGCGAGGTGATGAGCGCGGGCGAGCCGAGCAGCGCCCAGATCTCGAGGAATCCCGCCAGCGAGCGTACGAGCGCCTGCCGGAAGCGCTCGGGCCCGCCGTCGTCGCCCACGACCCGCAGGCCGACCGCGAGCTTGCCGAGCGTACGGCCGCGCGTGAGCGTCTCGGTGATCGTCGGATAGCCGACGAACACCGTGACCATGCAGACGATCGTCAGCCCGACCGTCACGGCGGAGTCGAGCACGGCAGCGGTCAGGCCGACGATGAAGAAGCAGATGTAGAGCACGAAGATCTGCAGCAGCATGTCGACGAACAGCGCCAGGGCGCGGCTGGCCAGCCGCGCCACCCGGATGTCCAGTGCGACGGCCTCGCCGGTCACCAATTCGATGGGCACGCGCCCTCCAGTCGAGATCCTCGCTTGAGAGTAGTGTGCCCGTCTGTGGACGTCGACGCCTTCGTGGCCGCGCACAACGCCGAGTGGCGGCGCCTGGAGCAACTCGTCAACCGCGGAACGCGAAAGCTCAGCGGCGCCGAGATCGACGAGCTGGTCGAGCTGTACCAGCGGGCCGCCACCCACCTGTCGGTCGTCCGCTCCAGCTCACCCGAGCCCGCGCTGGTCGGCCGGTTGTCATCCCTGGTGGCCCGTGGCCGCGCGGCGGTGACCGGCGCACACGCGCCGATGTGGCGCGACGTCGCCCGCTTCCTCACCGTGTCGTTCCCGGCGACCGCCTACCGGATGCGCCGGTGGTGGCTGGGCTCGGCGATCATCTGCAACCTCGTCTCGCTGGTCATCGCGATCTGGGTGGCGCGCAACCCGCAGGTGCAGACGTCGCTGCTGTCACCGACGGAGATCCGCCAGCTCGTCGACCACGACTTCGCCAACTACTACACCGAGCACGCGGCCGGCACCTTCGCCTTCCAGGTGTGGGTGAACAACGCATGGGTGTCCGCCCAGGCACTGATCTTCGGCATCCTGCTCGGCATCCCGACGATCTTCGTACTGTGGGGCAACCAGCTCAACCTCGGCGTCTCGGCTGGCCTGATGTTCGCCCACGGCAAGGGCGCCATCTTCTTCGGCCTTATCCTGCCGCACGGCCTACTGGAACTGACGGCGGTGTACCTCGCCTCCGCCGCCGGCCTGCGCCTCGGCTGGACCATCATCGACCCCGGCCCGCGCCGCCGCAGCCAGGCCCTGGCCGAGGAAGGCCGCGCGGCGATGAGCATCGCCCTCGGACTGGTGGGGGTGCTCGCAGTCTCGGGCATGATCGAAGGCTTCGTCACCGGCCACGTCCACACGACCTGGCTCCGCATCGCCATCGGCGTTCTCGCCGAAACCGCCTTCCTCACGTACGTCGTGGTCCTGGGCCGCCGCGCCGTACGCGAAGGCGACACCGGCGACGCCGAGCTCGTCCCCGAGACCGCCCCGGTCGCGGCCTAGAGCCGCCGCCGAAAGCCGAAATCCGGAGGTTCCTTCGCTGTCCGGCTGTCTGGGCTGTCCGGGTCCGGGGTCTGGGCTGTCCGGGCTCTCCGGCCGTTGGACCGGCGCCGAAATCTTGGCTCCTCGGACGGCTTCAGCCCGGCTCAGGCCGGGAGCCACCCCCGGCGCCGAAAATCCTCGCCCCGAGCCCCCCCTCGTTTTCACGGTTTCCGCGGGTGCGAAAATTTTTCTCCTCAGGGAAACCCCCTGAACGAGTACCTGTCCGCCGATCGAGTTATGCACAGGGCCGCACTGAGTTATCCACAGCCCGCCGAGGAGTCTCGACCCACGAACGACGGGTAGGGGAGCCTCGCTGCATGAGTCATGACCCCGACCCCGACCCCCACGTCGATCCCGATCCCGATCCCGATCCCGACTCCGACCCGATGCGCTTACGCGCTGGTCCGGGAGATACCGCGTCGCGCGTGGGCTCGCTGATCCGCGATGCCCGCGAAGATCGGCGGCTGACTCTGGAACAACTCGCGGCCGCCTCGGGCATCTGCGTGTCAACCTTGTCCATGGTGGAGCGGGCAAAACGCCACATCACCCTTGGGGCCGTCGACAGGGTCTTGGCCGCGATGGGGCTGCAACTGCACGTCGACACGCAACCTCTGTGGGGAGAGATCGACGCGAAGATCAGTGAGATGGCCGCGATCTCACTTTCTGCGCGGATCGAGGCGTGGCCGATTGAACTCACGTCCTTTGTGTCCTGGTTCGCCGAGACGGCGTACATGGCGGACGGGCTGATGGCGGCGGCACTGCAGGGTGCGCCGGTGCCGGTCGATGCGTTCGAGATCGCGGTCCTCGACGACGAGGACTCTCTCGACGAATTGATGTTCCTGCTGGGTGAGATGCACGTTCGGCGGTGGGTGGAGCAGTGGCGCGACTGGGATGGGACGACGGTCGACCCACGTGACGCGGAGAGTCCGCCGGCCCGTTATCGGTGTCTCCACGGTGAGTTGCGGGTGCGCCTGGTGCGGGCTCTGGAGCCGACGATGTTCGTGGAGCTCAGGGATCTGTCAACGTCCGGAACGCCACCCAGTTCCCTACGCCGCAAGGTGCCGGTCCTGACGGAGGTACGACTGCCGGTCGTGCCGCTCGCGGAGATCGAGACCTCAGATGGCTGGGCACGTCGAGTGCTCCAGCGCATGCGTGCTCAGGCTTGAACGGAGCCGGCGGCCTAGAGCCGAGGTGGCTACGTGGCTACAGGCGGCCGGCGGCTTTGAGGGACAGGTAGGCGTCGGCCAGGGCGGGGGCGAGGTCCTCTGGAGGGGCGTCGACGACCTCCACGCCGTACTTACGGAGTTCGGCGGTGACGCGGCGGCGGTCGGCGCTTGCGCGTTCGGCGGCCGCGGCGTCGTAGACGGCCGCCGCGTCACCGCGGGCGGTGGCCATCTCGGAGACGCGCGGGTCGCTCACGGCCGCGATCATCACCAGGTGCTTGGCGGTGAGCTGGGGCAGGAGCGGCAGCAGTCCCTCTTCCATGGCGGTGGCGTTGAGGTCGGTCAGCAGCACCACCAGGCATCGCTGGCG
>JAOPYG010000117.1 GCA_025964685.1 Actinoallomurus sp. | reverse complement strand
CTCGACCTTCTGGGCGATCGCCTGGTTGGCCGCGAGCACGGCGTGTTCGACGACCTCGACGAGCTTGGCCTGGGGGACCTCATGGTCGATGGCCGACAGGGCCTGGATGGCCAGGGAGCTGGCGATCTCACCCCCGACGTGACCGCCCATACCGTCGGCGACCGCGAGCAGCCACGGGCCCGCATACGCCGAGTCCTCGTTGTTCTCGCGGGCACGGCCGACATCCGATCCCGCGGCGTAGCGAATGGCAACTCTCATATGATTTCCGATGTCGTCCTCGGCGGTGCGGTTCACTCAGCCGACTGCTGAGCTTCATCAACATATTCGACCCGCGCGACTTACGCCTCATGGATCACAGGAGGATTTCTTCTGGAGTCACCGCTCCACGAGTCCGTGGCGCACGGCGTACAGCGCGGCCTGGGTCCGATCTTGCAGGCCGAGCTTCATCAAGATGTTCGAGACGTGCGTCTTGACGGTCTTCTCCGACACCACGAGCGCCCGCGCGATCTCGCGGTTGGAGCGGCCTCCGGCGATCTCCGCCAGCACTTCGCGCTCGCGCTCGGTGAGCGTGGCCGTCCCCTTGTCACCCTGCTCGGGGGCGAGCATCGCGTCGGCGGCGTCCGGAGCGAACAGCACGTGCCCGTCGTGTACGGCGCGGATCGCCTGGACGAGCGCATGCGGATCGACGTCCTTGTAGAGAAAGCCGGACGCGCCCGCGCGGACGACCGGCAGCACCCGCGTCGGCTCGCCCGCGCTCGTGAGCACCAGCACGCGGGAGGAGACGCCGCGGTCGCGCAACTCGCGTAGCGCCGTCAGCCCGTCCACGTCCGGCATCTTCAGGTCGAGCAGGATGACGTCAGGCGTGAGGGCCTCGGCCCGGCTGACCACCTCGGCGCCGTTGGACGCCTCCCCGACGACCTCGATGTCCTCCTGCACGCCGAGGAAGGTCCGCAGCCCCTGGCGTACGACCGGGTGGTCATCGGCGATCAGCACGCGGATCATGACGGTATCTCCAGGCGTACGACGGTGCCGGATCCGGAGGACTCGATGGTCAGCGTGCCGCCGACCGAGGCGGCCCGCTCGCGCATCGACGCCAGCCCCAGCCCATCGCGTGCGCCGGTGGCGGCGTCGAAGCCGCCGCCGTCGTCGCGGATCTCGAGGACACCGGGCCGCAGGCTCGCGGTCACCTCCCGCGGGTCGCCGTGCCGAAGCGCGTTGTAGAGCGCCTCCTGGGCGATGCGGAAGGCCACGGACTCGGTCTCCGGCGGCA
Source organism: Actinoallomurus sp. (assembly GCA_025964685.1). Classification (GTDB taxonomy): domain Bacteria; phylum Actinomycetota; class Actinomycetes; order Streptosporangiales; family Streptosporangiaceae; genus Actinoallomurus. The sequence continues at coordinate 23,071 of JAOPYG010000117.1, read as the reverse complement.
ACGCGAGCTCCTCTCCCTCGAACCGCACGGCCGTCCGGCGCCCTCGGCCGGCACCCCACACGCGGTCCAGCACCTGAACGTGCTTGCGCAGCGACTCGGCCAGCCCGTCACCGGCCAGCTCGGCCGGCCGGAGTTCGAAGATGACCTCACGCAGCTCGGCGAGAGCCTCCTTGGCGAGCGTCTGTACGCGCTCCAGCTCGGGCGCCGGGTCCGTGGCGGCGAGCGCCGCGGCGGCGGTCAGCCGGAGCGAGAACAACTTCTGGGCGACGGCGTCGTGCAGGTCGCGGGCCAGCCGGGACCGCTCCTCGATCACCGTCAGCTCGCGGTTGCGCTCGTACAGGCGGGCGTTGGTCAGCGCGATGGCGGCGTGCGCGGCGAACAGGATGAGACGTTCTTCGTCGTCGGCGGTGAAGCCCTCGCCCCGCTGCGCGCTCCGCTTGTTGGCCAGGAAGATGATGCCGAGGGTGTCCTCGCCGTCGCGGATCGGCACGCCGAGGAAGTCACGCAGCACCGGATGCGCCGACGGCCAGCCCTCGAACGCCGGGGCACGGCGGACGTCCGGCAGGCGCTGCACCTTGTCCTCCTTGAGCATCACCGCCAGTAGACCGTGCTGTCGCGGCAGCGGCCCGATCGCGTCCCACTGCTCGTCGCTGACACCCTCCACCACGAACTCGGCGAACGAACCGGCGTCATCGGGCACGCCGAGCGCTGCGTACCGTGCGTCGAGGAGCTGCGCGGCGGCCCGCACGATCACCTGGAACACCTCGTGCACGGACAGGTGCCGTGTGACGGCGAGCACCGCCGCGCTGACCGCGTGCAGTGCGGCGTCCCGATCGGCTTCCACGGCTCGACGGTACCCCCGCGCCCGCGGCCCGTGGCCGCCGTAGGCGTCGTCGTTTCGTCCTAGGGCTCACTGCCGAGAAGCGACCGGTCCCTCGCCCGATGCCGGCGCACCGCCCGTACTCCTACCTTCGTGAGCATGAAGGCACTGATCACCGGGGCGTCGCGCGGACTCGGTCTCGCACTGGCCGGCGCGCTCGCCCGCGAAGGCTGGGACCTCCTCCTGGACGCACGCGACGCGTCCGCGCTGCGAGCCGCCACCGGGGCGTTCCACGGCACGCTCATCCCCGGCGACGTCTCCGACCCGGCGCACCGCGCCGAGCTGGTGGCGGCCGCCGACGGCCTGGACCTCCTCGTCAACAACGCCAGCACGCTCGGGGCCACGCCGCTGCGGCCTCTCGCCGGCTATCCGCTGGAGGAGCTCGCGCATGCCTTCGCGGTGAACACCCTGGGCCCGCTGGGCCTCATCCAGGGGCTCCTGCCGGTCCTGCGCGAACGCCGGGGCGCGATCATCAACATCACCTCTGACGCCGCGACGGAGCCGTACGAGGGGTGGGGCGGGTACGGCGCGACGAAGGCCGCGCTGGAGCAGCTCTCCCACGTACTCGCCGCCGAGGAGCCGGACGTCTCTGTGTGGTGGGTGGACCCGGGCGAGATGCGGACCGCGATGCTGGCCGCGGCGGGAGAGGACGCCGAGGCGGCGCCCCGGCCCGAAGACGTCGCCGTTCCGGCGCTGCTGCGACTGATCGCCGATCGGGCCTCCAGCGGGCGCTACACCGCGTCCGGCCCGGCGAGATGACGGCGCCGGACATCCAGGCCGTCCGGCCGCTGGCCGGGCCCTACCGCATGGCCACGGTCGGCATCACGTTCGTGGTCGTGCTGCTCGCGTTCGAGTCGATGGCGGTCGGGACGGCGATGCCGGTGGCAGCGCGCGACCTGCACGGACTGCCTCTGTACGCCTGGGCGTTCAGCGCGGTCTTCATCGCCGGCCTGGTGGCGAACGTGGTCTCCGGCGGCTGGGCGGACGCACGGGGGCCCGCCCAGCCGCTGTTCACCGGGCTCGCCGTCTTCGTGGCCGGACTGCTCATCGCGGGCACCGCCCCGACGATGGTGTGGTTCGTCGGCGGCCGGGCCGTTCAGGGATTCGGCTCGGGCCTGGCCTCGGTGCCGCTGTACGTCATCGTCGCGCGCGTCTATCCGGAGGAGTACCGGCCGAAGATCTTCGCGGCGATGGCGGGGGCGTGGGTGGTGCCCTCGCTCGTCGGACCCTCGATCGGCGGTCTGGTCGCGCAGCATCTCGGCTGGCGCTGGGTGTTCCTCGGGATCGTGCCGCTGGTGGTCCCGGCCGCCCTCGCGCTGGTCCCCACCGTCAGTGGGCTGCGGACGCGCGGAGCCATGCCGCGCGGGCGCATGCTCGCCGCCGTCGCCCTGTCGGCCGGTGCCGCGACACTGCTGTGGGGCATCGACCACCACTCCGTCATCGCGGTCGCGGGCCTGGCGGGTCTCGCGTACGGCGTGCGCACGCTGATGCCGCGCGGCCTTCTCCTGCTGCGCCGTGGCCTGCCGACGGCCGTCGCCATGCGTGGCCTGCTGCTCGGCGCGATGTCGGGCACGGAGGCGTTCATCCCGCTGGCGCTGACCACCAGGTACGGCTTCAGCCCGGCCACGGCCGGAATCGTGCTCACCGCGGGCGCGCTCGGCTGGTCGGCCGGCTCCTGGTGGCAGGGCCGATTCTCCGGTGCGTCGCGCGTACGGTTCGCCGTGGCGGGGGCAGCCCTGCACGCCATCGGCGTCGCGGCGGTCGCGCTCTTCTTCTCCGTTCACCTGTCCGGGTGGCTGACCCTCCCCGCCTGGATCGTCGCGGGGGCGGGCATCGGACTGGCCTTCCCCGCGCTCAGCGTGCAGGTGCTCAGCCTGTCCGGCCCGTCGGCACAGGGCACCAGCTCATCCGCGATGCAGATCAGCGACACCCTCGGCTCGTCGCTCGCCGTCGGTATCGCCGGCGCGCTCGTCAACGCCGCGGGCCTGAACGCGGGCGCCGCCTGCACCGCCGTCATCGCCATCGTCGCGGCGCTCGCCGCTCACCGAGTCGAGGATCCCCATGCGTGACTTCACCCTTCCCCCCGCCCTGGAGGCCCACGAGCCGCCGGCTCGGCGCGACCGCATACGGCTGCTCGCCGCCACCCGTGACGGGGTGACCCATCGCCCGTTCACCTCGCTGCCCGAGCTGATGCGCCCCGGCGACCTGCTCGTCGTCAACACCTCACCGACGCTCCCCGCCGCCGTACGGCTGGCCCGGCTCTCGCTGCACTTCTCGGGCCCGCTACCGGAGGAGACACCGGGAGCCTGGCTGGTCGAGCTGCGGCTGCGTGAAGGTGCCGCGACGGTGCCCTATGCCGGCGGCCGGTGCGGTGAGTGGTTCCCGCTGCCCGGCGGCGCGACGCTCACGCTGCTGGGACGGCAGACGCCCCGGCTGTGGCGGGCCCGCCTCGACACCGACGTCGTGCCGTACCTGCGGCGCCACGGCGTGCCGATCCGGTACGGCTACGTCGGACGCGACTGGCCCCTCTCGGCGTACCAGACGGTCTTCGGGCGCTCGGAAGACGACCTGGCGGGAGGCAGCGCGGAGATGCCCAGCGCGGGCCGTCCGTTCACGCCCGAGCTGGTGACGCGGCTGGTGACGCGCGGCGTCCAGGTCGCCCCCATCACCCTGCACACGGGCGTGGCATCGCCGGAGAAGGACGAACCGCCCTACCCCGAGCGCTACGACGTGCCCGCTCCGACGGCCCGGCTGGTCAACCATGTGCGCTGGGAAGGCGGCCGGGTGATCGCGGTGGGCACGACCGTCGTACGCGCGCTCGAGACCGCGGTGGCCGATGACGGGTTCGTCCGGCCGTCCCACGGCTGGACGTCACACGTCGTCACGCCGGAGCGGGGCGTGCGGGCGGTGGACGGCCTGCTCACCGGCCTGCACGAGCCGCGATCGTCCCATCTTCGGATGCTGACCGCGGTGGCCGGCGACGAGCTGCTGGAGCGTGTCTATGAGGAGGCGCTGGCGCGGGAGTACCGGTGGCATGAGTTCGGCGACGTGAACCTCCTGCTGCGCTGACGCATACTTCGGCATGAGTTCGGCGTCGCCGTCGACGATGGCCTCGGAGCTGTCAACGTCCGATCCGTGGCGACCGCCCATCTCGACGCGAAGGCCGAGGCGACGTTGGGAGCGGCGCACACGGCGCACGCGGCCAGGGAACGCGACGGGAAGGTCCTCACCGGTGACCGCACGTTCTGGGCGTCGGCCCATCCCGACGTCGACGCCGTCACCTGGTCCGATTGAGCACCCGTTGCCTGAACGCCTGATGTCCGGATGATGGACGCCGGAGCGGGGCACGGTCATCGCCAAGTAGCGTGGTGAGCAGCATGAATGCCAAGAAGCGCACGCTGTTGATCACGCTGACGGGCCGCGACCGCCCCGGGGTGACGTCGCGCCTGTTCACCACCCTCGCCCGCTTCCCGGTGACCGTGGCCGACGTCGAGCAGGTCGTCATCCGCGGGCGGCTGGTCCTGGGCGTTCTGGTGTCCTACGGCTCCGACACCGACGTCGGCCAGGTGCTGGCCGCCACCGAAAAGGTCGCCGCCGATCTCGGCATGGAGCTCGAGCTGGCCACCGGCTCTGGCCCCGGGTCCGGCCGTGAGGCCCGGCGGCGGCACGGGCGGTTGCACGTCACCATCCTCGGCAGTGCGCTGCGGCCCGCCGCCATCGCGGGCATCGCCGGCCGGGTCGCCGCCCACGGCGCGAACATCGACCGCATCGAGCGGCTCGCCGACAACCCGGTGACCTGCATCGAGATGCACGTCTCCGGCGCCGACCCCGACGGGCTGCGCACGGCCCTGGCCGCCGAGGCCGCCGAGCTGCAGGTCGACGTCGCGGTGCAGCGCGGTGGCCTGGCCCGGCGCACCAAGCGGCTCATCGTCATGGACGTCGACTCGACTCTCATCACGAGCGAGGTCATCGAGCTGCTCGCCGAGCACGCCGGCCGCGCCGACCAGGTCGCCGCGATCACCGAGGCGGCGATGCGCGGCGAGCTCGACTTCGAACGCTCGCTCCGCGAACGCGTCGCGATGCTCAAAGGGCTGGACGAGAGCGTCCTTTCCGAGGTGCGCGCCAAGGTGGAGTTCTCCCCGGGAGTGCGCACCCTGGTCCGGACGCTCAAACGGCTCGACTACAAGTTCGCGATCGTCAGCGGCGGCTTCACACAGATCACCGACGCGCTCGCCGCCGACCTCGGCATCGACTACGCCGCCGCCAACGTCCTGGAGATCGAGGACGGCAAGCTGACCGGGCGGCTGTTGGGGCCGATCATCGACCGGCCGGGCAAGGCCGCCGCGCTCGAACGCTTCGCCGCCGCGGCCGGCGTCCCCCTCAGCCAGACGGTGGCCATCGGCGACGGCGCGAACGACCTGGACATGCTCGCGGTGGCCGGGCTGGGCATCGCCTACAACGCCAAACCGATCGTCCGTGAGGCCGCCGACACCGCGGTCAACGTTCCGTACATGGACGCCATCGCGTTCCTGCTCGGCATCTCCCGCGACGACATCGACGCGGCCGACGCCGAAGACGCCGAGCGCACTCCCTGAGTCAGGCCGTGAGGGCCCGGCCCTCTTCGGTCAGCCGATCCGCGTCTTCGGCCAAGGCGCGCAGCGCGTGCCGGGCACCCGCCACCTCGACGAGCGCCTCGCGAAGCGGCGTCACCGCGTCGTCGCCGACGCCGGCGACGAGTTCGGCGCGGCGCTGCCGGCTCAGCTCCGCCAGGTGATCGTCGAGCTCGCGCAGGAGATCGTCCAGGTCGAGGCCACCCGCCTGCAGGTCATCCGCCGCGGCGTCCAGGTGATCGGCCACCCGTTCGAGGATGGCCGGGATGGGACCGGCGTCCACGGGCTTCTCGCCCGCCAGCGCCGCCAGGGTGCCGAGGTAGTCGCGCAGGCGCCGCGCGATCGTGATCGCCTCACGGAGCCGCCGCACGAGTTCCTCCGGCGGGGCGGGTTCCTGCGTGAGCCGCGTGAGCGACTCCTCCACGTCGACGGCGGCCGCCGATGCCTCCCGCAGCCGTCGATGCACCGGCGCGTCCGCATCGCCGTCGAACAGCGCCGCGACGGCTCGGGCCATCTCCGCGTGGGTGTGGAGCAGACGGGCGAGCTGTGCGGGGAGCAGATTGAGCGTGCCGGCGGGCCAGAGGATCCGCGCCGCCGCCAGGGCGATCGCCCCTCCGGCGGCGGTGAGCGCGATACGCCAGGCGGCCGCCTTCCAGCCCAGCGGCTCGGTGAAGTCGATGAGAAGCATCGTCAGGGGGGTGCCGAAGGTCATCCAGTAGGCGTGGTTCACGGACGCGAGCGTGAACCCGAGCGCCGCGCCGACGAAGACAAGGATGATCAGTGTCGTCTTGCCGGGCGCGATGGCGAGAGCGAGGGCCGCGGCGGTCGCTCCCACGGTGGCGCCCCCGATCCGTTTGACGACACGATTCACGGTGTCGCCGTAGGAGTCGCGCAGCGAGAACATCACCGTGATCGGCAGCCAGTGGCCGTGCGGCAGGCGGAGGCCGTTGGCCAGCGCCATCGCCACGGCGATGGCGGTCCCGACCCGCGCGGCGTGCCGGAATCCGGGCGAGCGGGTCCCGACCGCCTCCTTCATCCGCGCCCAGCCACCGGCCGGGCGTTCGGGCAGGGGTGTGTCGAAGCCCACCTTCAGTCCGCGGGACACGATCTGGGCGGCCCCGTCGATGGTCGCGTTGATCCTCCCGATGAGCCGTCGGACCTGCAGCATCAGCGCGGTGCCGACGACGTCGCTCCGCCCCTCGAGCCACTCCCGGCGTACGTCGTCGCTGACGCGGACGAAACGATCGAGCGCGACCGGGCCGTGACCCGGGGAGGTCCCTCCGCCCCCCTCTATCGCGTCGGCGAGTCCGCGCAGCCGGTCGGCGAGCGCGGTCACGACCGCCCGGCACTCTTGTTCCCACTGCTGCGGCGGCAGCTCCCGCCGCAGCGCCGTGAGCAGGGAACGCAGTGCGACTGCCTCGTCCATGGTCCGGTCGAGCGCCTCGACCAGCCGCTGCGGCCGCTGCTGCTCCTCCCGTCCACCACCGCGGTAGAGCACGTACGTCGCCCGCGCCTGCCGGAGCGCGTCGTACGCACGCCTGCGGCGGCGATCCCACTCGCCGAAGTCCGCATCGGGGAGCACGTCGAGGGCGTCCGCCACCGCGCGAGCCGCCTCGGCCACCGACGTACGCAGCGGGCGCAGCCGGTGGGTGATCCACGGCGCCAGCATGAGCGCGGTGATCCACAGTCCGCCGAACATCTCCAGGACGCCGTTGAACACCACCGGGCTGGTCGGCGGCCGGACCGCGGCGATCAAGGTCGACAGGGCCGCGGTCGGGCCCATCCACGGGATCGCCGCGCCGATGGCCGCGACGACCGGAATGATCGCCGTCGCGAGCCACGGGTCACCGCTGAAGAGCCCGCCGAACCAGGTGAAGACCGTGATGACGGCCACCGCGGTCAGCATGGAGCGGGCGCGGGCGCCGTACGGGCCGGTGGGGCCGGCGGAGGCGACGTAGAAGACCCCGAGGCCGACCAGCACGCTCTCGGCCGCGTGCCCGGTCAGCACGCCGATCACCAGCGGCGTGGTCACGCCGACGGCGGTCACCAGGCCGTACAGCGGGGCGGCGCGCCCCTCGGACGCCGCGTACATCTCTCGCAACCATGACCGCACCTGTGCTCCCCCCGTCGACAGGTGGCGTCCCGTCCACTACAGCACGACGCGGGGTCAGGCCCTGGATGGGGATCCGGTGTGGTCGACGGCGGCGAGGCGTTCGGCATCGGTGACGAGTGAGCGGACGGCGTGCCGGGCGTTCGCCGCCTGGACGAGCAGGCGGCGGAGCGTGGTGACGGCATCGGTGCCGACACCGTCGGAGAGTTCGCCGCGCCGCCGGCGGTTGAGCCCGGACAGATGATCGTCGAAGTCCTCGAGCAGCGTGTCCAGAGCCAGTTCGCCGGCGGGTTCCGCCTGGGACGCCAGTGCGTCTGCCCTGGCTTCGAGGTGGTCGGCGACCCGGTCGAGGATCGTGTTGACCGGACCGGGGTCCAGGTCCTCCTCCGAGAGGCTGCCGAGCGTCTTCAGGTCATCGCGTACGCTCCGCGCGGCCGCGACGGCGTCCCGCATCCGGCCGGTCAGGTCGGCCGGCGGTGAGGGTTCGCGGCCGAGCCGTTTGGCCGACTCCTCCAGCTCGGCCTCGGCCGACATCGCGTCCTCGATCCGCCGGCGTACCGTCGCCTCGGTGTCGCCGTCGAGGCGCACCGCGACCGCGCGTACCAGCCGGGCGTGCGACCGCATCAGCTCGGCCAGCTGCCCGGGGACCATACGGAACGTCCCGGTCGGCCACAGCACACGCGCCACGACCAGGGCGAACACGCCACCGGCGAGGGTGAGGCCAATCCGCCACGCCGCCGCCGACCAGTACAGCGCATTGGAGAAGTCGACCAGCAGCATGAGCATGGGGGTGCCGAACGTCATCCAGTAGGCGTGGTTCGCCGACCGGAACGTGAACCCGAAGATCGCGCCGATGAAGATCAGGGCGACGAGGGTCGCCTCACCGGGCGCCACGGCCAGGGCGACGGCCGCCACGATCGCGCCGACGGCGGTGCCGCCCACCCGCTTGACGACCCGCTTGACGGTGTCGCCGTAGGAGTCGCGCAGGCTGAGCAGGACGGTGATGGTCAGCCAGTGGCCGTACGTCAGCCTCAGGCCGGTGCCGATCGCCATGGCCGGCGCGACCGCCACGCCGACGCGTACGGCGTGGCGGAACCCGGGCGATCGGGTGAGGACGGCATCTTTCAGGCGCCCCCACCCGCCCACCGGGCGCTCGGGGAGGTGAGGCACGTCGACGCCGAACGCCAGGCCCCGTTCGACGATCTGCCGTGCCCGGTCGACCGTGCCGGCCATGCGCGCGACCCCCTGCCGGACCCGCAGGAGGAGCGCGGTGGCGACCAGGTCGTCGTGCTCGGAGAGCCAGGTCTGGCGCACTTCTTCGGTCACCCGGTCGAACCGGTCCAGCGCGACGGTACCGGTGCCGCCGAGCGGCCGGTCGCCTCGGATCTCCATGGCCCCGGCGAGCAGGCGCAACCGCGCGGCGACCGAGGAGATCGCGACCCGGAACTCGCGCTCCCAGGGCTCGGGGACCGACTCCGGGCGGAGCGCGCCGAGCGTCGCACGCACCGCGACCGCCTCATCCGTCGTACGCCGGAGCGCCTCGATCAGACGCCGCGGGCGCTGCTGGTCATCGCGGCCGCCGGTGCGGTAGAGCCCGTACGTGACGCGCGCCTGCCGGATCGCGTCGTAGGCCTGCCGCCGGCGGCGGCCCCACTCCTCGTCACCGGGCCCCGGGTCTGCCAGTACGTCGAGCGCGGCGGCCACGGAGTTCGCGGCCTCGGCCAGCGACATCCGCAGCGGGCGCAGCCGATGCGTGATCCAGGGCGCGAGCAGTAGCGCGGACACGAAGAGACCGCCGGCCATCTCCAGGAAGCCGTTGAAGATCACCGGGCTGCTCGTGGGCCGGACCGCCGCAAGGACGGTGCACAGCGTCGCGGTCGCGCCCATCCACGGCAGCATCGAGGCGAGCGCCGCGACGATGGGCACGATGGCGACCGCGAGCCACGGGTGGCCGCTCAGCACGCCGCCGAGCCAGGTGAAGACGGTGACGACGGACACCGCGACGACCAGGGCGCGGGCACGGGCGCCGTACGGTCCGGCGGGGGCGGCGAGGGCGACGTAGAACGCACCGAGAGCGGCCAGCATGCTTTCCGCGGCATGACCGGTCAGCAGGCCGACGAGCAGAGGCGCGGTGACGCCGACGGCCACGACGGCCCCGTACACCGGCGCGACTTCGCCCTCGGACTCGCCGTACGTCTCACGCAGCCACGCGAACGACGCCCGCATGACCACCTCCGTACGTCCGTAATGTCCCGTCCTACTACAGCACGATGCCGGGGCCGCGCGCGGCCCCGGCATCGGTGAATCGATGGAGCCTAGAGACCGCCCACGTTGAGCAGCAGGTTCGGAGTGCCGGCGGGCACACCGGTGATGGCGTTCTTGACCGCGTGAGAGGTGATCCAGTCGGTGACGGTCGCCTGGGAGCCGTCGCCGTCGGCCTCCTTGTACAGCGCCGCGACGCCGACGACGTGCGGGGTCGCCATGGACGTGCCGCTGATCGTGTTCGTGCCGCCGCTCAGCCAGTCGGAGGTGATCCCGACGCCGGGCGCGTAGACCTTCACGCACGCGCCGTGGCTCGTGAAGTCGGCGGAGGCGTCCGTACGGTCGGAGGCCGCGACGGCCAGCACACCGTCGGCACCGGCCGGCGAGCCGTCACAGGCGTCGCCGCCGTCATTTCCGGCGGCGACGGCGAGGAAGACCCCGGCACCGGACAGCTTCTGCGCGGCGGCGTTGATCGTGGCGGACTTGCCTCCGCCGAGCGACATGTTCGCCACCGCGGGCTTTTGTGCGTGCTGGGCCACCCAGTCCATGCCGGCGACGACGTCCGCGTCCGTGCCCGATCCCTGGCAGTCGAGGACCCGAACGGCCTTGAGCGTGACGCCCTTGGCGACGCCGTACTTCGTGCCGCCGATGGTGCCCGCGACGTGCGTGCCGTGGCCGTTGCAGTCCTTGCCGTCACCTCCGGTCGCGTCGAAGGCCACGGAGGCACGGCCACCGAAGTCGGAGTCGGACGCGTCCACGCCGGTGTCGATGACGTACGCGGTGACCCCCTGGCCGGTGTGGGTGTAGGTGTACTTCTGGTCCAGGCCGGAGGCCGCGTCGAGCCGGTCCAGGCCCCAGTCGGCGCCGGTCTGCGTCGTCATGGTGTGCATCGTGGCGGCCTGCGCGACGCTGACGACGTTCGGGTCGTGCCGGAGGCGGGCGAGCTGAGCGGCGTTGAGCCGCGCGGAGAAGCCGTTGACGACCTTCGTGAAGACGTGGGTGACCGTGCCGCCGGGCACCGATCCGATCGCCTGCTCGCGGTGGGAGCCGCCGGACCGGACGGTGACGACGTACTGGCCGTCGGCCGCACCTCCGGGGGCGGACATCAGGGGGGCGACGGGCACCACCGCAGCCTGGGCCGCGGCCGGCGCCGCCGCGACGACCGGGAGCACGAGGAGGGGGATCATGGCCAATCTCTTCAAGGTCTCTCCGTCCGTCGTGACCTCGTGGCGGACGAGGCGCAGTGTTCACCGCCCCGCTCCCCAGCCGTGCGTCGAGATCACAGGCTTAACAGCCTCAGCGGCAGATTGTCAGTGGTGCGAGTCACGCTGACGAAGAAGAGAGACAGCCGTGGCCGGATCCGGCCACGGCTGGGTGAACGCTCAGAGTCATTGCGTCAACGCCCGCCCGCGTCGTCAGCGGGACGCGTCACCCACGCGGAGTCCACAGCGAGACCAGCCGGCCGACGCCCGTCCACAGATCGTCCCAGCCGCCGTCGAACTCGATCACGGCCGTCGCCGAGGTCGGGAAATGATCGGCGCCCGCGCCGGTCAGGCCGAGGACGAGCTGTTGCATCGAGGGGTTGTGCCCGACGAGCAGGAGCGTGTCCGCGTCATCGTCCTGCCCGCGCAGCAGGTCGAGGATCTCCTCGGCGTCGTTGTCGTACACCCGGGACTCGAAGTCGACCGGAGCGTCCAGTGCGAGCCCGTCCAGGGTCTGCCGGGTGCGCAGGGAGGTCGAACAGATGACGCGATCGGGAACCCGGTTCGCGGCACGCAGCTCTTCTCCGACCAGCCCGGCGTCCTTGCGCCCGCGCGGGGCGAGCGGACGGTCGATGTCGGCGATGCCGAGGGGTGACGCCGCCTTGGAGTGCCGAAGCACGATCAACGTGGGCATCAGTGCGGGGAGAGAACAACGGCGACCACCATGATCGCGAGAACGATCGCGACCATGACTCCCACGAGGAGCGCGAAGCCCTTGGCCCCGGACGGCTGGGAATTCTGCATCCCCCCAGTCTGCCCTGCGCCCGGCACGCCAAGTCCACCACCCGCCACGGACGATGCGCTCCTATGCCCCTCAGCCGGTCCCAGTGCCCCGAAGCGGGACGTGCCCTCGCACCCGCGTCCCCGTCACGACGACCACGCGGGCCGTGCCGCGATACGGCAGCAGGGAACCTGCCGGGGGCAACAGCCCTGCTTGGCTGGTCCTTGCCACCTCCAAACAGGACCCGCGGACCCGATCACGGCGAGCTGCCTCGGGGCAAGAGGCGCACCGATGCCCGAGAATCGAGTAGGCGGGTCGGGTCGCCCGACCCGCCTCTCACACCACCGGACATGCGGGCCCGCATCCGGCGGTTCGTCAAGCCGTCTGTTTGAGTCTGTGCCAGGTGTAGCTGAGTGTTCGCAGGCCGAGGTCGTCCCAATGGTCGCCTGGTAGTGCCCGCTGGAGGACGGCCGACCCGGCGATCCGCCAGTACCCCTTGCTGCTGGCCGCCCACTCCCGCGCACTGCGGTCGGGGATGCCGAGCTGACGGAGGTTACGGCGTCTTGCCGAGTAGCGTTTCCATTCCTTCCAGCGGATCTGCCGCATCCGGCGATGTAGCCACTTGTCCAGCTCGCGGAGCCGGTGGGACAGGTCCGCGAGGGCGAAGTAGGCCATCCACCCGGTGGTGTACTTGTTGAGCTTGTCGATCCTGCAGGGCATCGACACGCTCCATCTCCGGCTGGTCAGCTCCCGCAGCCGGTCCTTCAGGCGTTTGAGCGCCTTGGGGTCGACCCGGATCTTCACGCCGGAGCGGGAGAAGTAGAACCCGAACCCCAGCAGCGTCGCCTCACGAGCATGCCGGACCGAGGACTTCTCCTGGTTCACCTTGAGCTTCAACCGCCGCTCGACCACGTCGGTGACGGAGTCCAGGACCCTGTGAGCAGCTCGCTTACTACGCACGAAGACGCGGACGTCGTCCGCGTAGCGCACGAACCGATGACCACGAGCCCACAGCTCCCGGTCCAGATCGTCCAGCATGATGTTCGACAAGATCGGCGACAGCGGGGACCCCTGAGGGGTCCCCTCCACCGTCGCCGAGACAATCCCATCGACCATCACCCCGGCTTCCAGATACGCCCGGATGAGCTTGAGGACCTTGCGGTCGGTGACCTTGCGCGCCACCCGCGCCATCAACACGTCGAACTGAACGAGATCAAAGAACCGCTCCAGATCGACGTCGACGACCCACTTCAGGCCGTCCTCGATGCACCGCCGAGCGACCTTGACCGCCTGATGGGCAGACCGGCCGGGACGGAACCCGAACGACGAACCCGAAAACTCCGGGTCGAAGATCGGCGTGAGTACCTGCGCTATCGCCTGCTGGATCAGCCGATCCAGACATGAGGGCACTCCCAGCAAACGCTGTCCGCCCCCGGGCTTAGGGATCACCACCCGGCGGACCGGCAGCGGCCGATAACCACCCGCGTCCAATGCCTCCCGAACCTCGCTCCAGTGCTCCCGGAGCCACGGACGGAGTTCCGCCGTGGTCATCTGGTCGGCACCGGGCGCGCCCCGGTTGGCCTCCACACGCCTCAACGCCCCAGACAGGTTGCCCGGCGAGAGCATCTGCTCCCACAACGGAACCTCCATGCCGGGGATCACGGCCTCCTCGATATGCGCCGACCTGCCGCTACGCTCCACCGTGGTACTCACCGGGATTCACCGGCCCCTTCCACCATGGGCCCGCACATGCGGGATGGCTGCGATCACTGCGACCGGCACGAGCAACACCGATTCTTCCGATCCACTTGACGTTCGGCCCTTCCCGGCTGGTTGTCCGTTCCCCTCACCGGTACTACGACCTCGGCTGACTTCTGCCCAGTCAGACCCGACCTCTCAGCCAAATCCGTCGGCGCGCCGGACACTCAGCACAACCGACACCCGGACAGACCTCCCCAGGTAAGAACGATCACTTTCCCCCTACGCCCGCCGCGTCTACCTGACGTCCCTGCCGGCGATGACGGGCTTCACCTTCGCGTGCAGGCTCACCCAGGACGCCCAGCCTCATACGCGGTTCGTGTCCCTCGGTGCAGGGTTTCGCCTCGGGCTTCCTTCCCACCCCGCCTCACGACGACGCAGTTGCCTCCGGCTCGGAGTTAGCATCACCTCTTCCTCCAGGGGACTTTCACCCCCAAGCAATCGCCCATGCTGGGCGCACACGGCAAAAGGGCCGGGTGTCACACACCCGGCCCTTTCACGAACGAACGATCAGGAGGCGTTGGCCGAAGCCGTCTCCTCATCCGTCTCGTTGGAGTCACCCGACGTGGCGGTCGGGGTCTTGTCGCTCTCCACGGCCGGGTCGCTCTCGCCGTCGATCGCGGACCTGCGGCGCTTGGAGATGACGATCGCACCGACGATCACGCCGACCGAGATCACCGTGACGATGATCCGCAGCGTGCCGTTGGCGGCGTACGTCACGACCGCCTGGGCGATCAGCAGCGACACAAGGTTCATGACCTTGATCAGCGGGTTGATCGCCGGGCCCGCGGTGTCCTTGAACGGGTCACCGACCGTGTCGCCGATCACCGTCGCGGCGTGCGCCTCAGAGCCCTTGCCGCCGAGGTGACCCTCTTCGACGAGCTTCTTGGCGTTGTCCCACGCGCCACCGGAGTTGGACAGGAAGACCGCCATCAGCGCGCCCGCCGCGATCGCACCGGCCAGGAACGCGCCCAACGGCGCGTATCCGAGCGCGAAGCCGACCGCGATCGGCGTCATGATCGCCAACAACCCCGGCGTGGCCAGCTCTCGCTGGGCGTCCGCCGTGCAGATGGCCACCACCGCGCCGTAGTCGGGCTTCTCGGTGTAGTCCATGATCCCGGGGTGCTCGCGGAACTGCTTGCGCACCTCCATGACGACCCGTCCGGCCGCGCGGCCGACCGCCATGATCGCCAGACCGGAGAACAGGAACACCACCGCGGCACCGATGATCAACCCGACCAGGACGTTCGGGTTGTCGACGCCGAGGTTGAAGGTCTGGAACGCCGGTCCCAGGGCCTTCTTGACGCTGTCGTTCGCACCGGTCAGCTCGCCGACGACCGTCGTACGGAACGACCCGAACAACGCGGTCGCCGCCAGGACGGCCGTCGCGATCGCGATGCCCTTGGTGATCGCCTTGGTCGTGTTGCCGACCGCGTCCAGCCTCTCCAGAACGCTCGCGGCCTCGCCCTCGATGTCACCGGACATCTCGGCGATGCCCTGCGCGTTGTCCGAGACCGGGCCGAAGGTGTCCATCGACACGATCACACCGACCGTGGTCAGCAGGCCCGTACCGGCGAGCGCGACCGCGAACAGCGCGACGGTCGTGTTGCTGAAGCCGAGCAGGAACGCGCCGTACACGGCGGCGGCGATGACCAGCGCGGTGTAGACCGCGGACTCCAGACCGAGCGAGACGCCGGACAGGATGACCGTGGCCGGGCCCGTACGGGCCGACTCGGTGACGTCCTTGACCGGACGGCGGTTGGTCTCGGTGAAGTAGCCGGTGAGCAGCTGGATCGCGCTCGCGAGCACGATGCCGACAAGCACGGCCCCGAGCGCCTCCCACCGCGGGTCGACGTTGGCCAGGTGCGAGTCGCCGGTGATCGCCGCGTCCGCGCCGTGCAGCTTGGAGAAGGAGTCCGGCAGGTACCAGAAGGTCACCACGGCGACCGCGATCGCGGAGATGATCGCGGAGATGAAGAAGCCGCGGTTGAACGCGCTCATGCCCGAACGGTCCTTGGCGCGCGGCGCGACGGCGAAGATGCCGATCACCGCGGTGACCACGCCGATCATCGGCACGAGCAGCGGGTAGACCAGGCCCTCGGTACCGAAGGCGACCCGACCGAGGATCAGGCTCGCGACGAGCGTGACCGCGTACGACTCGAACAGGTCGGCGGCCATGCCGGCACAGTCACCCACGTTGTCGCCGACGTTGTCGGCGATGGTGGCGGCGTTGCGCGGGTCGTCCTCAGGGATGCCCTGCTCGACCTTGCCGACCAGGTCGGCGCCCACGTCGGCGGCCTTCGTGAAGATACCGCCGCCGACACGCATGAACATGGCGAGCAGCGCGGCGCCGAAGCCGAAGCCCTCGAGTACGCCGGGCGCGTGGCCCTTGTAGGCGAACACCACGACGGCCGCGCCGAACAGGCCCAGGCCGACGGTGAACATGCCGGCGACGCCGCCCGTGCGGAACGCGATCCGCATGGCGAGCTTCTCGCCGCTCTCGCGCGCCGCCGCAGCCACGCGAACGTTGCCGCGCACCGCGAGCCACATGCCGGTGAAACCGGTGATGCCGGAGAACAGCGCGCCGATGACGAAGAAGACCGATCTGCCGATCTTCACCCCCGTCGTCTCCGCAGGAAGCAGGAGCAACAAGAAGGGGATCAAGATGACGAAGATGCCCACCGTACGGAACTGGCGCTTGAGGTACGCGATCGCGCCCTCCTGCACCGCGTGTGCTATTTCCTGCATCTTCTCGGTGCCCTGGCCGGCCGCGAGTACTTCGCGGACCAGAACACCGGCAACGGCCAGCGCCAACAAAGCGATCACACCGACAACAACCACCAAGCTGAGGTCGCTGCCGCCGAGATTCACTTCCGCGCTGGCCTGGGCGGGCACGTGAAGCCCAGACATGCATCCTCCTCGACAGGGGCGTTAGATCCGGTCGCCTACGGGGGCTGACCGGCCATTACCACGCGTCAGGCGGGCAATGGTGCCGGGAGTCTACGCATGCGTAGCCGGAATTAGAAGCCTGCTTGTTAGCTTAACGAGATCGGGATAGAGATGTGACGTGACCTACACCTGACCTTAATCTGTCGGTGCTAGGTAAATACGTCTTTCCAGGTCAATGGCGCGTGCTCCACGAAATGCATAATTCACCGCAGAAGCCGCGCCTTACTTGGAAAACTAAATGGTCGACCTAAACGGACATTATACACGGGCCGATAATGGGACCATTTGGGGTGCCCTGGCCGGGGGTACGCGAAGGGCCCCTCCGACCGGGTCATGCGATCGAAGAGGCCCTGGGGAACGCTTCAGTCCTTCTTGACCGGCCAGCTCATCGTGATCTCGACTCCCGCCGGCGTCGACGCGATGTCGACGTCGTCGGCGAGCCCCGCGATGACGGCGAACCCGAGGTTGAGGTCGCCGTTGAGCTCGGCCAGATCGGGGGAGACCTCGGTCGCCGCCTCACCGGCCGGGTCATCATTGGGCACGCGATCGCTCACCATGACCTCGAAGCGGTCCGCGCCGTCACGCAACTCCACCCGGACCGGTTCGGCCGGGCACTGCTGCTGGTGAACCTCCACCGCACGCGAGCAGGCCTCACCCACCGCCAGCCGTACCTCGTCGAGCAGCGCCTCCTCGACCCCGCCACGCCGGGCGACGGCGGTGGCGACGAGCCTCGCGGTGCGTACGTGCACCGGCAGGGGGCTGAACGTGAGCTCGACGGTGGCTATCTGGGGCGCCATCCCCGGCCTACTTCTGCTTCTTGCGGTGCTCTCGCGCGTCGTCGACCGAGTCGAAGATGCCGAAAACCTTGGTCAGCCCGGTGATCCGGAAGATCTTGAGGATGCGCTCCTGCGTGCAGACGAGCTCCAGCGAGCCGTCGTGCGCCCGTACCCGCTTGAGCCCGCCGACGAGAACCCCGAGACCGGTCGAGTCGAGGAACTCCACCTTCTCCATGTCGACCAGCAAGTGGTACTTCCCCTTGTTCACAAGATCAATGAGCTTCTCGCGGAGTTTCGGCGCGGTGTAGACGTCGATCTCTCCCTCCACGTTGATGACGGTGAGGTCATCGTCAGTGGTGTAGTCACTAACCTTCAGATCCACAGATCCTCCTGCGCCGTACCGCGTATGAAGTCGGGGCACGGAACCCCGCCGTGATTCAACCACGCTCCGCCACCGTGTCTACACGAAATCGGCACACAGGGCGACTTCCCCCACGTGCCGCGGGTCTCATGAGAGCCCTGGGGGGCACCACGGACGGCGGTTCAAAGCGTTGTGCCCAGGATGCCAGACTGGAAACCTCCGCACGGCGAACCGCTCCGATGAGAAGGAGTGACGCAGGCCATAGATACGGATTCGGCCTCCCAGCCCGGCGGCGACGGCTCCGCGCCGTCGCCGGGCCGTACCGCCATGGTCCTGCGCCGTCTGCTGGACGATCCCCGCAACCGCGAGCGCATCACCCATGTCGAGAACGTCCCCGCACGCTCGGGCCGGCTCACCGACTGGCCCTCCTGGACGCCGCAGCTGCTCGTCGACCGCCTCCGCCACACCGGGATCGAGCAGCCCTGGGAGCACCAGGCGAAGGCCGCCGAACTCGCGCACGACGGCCGGTCGGTGATCGTCGCGACCGGCACGGCGTCGGGCAAGTCGCT
Source organism: Actinoallomurus sp. (assembly GCA_025964685.1). GTDB lineage: Bacteria > Actinomycetota > Actinomycetes > Streptosporangiales > Streptosporangiaceae > Actinoallomurus. The sequence goes on along the minus strand of JAOPYG010000117.1, from coordinate 4,813 downwards.
GGCGTATCTCCTGCCCTCCATGGACGCGGTGCTGTCCGGGGGTGCCGTGCTGTACCTGTCGCCGACCAAGGCTCTGGCAGCCGACCAGCTCCGGTCGCTGCGCGGGCTCAAGATCGCCCAGCTGCGCGCGGCCACGTTCGACGGCGACACGCCGTCCGAGGACCGCACATGGGTGAGGCAGTACGCCAACTACGTGCTGACCAATCCCGACATGCTGCATCGGACCGTGCTGCCGGGACACGCCCGCTGGGCCCCGTACCTCAGGCGCCTGCGTTATGTCATCGTCGACGAGGCCCATGGCTAACGCGGGGTGTTCGGATCCCACGTCGCAAAGGTGCTGCGCCGGCTGCGCCGCGTGTGCGCACGCTACGGCAGCTCGCCGGTGTTCATCCTGGCCTCGGCGACCGCCTCCGATCCGGGGGCGGCGGCGGCGCGGCTCACCGGCGTCATGGTCGACGAGGTGTGCGACGACGCCTCTCCGCGCGGCGCGACGTCCTTCGCGCTCTGGGAGCCGCCGCTCACCGAGCTGCGGGGCGAGCACGACGCACCCGTACGCCGCACCGCCACCGCCGAGGCCGCCGACCTGCTCGCGGATCTGGTCGTGGAGGACGTGCAGACGCTGGCCTTCGTACGCTCGCGGCGCGGCGCCGAGTCGGTGGCCCTGGGCGCGAAACGGGCCCTGGCCGAGATCTCGCCGTCGCTGCCGGCCCAGGTCGCGGCGTACCGCGCCGGCTTCCTGCCCGAGGAGCGCCGCGCGCTGGAGAAGGCCCTGCGTTCCCGGTCGCTGGTGGGCCTCGCGTCGACGAACGCGCTCGAACTCGGCGTCGACGTCTCCGGGCTCGACTCGGTGATCATCTGCGGCTGGCCCGGCACGCGCGCCTCACTGTGGCAGCAGGCCGGCCGCGCCGGCCGAGCCGGCCAGGACGCCCTGGCCGTGCTCATCGCGCGCGACGATCCGCTCGACACCTACCTCGTGCACCACGCATCCGCGATCTTCGGTACGCCGGTGGAGGCGACCGTGCTGGATCCGGACAACCCGTACGTCCTGGCCCCGCACCTGTGCGCCGCCGCGGCGGAGTTGCCGCTCACCGAGAACGACCTGCCGATGTTCGGGCCCTCCGCCCTCGAGGTCATCCCCGATCTCGTACGCCGCGGGATGCTGCGGCACCGTCCGGCGGGCTGGTTCTGGACCAAGCGGGAGCGCGCGAGCGACCTGGCCGACATCCGCGGTGCGGGCGGCCCGCCCGTACAGGTCGTCGAGGCCTCCACGGGGCGTCTCCTGGGCACGGTCGACGAATCCTCCGCCCACACGACGGTCCACGATGGCGCGGTCTACCTGCACCAGGGCGAGTCGTACGTGGTGCAGACGCTGCATCTGGACGACTCCGTGGCGCTGGTCGAGGCCGCCGATCCGGACTACACGACGACGGCCCGCGACGTCACCGACATCTCGATCCTGGAGACGCTGCGCTCCACGTCGTGGGGCGACGCCACGCTCTGTTTCGGCACGGTGGAGGTGACCAGGCAGGTCGTGTCGTACCAGATGAGGCGGCTGGCGAGCGGCCAGGTCCTCGGCGAACGCCCGCTCGAGCTGCCGCGACGCACCCTCCGTACCCGGGCGGTGTGGTGGACGCTGCCGGATGAGTCGCTGGGCGGCCTCGGCGACGCGGATGTGGGCGGCTCGGCGCACGCCGCCGAACACGCGTCGATCGGCCTGCTGCCGCTGTTCGCCACCTGCGACCGATGGGACATCGGGGGCGTGTCGACGGCACTGCACCCGGACACCGAACGCATGACGGTGTTCGTGTACGACGGCCACGAGGGCGGCGCGGGCTTCGCCGAACGCGGGTATGAGCGGGCGGCCCCGTGGCTGCGCTCGACGAGAGAGGTCATCGCCGCGTGCGAGTGCGACCACGGGTGCCCGTCGTGCATCCAGTCGCCGAAGTGCGGAAACGGCAATGAGCCGCTGGACAAGGCCGGAGCGCTGGACCTGCTCGACGCACTCCTGAAACAGGCGCCCCAAGAGTCGTGACTTGACCAAATCACCACTTTGGTTAGATCGTGGCACGTCTCACATCAAAACGGCGTTTCTCGGCGCGTTTCGCCGAGGAGAGGATGACGTCCGAATGGTCTTCCTGGGAATTCTCCTGGCCGGCGCCGCCGTGGCCGTAGCCGTCGGCATCATCAGCGAGAACACGGCGCCGGCGAGCCTTGAAGTCTTCGGTCGGCACATACCCGGAGTGACGTCGGTGGGCCAGGTCTTCGTCGTGGGGGTCATCGTCGCGATCTTCTTCGTCATCGGCCTGGCGATCTCGTCCCTGGCCCTGGGCCGATCGATGCGCGTCCACAGGGAACTTCGCGAACTCCGTGAGGAACACGAAGAGTCGCTGAGCACCCTGGAGATGGAACGCCAGCAGTTCGAACGCGACCTCGCCCGCGCCCGCGGCACCCACCGGGCCGGCCAGTCGAGGGCCGACGTCCCGGTCGCCGGCCAACGGGATCGCGACCCGGTCTCCCCTTTCTTCGACCAGTCCGCCTGACGCCGCCCTTCCCTAGTCCCGCCCGGCCGACCCGGCACGCGGCATCGGCCCACGACGGTCCCTGGTCTGCGCGACCACGTATCTCGCCCCCTTAGCCGACCACGCTCCGGCTCAAGGCGTGGCTTGGCCAGGGTGTTCTGATACGACGCTTACCCGGGCGACACAACGCAACCGGCGGCCGAACCGCGCCGGCGCCGAGACCGAAGGACCAACCCTGAGCTGGTCTACCCGCAAAGGCATCCAGGCCGTCCGCTCGGACAGGCCCGCTCGACTCAACTCGTCGACGCTTGCGAACCCCTGTGAGCCGCCGAGGTTCGCCCACCAAGCCACCCCCTGACGGGGTGCGTATCAGGGGCGGCGACGACGCCCTTGGTACGTACGGCCCCCCGGACGCCGAGAGTCCGCATCCTCGGGGACGCCACCATCCGCCTCGACCGCGTCGAGTACATCCGTCGCGTCCGTGTCGTCGGTGGCATTGGAGCCGCCTGAGAGTCTGCTGGAACCTTCGGTCTCGGAGGCAGCGTCACGGAGGTTCGAGGTGCCATCGACCACGGGTTCGGCGAGCGCGCTCGTCTCGGTCACCGTCGCGTTGGCCCGCCGAGCTCTGCGGCCGATCCGCTTGCCGCCGCCCGTTCGCGGGCCCTCTGCGGCGAGGCGCTGGCGGCGGGACCACATGCCCAGGTGCGCCGAGATGACCAGCAGGACCAGCGCGATGGCCATGCTCTGTCCCCACTTGATCGGGGTGGTCTCGGAGACGTTGCGCGCCACCGGCCGAGAGGGCGGAGAGGCGACCTGCGGGTCAGGGCTGGGGTACTCGAATCCCAGACCGGAACCATCAGGAGCCACGGACGGAAGGCTGAACGGCGAGGCACCGTTCAGCGGATTGAGGACATAGTTGTTGCTGCCCGAAAGACCGTTGCCCGCGCTTCCTCCTGGCAGTGTCCCCACACCGCCCGGTGCAAGGGTGCCGCCGCCACCGGGACGAGGGGCACCGCTCGGCGCGCTGCGGCGCGTCGGGCTCGAGGCGACCGCCCGCTCCCTCACCGAGAAGCCGGCGGTCTTGTAGGTGCAGTTGGTGCCGTTTCCGATGACCGCCAGGGTGAAGTACCCGGCCTTGGGAACGGTCACGTCGCCCTTGATCTCGCCGCTGGTGACGCTGCTGCCGACCTGCTTGTCGAGGCCGGGCCCGGAGATCTGCAGGTGTGCCTTGAGAAGCATCACGCCGCTGATCTGAGCGCTCACCTGGACGCTCGACCCCGCAGTGGGGGAGGTCGTGGGAGCCTTGATGGACGCGCTGGCGAGCGACGGACAGAGGTCGGCGGCGTCCGCGGACTGGCTCAGGCCGACGGCGATCGCTGCAGCGGCCATGGGGGTCATGAGGCTGACCGCCACGGCCTTGCGGACCCTCGTCACGACGCCGTCCCTTCGTCGAGCACCTTCACCGTCACCGGCCGGCGCGACGCCGCAGCCGGCGCGGATCCTGCACAACAGTCGCAAGGTGCGGGAGAAATCAACCGGCCGCCACCTGAGTGACCGTGAACCTCACCGACCACCTGAAGCCGATTGTCGAGCACCCTATCGGACTCCGCCTCCAATAGAGTCACGGTTTCATACAAAATGCAATGATCTCGGTCTAGGTCAGTGTCCCTCCCGGCGGGTTCCTCGCCCAGTAAAGCTTCTTGCCGGCATGCAGCCCTGACCCGTTAGTCGGCTCAGCACTCGACGCCCTGCCGGGCAACTTCTCTGCACTAGCTGTAGCCACTTCGACGCGAATGATCGAGAGATTCCCATCTCTGGGGCTGCTGCGACATGCGAGATCGGCCGGGTCTGGCATCGCGTCACCAGCCGCCGCCGACCCTCGATGGTCAATGGGGCGTTCGGATGTGTCATAGCGTTGCTCATCAGCGCGATGTTGATCCGGCACGTCGCTGGTAGCGCGAGCGGGCGAGGTCGTGGGCTGTGCGAAGCAGCTCCCGGATTGCTGTCTCCGTTCGCGAGCTCGGGTTCACCACGGCAAGCCAGCCCAGGTTGCCGTAGACAGGGTGCGCTATCACGGAGTCCGCCACGCTCAGGTCGACGTCACTGGTGGCCGGTTCGCGCGGCTCGTGGCCTGTCCAGCTGATGAAGGCGTCCTTTCCGGCGGAGATGTTCAGGCGGAAGGTGTCGGGCCGGTTCAGACGTGATCCTTCGTCGCCGGGATAGTCCTTCGTCACGATCGTCGCGAAGGGCTGGGTCGTCTTCGGGACGACGCCGTCGGGTGCGTAGTAGAAGAA
>JAOPYG010000116.1 GCA_025964685.1 Actinoallomurus sp. | reverse complement strand
GGAAGCGGATGCCGCCGTCGAAGCGGACGGTCTCGGCGTTGACGTAGTCGTTCTCGATCAGCGAGCGCACCAGGTGGGCGAACTCCGACGGCAGGCCCAGGCGCTTGGGGAAGACGACCGGCGCGACGAGCTTCTTCTTGAACTCATCGGCCTGCTCGCCCTCGCCGTAGATCGGCGTGTCGATGATGCCGGGGCAGATCGTGTTGACCCGTACGCCGACGGCCGCGAGGTCGCGCGCGGCGGGCACGGTCATGCCGACGATGCCGCCCTTGGAGGCGGAGTAGGCGACCTGGCCGGTCTGGCCCTCCAGCGCGGCGACCGACGCGGTGTTGATGACGACACCGCGGGTGCCGTACTCATCCAGCGGCTCGGTCTTGGCGATCGCCGACGCGCCGATGCGCATGCCGTTGAAGGTGCCGATCAGGTTGACCTCGATGACCTTCTTGTACGACGCGAGGTCGTGCGGCGAGCCGTCCCTGCCGACGGTCCGCGACGCCCATCCGATGCCGGCGCTGTTGACCACGACGCGCAGCGGCGCGCCGGTGGCGACGGCCGCGTCCACCGCGGCCTGCACCTGGGCCTCATCGGAGACGTCCACCTTGACGAAGGCCCCGCCGAGCTCGTCGGCGATGGCCTTGCCCTTTTCCTCGTTGAGGTCGGCGATCACTACCGTGGCGCCGTGTGCGGCGAGGTCGCGCGCGGTGGCCTCGCCCAGCCCGCTCGCGCCCCCGGTGACAATGGCTGCAGCTCCGTTAACGTCCATGTCCAGGAGGCTACCGGAGTTGACCGAACCGTATTCGGGTGACCTCGATCACCTCATGGTCAGTCCGCGACCTGGACGGTAGGGGCATGGCCGTTCCAGGTCGCGAAGAGGCTGGACGTGCGGGTCCCGTCGGTGAAGTCCACCCGGAGCCAGCCGGTGGCGTGCCAGATGCGCACCTCGTAGCCGGGGTTCGGCGTGGCCGACACGAGACGCGCGGCGGTCGCCGTGACCGACAGCACGACCCGGCCGCCGCGGAGCACGTAGGTGCGGTCGCGCGCCGTCGGGGTGCTCGGCCGTGACGGCGTCGCGACGAGGGAGGAGTCCGCGGGCGGCGGTGCGCTCGTCTTCGCCGGCGGGCTCACGGTTGGCCGGTCGGCGACCACGGGTCTGGAGGCGGGCGGTTCGCCGAAGACGGCGTTGTGGAGGACCGGGCGGGCGCCGAACCACACCAGAAGCATCGCGAGCGTGGTGGCGCCACCCCAGAGCGTCACATATGTCATCACACGCCGCATCCGTCCCATGATGCCGCTTAGAGTACGGATCATGGCGAATGTGCTCGTCGTCGAAGACGACCAGTTCGTACGCTCTGCACTGATCCGTGAGCTCTCCGAGCGCTCCCACACCGTACGCAGCGCGAGCACCGCGCTCGACGCCCTGCGCGAGGTGTCCCAGTCGGCACCCGACGTCGTCGTCCTCGACCTGGGGTTACCGGATCTCGACGGGGCCGAGGTGCTGAAGATGCTGCGCGCGATCTCCGACGTCCCGGTGGTCGTGGCGACGGCCCGCGACGACGAGACCGAGATCGTTCGCCTGCTCAACGCGGGAGCCGACGACTATCTGGTCAAGCCGTTCTCCCCCGAGCACCTGATCGCCCGTCTCACCGCGGTCCTGCGCCGGTCCCGGCAGGCGGCTCCGCCGCGGGCCTGCGAGGTCGGCGGCCTGCGGGTCGACCTGGAGGCGCGCGAGGCGTACCTCGACGAGGCACGGCTCGACCTCACGCGCCGGGAGTTCGACCTGCTCGCGCACCTGGCGTTCCGCGCCGGGCAGGTGGTCTCCCGCCGTGAGCTGCTGGCCGAGGTCTGGCGTCAGTCCTACGGCGATGATCAGACGATCGACGTGCACCTGTCCTGGCTGCGCCGCAAGCTGGGCGAGACCGCCTCCCGGCCTCGCTACCTGCACACCGTCCGCGGCGTCGGCGTCAAGCTGCTGGCCCCCGAGTGAGCCCTCGATGAGACGGTCACTCGCGCTCGTGTCCGCGGCCGTCACGTCGATGGTCGCGCTGGCCTTTCTCGTACCGCTCGGGCTCATGGTGCGGGAGATCGCCCGCGACCGGGCGCTGGCCGATGCCGAACGGCAGGCGGGCTCGCTCGCGCCGGCGCTTGCCATTTCGATGGACCGCGCCGCGGTCGAGCGCGCCGTCGCGAGCACCCAGGCCGGGGAGGCGGGCCGGGTCGCCGTCCACCTTCCGGGCCGCGCCGCGATCGGGAGCTCCCACGCGCGGCTGGAGGACCTGCAGACCGCCATGGTGCGCGGCCGGTCGTTCTCGGCCGGCGTGCCCGGCGGCTACGTCCTCCTCCAGCCGGTCGCGCTGGACCAGGGCCGTACGACGGTGGTCGAGGTGTACCTGCCGAAGGACGACCTGACGCAGGGGGTGCGGTCGGCGTGGATCATGCTGACCGTGGTGGCGGGCGTGCTGGTCCTCGGATCCGTCGTGGTCGCGGACCGGCTGGCCGCGCGCGTGGTCGGCTCCGCGCGGACGCTCGCCAAGGCCGCCACGGTGCTGGGCGGCGGCGACCTGCGTACGCGGATCGACCCGCAGGGGCCGCCGGAGCTGCGCGAGGCGGGCCGCGCCTTCAACACCATGGCCGACCGGGTCGAGGCACTGCTCGCCGCCGAGCGCGAACTCGTCGCCGACCTGTCCCACCGGCTGCGCACCCCCCTCACCGCGATGCGGCTGAACGCCGCCGCTCTCGGCTCCGAACCTGCGGCCGAGCAGACCCGGCTCGCGGTCAGCCGCCTGGAGGAGGAGGTCGACCAGATCATCGGTGCGGCGCGCCGGCCGAAGGGCAGAGCGCTGTGCGACGCCGCCGAGGTCCTGCGCGACCGGATGGCCTTCTGGTCGGCCCTTGCCGAGGACCAAGGCCGCGAGAACGAGCTGGTCGGCGCCGAGCGGGCGGTGACGGTGCCGGTCGTGCGCGGCGAGCTGAGCGCCGTGCTGGACTCGCTGCTGGGAAACGTGTTCCGCCACACTCCCGAGGGCACGGCGTTCGTGGTGACCCTGTACGAGGGCACGGGCCGGGTCGTCATCCTCGTGGCCGACGCCGGCCCGGGGATCGCCGACTCGGGTGCGGCCCTGCGTCGCGGTGCCAGCGGCGGCGGCTCGACCGGGCTCGGGCTCGACATCGCCTACCGCATGGCCAAGGCGGCGGGCGGAGACGTGCGGATCGACCGCTCGACGCTCGGCGGCGCGCAGATCCAGATCTGGCTCCCGCTGGCGGGCGGCCGGCGGCGGTGACCATCGACTCGCCGTCATGTCCGCCCTCGACGCCGACGCCCGCGGCTCCCAGGGCCTCGCCCAGGTCCGCCAGGGCCCCGGGCCGGTCCTCCAGCTCGATCGTCAGGTCATGCACGAGGTCCCCCTCTTGTCAGCCGTGCGCCCCGGCGCCTGGTCTCGCACCGTACGGGCGGGACCCTTTGACGGCGGCCGAAGCGTGCCTCCGCTCACGGCCTGCCCTGCGCAACCGCACCCGCCGCCGGTCCCCTCCGTAGGGGGCGCTTAGCGCTTCCTTAAGTGCCCCTTAAGCGGACGAATTTCCGTCGCCCCCGGCCCTAACGTGAGATTCGTCCGCGGTTCCCCGAAGGACACGAGAGGCACCTGGCGATGAGGTCCCACCGAGGCACGCCCGTCCCGCCGGGTGGCGGCATCGCCGCACTCGCCCGTGGGAGAGCCGGCGCCCTCTCCTTCGGGGACACCGCGAACCCCACCCGGCCGGAAGGCCGCACAGGCCAACTCGGAATCCCCGCCCGGGGGCGGGCCGTGCGCTGACCCACGCACGGCCCGCCCCCTTTTTATGCTCTTTGCCGCTTAGTCGACTACTCGTCCGAACTCACTGTTGGTCGAGTTCCCGCAGCTCAGCGAAGTACAGATAACAAGCTGTAACGGGACGATAACCCAGCGGAACCATCCGGCTGACGTAGGCCGGTTGCGTCAGGCTGGGGAGGGTTTTCCGCACCCCCCGACCGACGATCGATGTTGTCAGCCCGCACGAGCCTCGGCTGGAGAACCAGGTGTTCTCCGAGCATCGATCTGCCAAACGGGGGCACCCAAATGCACGAGCCGGACTCCGTCCAACTCACGAACGGCATGCAATCCGGCGCGGTCCTGCACCACCTTGACGCCGCACGCTACCGCGCTTCCTGGCCGACTGTCTCCGCCGTCATCCCAACGCTCAACGAGGCCGAAAATCTCCGATGGCTCCTACCCCGCCTGTCCGGCGTGGACGAGATCATCATCGTCGACGGCGAGTCCCACGACGGCACCGTCGACATCGTCCGGAAACTACGACCGGACGCCGTCGTCATCGAGCAACCCCCCATCGGCAAAGGCGCCGCGATGCGGGCCGGCTTTCATGCCGCCACGAGCGACGTGATCGTCTCGATCGACGCCGACGGCAGCATGGATCCCAAGGAGATCGACGCGTTCGTCGCGCTGATCTGCTGTGGCTTCGACGTCGTCAAGGGCTCCCGCTACTGCGTGGGCGGCGGCTCGGACGACCTCACCCTCATCCGCCGGGCCGGCAACCTCTGGCTCACCCGGCTCGCCAACATGCTGTACGGCGTGCGCTGGACCGACCTCTGCTACGGCTACATCGCCCTGCGCCGCTCGGCCGTCGACCGGCTCGGCCTCGAGGCCGACGGCTTCGAGATCGAGACCGAGCTGTGCGTCAACGCGATCACGGCCGGGCTCCGCGTCGCCGAGGTGCCCAGCCACGAGCTCGACCGCAGGTCGGGCGTGTCGAAGCTGAACGCCCGCCGCGACGGGCTGCGCGTCCTGCGCACGATGATGCGCAACCGCCGGACATCGCCGCGCCAGGTCCTGCCCCGCTATGAGCCTGGGTTCGAGGAGGCCGGATGAGGTACGAGGTCGTACATCCGCAAGAGCTCGGTGAGAACGAGCTGCGCCGATGGCGGGCGCTTCAGGACTCCACCCCCGCGCTCGCCAACCCCTTCCTGTCCCCGGAGTTCACCCTGGCCGTCGGCCGGTTCCGCGCCGAGGCGCGGGTGGCCGTGCTCAGTGACGACAGCGGAATGGCGGGATTCTTCCCGCACGAACGCCACGTCCTCGGCATCGGCCGTCCCATCGGGGCCGGTCTCACCGACTGCCAGGGGATCATCGCGCCCTCCGGCCTGGACTTCGACGTACGGGCGCTGCTGCGCGCGTGCCGCCTGTCGGTGTGGGAGTTCGACCACCTGCTCGCCGAGCAGGCCGCCTTCGCGCCCTACCACGCGGAGACGCGCGTCGAACCGGTCATGGACCTGAGCGAGGGCTTCGCGACGTACGCCGAAGAGGCGCGCCTCCGGGCGCCCAAGACGATCAAGACGGTGCGTTACAAAGAGCGCAAGCTCGGCCGCGAGGCCGGCGAGGTGACCTACACGTTCAGCGAGCGCGACCCGGCCGAGCTGCGGCGCCTGATGGCCTGGAAGTCGGCCCAGTACCGCCGCACCGGCCGTACGGACCGGTTCGCCGAGCCCTGGATCGTCGCGCTCGTCGAACACCTGCACGCGACCGGCACCGGCGTGCTCAGCGTGCTGCGGGCCGGCGACCGCCCCATCTCGGCCCACCTCGGCCTGCGCTCCGGCGCGGTGATGGCCGGCTGGTTCCCCGCGTACGACATGGAGTTCGCCAAGTACTCCCCCGGCATGGTCGGCCACCTGCGGATGGCGGAGGCGGCCGCGGCCGACGGGGTCACGCAGATCGCCATGGGCCGCGGCGGACGCGAATACAAGGACTGGCTGAAGAACGGCGAGTTCCCGATCGCCGAGGGCCGGGTCGCACGTGCGTCGACCGCGGCCGGGCTGCACTGGGTCAAGGACGCCCCGGTGCGGCG
>JAOPYG010000092.1 GCA_025964685.1 Actinoallomurus sp. | reverse complement strand
GAAATCATGGCGGAAGCCGAGCCGGTCATCCGGGCCGTGCTCCCGGACGCCAACGTGCCGACCTCCATCCGCAGCAGCGACGTCCCCGTCGTACACGGATCTGCTTCGGATCTGAGCTCGATCCTCGGCACCTGGCTCGCCGCACATGCCGACGGGATCGCCTGCGTCATCGGCACTGGTGATATCGAATTGGGCACATTCCGGACGACGTCCCGCGTCCGGTCGCTGACCCCGGAGCTATCGAAGGGGCTCGAATTCGACCTGGTCGTCCTCATCGACCCAGCGGCGTTCGGCAAGGGCATCGAAGGAGCGGTCGACCGCTATGTCGCGATGACCCGAGCGACCCAGCAACTCGTCATCCTCACGAGCTCCTGACGTCGGCCGGACGAACGCCCACTCCCGGCCGAGGCGAGGTCAACCAGCAGGCACTGCGCGTGGTGAGCGCGTACCCACGTCGTGGCTGCCGTATCTGGCGACCGTGCTTGGCGTACCTCTCGACAGGCTTGAGCGCGTCCTTGTCGGCTCGATCCGACGGCCGAGCGACGACCCAGCGCTCAGCTTCTCCTGTCCGCTCTACTTCCCGAGACTGCCGCGTGGCGGTCCAGCGCGGCCGGCCGGAGGGTCGGCATGGAGGTTGCGGAGAACCTGGCCGCATGCGCGCACGCGCTACGGCTCGGCGATGACCATGTCCCCAGCCGCGATCTCGTCACGCCCGCCATCCGGGAGCTGCGGGCAGCCGTACCACTCTTTCGGGAGATGTCGCACTCGGAGCAGACCGCCGCCACCCACACACGAGAACTCGCGCTCTACATGTCCTGGCTCGCGGTCGCCCTCGCCGACGCCAATGAGCCCGAGGAAGCAGGCGCCACGGCGTCACGCATGCTCGACCTGGCCCAGGGATTCGCCAGCGACCGGACCCACGAACGCTCCCGCGTCGTCCTCAACAGCCTGGAGCCCCTGGAGACGGATCACTCGGCCCGAGCGACACCCACGGGGCAGACCACGCCGGTGCCGTCGACGCCGCAGTAGCCGTTGGGGTTTTTATCGCTTGAAAGATACTGCTGGTGGTAGTCCTCTGCGAAGTAGAACTCGCCCGCCGGCTCGATCTCCGTCGTGATGTCGCCGTAGCCCGCCGCGGCCAGGACCTTCTGGTAGGCCTCGAGCGAAGAAACAGCCGCCTCGCGCTGGGCGTCCGAACGGGTCAGGATGATCGAGCGGTACTGCGAGCCGACGTCGTTGCCCTGCCTCAGGCCCTGTGTCGGGTCGTGGCCCTCCCAGAAGACCTTCAGCAGCTGCTCGTACGACACCGCGGACGGGTCGAACACGACTCGTACGACTTCGGAGTGGCCCGTCCGGCCTGAGCAGACCTCCTCGTACGTCGGGTTCGGCGTGTAGCCGCCCGCGTAGCCCACGGAGGTCGATACGACCCCCGGCACCTGCCAGAACTTGCGTTCCACGCCCCAGAAGCAGCCCGCGCCGAACTCCGCGATCTGCGAGCCCTCCGGGTACGGGGGCGCGAGCGGTGAGTCGAGGACGGTGTGGCGCGAGGCGACCTGCATGGGCTCGTCGCGGCCCGGCAGCGCCTGGTCAGGGGTCACCATGGTGGTCTTTCCGAATCCGAACACCCTCACAAGGTTATCCGGCCGGAACACAGACCCCAAGACATCACCAATGATGGCATTGGCTCATTACGGTACGCTGACGGCCGTGTCTGATATGCGGCGTGGGGTCTTGTACGGAGTCGGGGCCTATGTCCTGTGGGGTCTGTTCCCGCTGTACTGGCCGCTGTTGAAGCCGGCCGGTGCGATCGAGATCCTCGCGCACCGCATCATCTGGTCGCTCGTCGTCGTCGGCGTCATCCTCGCCGCCCGCCGGCACTGGCGGTGGATGAAGGACGTGGGCCCAGGCCGGCTCGCGCTCCTCGCGGTCGCCGCGGCGGTCATCACGGTCAACTGGGGCACCTACATCTACGCCGTGAACAGCGGCCACACGATCGAGGCCGCCCTCGGCTACTTCATCAACCCGCTCGTCAGCGTGCTCCTCGGTGTGTTCGTCCTGCGTGAGCGGCTGCGCCCCTGGCAGTGGGTGGCGGTCGGCATCGGCACCGTGGCCGTCGTGGTCCTGGCGGTCGACTACGGCAGGCCGCCCTGGATCGCGATCGTCCTGGCATGCAGCTTCGGCACGTACGGCCTGCTCAAGAAGTTCGCCAAGACACCCTCGGTGGAGAGCCTCACGATCGAGACGGCCGTGCTGCTCCTGCCGGCCCTCGCGTACACGATCTTCCAGCCCCACCCGACGTTCACCGGCCACGGTGCTGACCACATCGCCCTGCTGGTCGGGGCGGGCATCGTCACGGCGATCCCCCTGATGATGTTCAACTCCTCCGCCACCCGGGTGCCGCTCACGGTCATCGGGATGCTGCAGTACCTCGCGCCGATCCTGCAGTTCCTCATCGGCCTGCTGGTCCAGCACGAGGCGATGCCGGCCAGCCACTGGGTCGGGTTCCTCCTGGTCTGGGCCGCCCTAGTGATCCTCAGCGTCGACGCCGTACGGGCCGCCCGGTCGAACCGGCGACGCGCGCGGGAGCCGGAGCCCGTCGCGGCGTGACGGTCAGGCCTGGTTGTCGGCCGTCGTCATCAGATGCGCGATGTCGGGGCCGAACTGCGGGCTGTAGGACCGCCACTCCTCGCTGCCGCCCTCCTGGTACCCGCCGATCAGGCCGATCACGTGCCCGGTCTGCGTACGGGCGTCATAGTCGCTCAGCCACGGGCTTCCGCTGGTGCCGCCGTAGAACCCGTGGCAGTCGAACCGCATCTGCCCTTTCCCCTGTCGGACCGTACGGCCAGCACACCCGATCGGGCGGTCGGCCGGGGCGTTCTCCTTCGCCGGGTAACCGGCGACCACGACCCGGTTGTCGTACCCCCGGTTGATCAGCAACTGGTTCGCCCCGACCACGTCGGCGATCCGCCGACCGCCCATGACCTGTACGGCCGCGAACCCGAAGTCCAGGTCCGGTTCGCCGCGCTCGATCCAGCGCTTGTCGGCGACCATCAGCCACACCGGCCAGGTGCCGTACGGACGCCGCCCCGCGTTGTAGCGGGGGACGAACACGATGTGCCGGTGCCACGCACGCGTGCTCTGGTTGTACAGGCAGTGCGCCGCGGTGAGCAGCATGTTCTTCTTCGGCGTACGGATCACGCTGGCCGTGCAGTAGTGGCCACCGGTCCCGTTGTTGAAGAACAGCGCCCCGATCACCCTGCTGCCCGCGACGTTCCTCGCCACCGGCACCTCCGCGGCCCGGCCCCGCTGGAGCGTCCGTTCGGCGAGCGGCGTCGCGTGCGCCATCCGGGAGGGGGTCCAGTACGACGCGTCGCCGAGATCGACTGAGGTCACCACCCGGGTGCCCACGCGCTCCGGCAAGACCGCCGATGTCGCGGGGCCGGCCGCCAGCAACGGCGCCGCCGCAAGGACACCGCAGAGCAGTACTCTCACCGGGCCTCCGAGTGTGCGCGACAACACGAGCAGTTACATCCTCGTTGAGACGCGCACCGGATTCCCGCAGGTCAGGCGCGTGTCGTGATCAAGCAGTGCGCAAGGTTTCGGCAAAGGCGGCCCTGCTTGACACGTAGCGTGACCGTACGCCCGCTAACGTGCGGACGAGGTTCCAAGGGGGGATCGCGACACATGGGCCGAGTCCGCGTCATCAGCGCCGCCGTCATGGCCGGCACCGCCTGCGGTGTGCTGCCCGCCACCGCGGAGACCATCGTCGTCACTCCGAGCGCGCCGCGTCCGGGGCAGAAGGTCCACATCAGCGTGCCGGGCTGCGGCACTGGAGCGACACCCCACACCGCGGTGTCCACCGCCTTCACCGGAGACGTGACGCTGTACGGCAAGGCCGACACCGGAGACGCCGACCCCACGATCAAACAGGAACTCAAGCCCGGCACGTACCCCATCACCGCGCACTGCGGGACGAACCACACGGTGGTCGGACAGGTCGCCATCGCCGCCGGCGATCGCCCGTCGGCCGGTCACGAGCGGCCGACGTCCCACACGATGGACTGGTTCCTGGTCGCCGTCGCCATCGCCATCGCCGCGATCGCCAGCGTGCTGCTGCTACGCGGGCGCCGCACGCCCTAGTCAGTCAGTGCACCTAGTGCACACCCAGGTGCCGTTGCAGGAAACGCACCTGATGCCACAGCAAGTCCTCGGTGATCGCCTGGTGCCCGGCACCGGGCAGGAGCAGCACCTCGTGCGGGCGCCCGGCGGCCAGCAATGCGCTGGACAGCCGTAGCGTGTTCGCCGGATGGGACTTGTCGTCCGCGAGACCGTGCGTCAACAGCAGCGGCCGGGTCAGCTTCGGCGCCGCCCGCACCAGCGAGCACGCCTCGTACCGTTCCGGGAACTCGTCCGGATGGCCGAGAAACCGCTCGCGCCAGTACGCGTGGTAGAGCCGTTGGTCGGTGACTCCCGCCCCCGCCACGGCGGCGTGGAAGACATCCGGCCGGCGCAGTACGGCCAGCACGGCGAGCGAGCCACCGAAGGACCAGCCGCGGATGCCGACCCGTCCGAGATCGAGCTCCGGGCGAAGACGGGCGGCCTCCTGCAACGCGGCCACCTGATCGTCCAGCACCGGTCCGAACAGGTCGCCGTGAACGTCTCGCTCCCAGTCGGGTCCCCGTCCCGGGGTGCCGCGACCATCGGCCACCAGGACGGCGAAGCCCTGCTCCGCGAACCACTGCGACACGAGGCACCGCCAGTCCAGCTCGGCCGTCACTCGCTGTCTCCCTGCTCCGCCGTAGGGGTCGAGCAGAACCGGCAGTCGCCCGCCGTCCGGCCGATGCCAGGAGGGCAGATACAGCACGCCGCGCAGTTCGCGCGGCCCGAGAACGAGCGGCGTCGCGTGCACGTCGAGCACCGGCCGTTCCACCAGTGATGCGATGGGAACCGCCGGTTTCCCCTCCCGCACGACCGTGACCCGCCCGCCCGGCTGATCCGCGCACCGGGCGACGTGCACCAGAGTCCCGCCGCGGCGCACGCCCGAGTGCACGCCCGCCTCCGCGCTCAGCCGCCGGACGCCGTCGGTGGCCCGGTAGCTCCACACGTGGGTCTCGGTCGGATCCTCGGACGCGGTGAACAGCACCTCGTCGCCGTCCACGCCGAGCACGGCCCGAAGCTGAAGACCTGGCGGCGTGACGGTGAATCCGTCCACGGTCAGATGCCGGGTGCCCCGCAGATCGGCATGCGCGATGAGGGCGCCGGAGCCGCTACGCGTCGGCAGGCCGGAGACCACCTGAACCCAGCACTCGTCGCGCTGCTCGGTCAGGACCGTTGTCCCACCATCGGCCGGGTCGATCCCGAGAAACCGGACAGTGCGCTGGTCGCGGGACTGCACGACGGCGTAGGGGCCGTGAGCGTCCCAACCGGCGCCCGGCACGTATTCGAAGGCGCCCCGATCCCAGCGCGCCTCGGTCCGCGCGCCGTCGAGCCCCGCGATCCACAGCGTGACCTCGGCGTTGGCCGTGCCGGCCACCGCGTAGCGCACGGCGCGCGGCACCACGGCGGGCTCTGCCGGATCGGCGGTGTGCCACAGCTCGACCCCTGCGGAATCGACCCGCGTGACCAGGAGGCGTGCCCCGTCCGGGGCCCACCAGTACCCACGCGGGCCGCCCAGCGACGCGACACCGAACGTGACGTCCGGCCCGTCGGGCGCCGCTATCGCGCGGTCCCCGGTCCCGTCCGCCTCGATCACCCGCAGGGCGCCACCGGACACGTACGCGATCCGCCGGCCGGCAGGGTCGGGACGCGGATCGGCCGCAGGCCCCTCGGCAGGCAGGCGCCGGGCCCGGCCGTCGGCGACGTCCACCGTCCACAGCGCGCCGGCCAGGGTGAAGGCGACCAGCTCCACGGCAGCGTCAGTGGCGTAGGCGCCGATACCGGTGGACGACATGCCGAGCAGTACGGCGGGATCGGCGAGCAGCCGCTGCGTCCCGGAGTCGAGCTCCAGCGCCCACAGGCAGGTCGCCGGGTCATCTCCCGCGCGGCCGCGCAGGAACAGCACGGTCGCTCCATCCGGCGCGACCGTGAACCGTCCGGGGACCCCCAGGGCGAAGCGCCGCGTACGGACGAGCTGCCCTGGGAGGGTACTCACGGACTCCACGAGCCGACGCCTAGCTCGTACGCGTCAGCACGTAGTCGCACAGCCCCATGAACGCCGTACGCGCCGTGATGTCCGGCAGCGTCGCGAGCTCCGCCCGGGCCTCGTCGACCCACTGCAGCAGGTCGGCTCGGGCCTGGTCCATGGCCGGGTGGGCGCGCAGCAGCGCAAGCGCCTCGGCGTGCCGCGCGTCGTCGGACAGGTCCGAGACCAGCAGCTCCCGCAGATGCGCGTCGCCGGGTGACGTGGACCGCAGGACGTGCAGCACCGGCAGGGTGTGCACGCCCTCGCGCAGGTCCGTGCCGGGCGTCTTTCCGGACTCGGCGGACTCCGAGGCGACATCGAGAATGTCGTCGGACAGCTGGAACGCGATCCCGATCTTCTCGCACACCGACGTCAGCGTGCGTACGACCTCCGGTGCGGCACCGGCCAGCAGCGCGCCCAACTGGCCTGAGGCCGCGATCAGCGATCCCGTCTTGCCCTCGACCACGTCGAGGTAGTGCTGCAGCGGGTCGACGCCCTCGGCCGGCCCGGCGGTCTCCTCGATCTGGCCCTGGACCAGCCGGGCGAACGTGCGGGCCTGGATGCGGACCGCCTCCGGCCCGAGGTCGGCGAGCAGGTCCGAGGCGCGGGCGAAGAGGTAGTCGCCGGTGAGGATGGCGACGGTGTTGTCCCACCGCGAGTTGGCCGAGGCCTCCCCGCGGCGCATCACCGCCTCGTCCATCACGTCGTCGTGGTACAGCGTCGCCAGGTGGGTCAGCTCGACCACGACGGCGGCCGGGACGACGCCCGACGCCGCCGGGTCGCCGAACTCCGCGGCGAGCAGCACCAGCATCGGCCGGAAGCGCTTGCCGCCCGCCTCGGCCAAGTGCCGGGAGGCGTCCCTCAGGAGGGAATGCTCGCTCTCCACCGCGGTCCGCAGCATCTCCTCGACCGAGGTCAGCCGCCCAGTTATGTCCGCTGCGAGTGTGTCATCGACGGCCGGAAGGCCCAGAAGGCCACTACTCACAGACTCTCCCGAGGGTCAGCGAACGAAGAACTGGCTCGCGGCCGACTGGGCCAGATGAAGCGCCGGCCCTGGAACCACGCCGAGTACCACAGTAGCCAACGCGCCGACCGCCACCGCAGCCGTGCTGGTCGGACTGAAGACCACGGAGGGGCCGTCGGCGGCGGGCTCGTTGAAGAACATCAGCACGATCACGCGGACGTAGAAGAAGGCGGCGATCGCCGACGACAGCACACCCACGATCACCAGCGGAGTCGCGCCGCCCGCCACCGCGGCCTGGAAGACCGCGAACTTTCCGGTGAAACCGCTGGTCAGCGGGATACCGGCGAAAGCCAGCAAGAACAGCGCGAACGTGCCGGCGAGCAGCGGCTGACGCTTGCCGAGCCCCGCCCAGCGCGACAGGTGCCACGCCTCGCCGCCCGCGTCGCGGACCATCGTGATGACCGCGAACGCGCCGACGGTCGTGAAGCCGTACGCGGCGAGATAGAACAGCGTGCTCGACAGGCCGGCCTGGTTCGTGGCGATGACGCCGGTCAGCAGGAAGCCGCCGTGCGCGATCGAGGAGTAGGCCAGCATCCGCTTCACGTCGGTCTGCGTGATCGCGACGATCGCGCCGAGCAGCATGGTGAGGATGGCGACGGCCCACATCATCGGGCGCCAGTCCCAGCGCAGCGTCTCGAACCCGACGTAGAACACCCGCAGGATCCCGCCGACGGCGGAGACCAGCGTGCACGAGGCCATCAGCGCGGTGATCGCGGTCGGCGCGCCCTGGTAGACGTCGGGCTTCCAGACCTGGAAGGGCACCGCGCCCATCTTGAACAGCAGCCCGACGCTGAGCAGCGCGACCCCCGCGAGCAGCATCGGCTCGGTGCCGGCCTGCGTGCTGATCGCGGCCGAGATGTCCGACAGCCGCACCGACCCGGCGTAGCCGTACAACAGCGCGGTGCCGTACAGGAAGAACGCCGAGGAGAAGGCGCCGAGCAGGAAGTACTTGACCGCGGCCTCCTGCGAGAGCAGGCGGCGCCGGCGGGCGAGGCCGCACAGGAGGTACAGCGGCAGCGACAGGACCTCAAGGGCCACGAACATGGTCAGGAGGTCGTTGGCCGCCGGGAAGATCAGCATGCCGCCCACCGCGAAGAGCATGAGCGGGAAGACCTCGGTCTGCGTGATGCCCGCGACCAGGCTCTCGCGCTCCTCCGCGGTGCCGGGCACCGACGAGGCCTGCGCGGTGAACGGGCTCGGCTCGTGCCGGCGCTCGGCGATCAGCAGCAGCGACATCAGTGCGAGCGCGAGGATCGTGCCCTGGATGAAGAGCGTCGGCCCGTCGATGCCGATCGCGCCCATGGCGGCCACGTGGTGCGGCGTGCTGGAGACGCCCAGCGCCACCGTCCAGGCGAACGCGCCGACCAGGCCGAGCAGAGACACCTGCACCTGCGCCCAGTAGCGGTGCTCCCGCGAGACGAACGCCTCGATGAGCACGCCCACCGCCGCCGCGGCGAGCACGATCAGGATCGGCGCGAGCCGCCCGTACTCGATGTGCGGAGGCGAGATGTCCCCTGCCGCGATACTCACGTGCCTCACGGGCGGGATCCCTTCTCCGCGATGGTCGGCTTCGGGTCCTGCTTGTCGACCCGGACCATCGTCTGCTTCACGGACGGATTGATCATGTCCAGCGCGGGCTTGGGGTAGAAGCCGAGGACGACCAGGAGCGCCAGCACCGGCGCGATGACGATCAACTCACGCTTGGACAGGTCCCGCATTCCGGCGACCTTCTCAGTCGTCGGCCCGGTCATCGTGCGCTGGTACATCCACAGGATGTAGACGGCGGCCAGGATGATGCCGGTCGTGGCGATGATCGCGGGCACCTTGTAGCGCGTGAACGTGCCCACCAGCACGAGGAACTCCGACACGAACGTCGACAGCCCCGGCAGCGACAGGCCGGACAGACCGGCGACGAGGAAGGTGCCGGCCAGCAGCGGTGCGACGTTCTTCACCCCGCCGAAGGCGTCGATGCGGGACGAACCGCGGCGGACGATCAGGAAGCCCGCCACCAGGAACAGCGCGCCGGTCGAGAAGCCGTGGTTGACCATGTAGAGCGTCGCACCGGTCTGGCCCTGCGTGGTCATCGCGAAGATGCCCAGCGTGATGAAGCCGAAGTGGGAGATCGAGGTGTAGGCGATCAGGCGCTTGATGTCGACCTGGCCGATCGCGAGCACCGCGCCGTACACGATCCCGATCACCGACAGCGTCAGCACGACCGGGGTGAACCACTTGGCGGCACCGGGGAAAAGCTCGATGCAGAAGCGCAGCATGCCGTACGTGCCGACCTTGTCCAGCACGCCGACCAGCAGCACGGCCGCGCCGGCGGGCGCCTGGCCGGCGGCGTCCGGCAGCCAGGTGTGGAACGGCACGAGCGGCGCCTTGATCGCGAAGGCGATGAAGAAGCCGAGGAACAGCCACTTGGCCGTCGTCGGCTCGATGTGCAGCTTGGTCAGCTCGCCGAACAGGAAGGTGCCGTTGCCTGCGTTCGCCGACACGACGTACAGGCCGATCACCGCGGCGAGCATGAGCAGCCCGCCGAACAGGGAGTACAGCAGGAACTTCACCGCGGCGTACGAGCGCTGCGGACCGCCGTAGGACCCGATGATGAAGTACATCGGGATCAGCATGGCCTCGAAGAACACGTAGAACAGGAAGATGTCGGTCGCCGCGAAGACGCCGATCATCATGGCCTCGAGGCCGAGCAGCAGCGCGAAATAGGCCTTGACCGACCGCTTCGGGGGCTCTTCGACACCGCCGGAGCGCTCCGCGTCGTTCCAGGAGGCCAGCACGACCAGCGGCACCAGGATGGCCGACAGCAGGATGAGCACCAGCGCGACGCCGTCGACGCCGACCGCGTAGTGCACGTGGAACGACCGGATCCACCAGTACTTCTCGGTGAACTGGAACCGCGGCCCGCCGCTGTCGAAGCGGATCGCCATCACCACGGTGAGGACCGCGACGACCAGCGTGACGGCGAGCGCGGTGTACTTCGCCAGCGCGTCCTTGCCCTTCGGCAGGAACGCGAGCAGCAGCGCGCCGAGTGCGGGGATGGCGATGAGCGCTGTCAGCATGTTAGAGCCTCACCAGGAGCAGGGCGCCGACGACGAGCGCGGCACCGAAGAACATGGACAGTGCGTACGAGCGGACGAAGCCCGTCTGCAGCCGCCGCACCCGCCCGGACGTGCCGCCCACGAAGGCGGCGACACCGTTGACGAGGCCGTCGACACCGCGTCCGTCGAAGTAGACGGTCAGGCGGGTCAGCCACTGGCCGGGCCGCATGAACAGCGACTCGTTCAGCGCGTCGCCGTAGAGGTCCTTGCGGGCCGCCACGACGGGGAAGCGCCCCGCCGGGGCCGTGCGCGGCACCGGGCGCCGCAGGTACTGGACGTACGCAAGGCCCACACCGACGACCATTAGCGCGAACACGACGATGGTGTACGGCGTGATCAGCTTGTGTGACGCCTCCGGGGCGCCGACGACCGGGGCGAGGAAGTTCGCGAACCGGTCGCCCGCGATCAGGAACGCGCCGCCCGCGATCGAGCCGATGGCCAGCAGGATCAACGGGATCGTCATGACCGACGGCGACTCGTGCGGGTGGACCTCGTCATCCCAGCGCTTCTCGCCGAAGAACGTCATGAACATCACGCGCGACATGTAGTACGCGGTGATGCCGGCGCCGATCAGCGCCAGCCAGCCGAGGATCTGGCCGGACGTGCCGCCCTTCTCGAAGGCGGAGTCGATGATGCCGTCCTTGGTCCACCAGCCGGACAGGCCGGGGAAGCCGATGATGGC
>JAOPYG010000085.1 GCA_025964685.1 Actinoallomurus sp. | reverse complement strand
ACGCGCTCGGCGCTGCAGAATGCCGCGTCCATCGCGGCGCTCTTCCTGACGACCGAGGCAGTCGTCGCGGAGAAGCCCGAGAAGGGTGGGGCTCCGGCCGCTCCCGACGCGGGCGGCATGGACTTCTAGTCCGTGTAGGGAAATAGGTGAAAGGGGCGGTCCTCGGTGCTGGGACCGCCCCTTTCCCATGCCCGCGTCTGGACCCGCGGAGCCGCCTGCCCGCTCGCCTACGACACCACGCGGGTCTCGGACCCCGGCGTCGGCGTCATACCGAGGCGGCCTGCGGCAGAGGCTCGCCGGACTCCAGCAGGGTCTTGAGGCTCGAGATGATCGTCGGCCAGCCCTGGCTGAAGCCGTCCAGAAGGGCGCTGCCGGGCTGGAAGTCGTCGTGGGTGACGGTCAGCTTGACCGCCGGGCCGGTCGGCTCGATGTCGAAGGTCACCTTCGTCCGCCGCTCCGCGGCGAGTTCGGCGACGGTCTCGTCGGTCGCGTCGTGTGCCCTGCCCCACTCGGGCGTGACGGTGTGCCAGGTGTAGGACAGCCGCTGGTACGGCTCGGACACCAGCACCACCTGTTCGGGGTCGCGGATGTCGACGCCCTGTTCCCGCCAGGTCATCGGCGCTCCCTTTGTCCAGTCCGACTCGAACTCCACGCCCCAGTAGCGCTTGGTGAACGCCGGGTCGGTGAGCGCCTGCCAGAGCTTCTCGGGTGTGGTCTTGATGTAGGTGACATAGACGAACTCGGGCTTCGTCATCGGGGTGTCCTCCAGTGCGGTCTTCAGGTCGGCGAGCGCGTGCACCCGCTCGCGCTCGTACCGGTTGATCCAGCGCTCGGCGATCTCGTTGATGGGCGCGGCGTTGAGGTAGTGCAGCTTCTCCCGGCCTCGCCACACGGTGGTGACGAGCTCCGCCGCCTCGAGCAGGCCCAGGTGCTTCGTGACCGCCTGCCGGGACATGCCCGGCTCGGCGCACAGCTCACGCAGGCTCTGGCCGTCACGGGAGTGGAGGCTGTCCAGCAGCCGCCGGCGCGTGGGGTCGGCGAGCGCTTTGAAGGCCGCGTCCATACTCATCCCTCAACTAAGGCAACCTTTTGGTTGCCTGTCAAGATAGGCAACCAAAAGGTTGCATGTCAAGCCGGGCCGTCCCGACGCCCGTCATTCGCGTGAGGTCAGATCTCCTCGTCGGCGAGGATCGCGTCGGCGTCGATGATGCGGTAGGCGTAGCCCTGCTCGGCCAGGAAGCGCTGCCGATGGGCGGCGTAGTCCTGGTCGAGGGTGTCGCGCGCGACCACGGAGTAGAAGCGCGCGCCCTTGCCGGAGGCCTTCGGCCGGAGCACCCGGCCGAGACGCTGGGCCTCCTCCTGCCGCGACCCGAACGTGCCCGACACCTGCACGGCAACAGCGGCCTCGGGAAGGTCGATGGAGAAGTTGGCCACCTTCGAGACGATCAGTACCGAGATCTCGCCGGAACGGAACGCGTCAAAGAGCCGCTCGCGTTCCTTGATCTTCGTCTCGCCCTTGATCACCGGTGCCTCGAGACGCTCGCCGAGCTCGTCGAGCTGGTCGATGTACTGGCCGATCACCAGCGTCTGCTCGCCGCGGTGGCGTTCGACCAGCGCCTGCACCACCGAGGACTTGGTGGGCGTCGTGGCGCAGAACCGGTAGCGGTCCTCCTGCTCGGCCGTGGCGTACGCGAGCCGCTCGGAGTCGGTCAGCGTCACCCGCACCTCGACGCAGTCCGCCGGCGCGATCCAGCCCTGCGCCTCCATGTCCTTCCACGGCGCGTCGTAGCGCTTGGGGCCGATCAGGGAGAAGACATCGCCCTCGCGGCCGTCCTCGCGCACCAGCGTGGCGGTCAGGCCCAGGCGGCGGCGCGTCTGCAGGTCGGCGGTCATCCGGAAGATCGGTGCCGGCAGCAGGTGCACCTCGTCGTAGAGGACCAGGCCCCAGTCGCGCGCGTCGAACAGCTCCAGGTGGGAGTAGACGCCCTTCCGGCGGGTCGTCATGACCTGGTACGTCGCGATGGTGACGGGACGGATCTGCTTCTTCGTGCCGGTGTACTCACCGATCTCTTCCTCGGTCAGCGACGTGCGCTTCAGCAGCTCCTGCTTCCACTGGTGCGCCGAGACGGTGTTGGTGACCAGGATGAGGGTGGTGGCGGAGGCCTGGGCCATCGCGGCGGCGCCGACGATCGTCTTTCCGGCGCCACAGGGCAGCACGACCACGCCGGAACCCCCGTGCCAGAAGGATTCGGCGGCGTCGCGCTGGTAGCCGCGCAGCTCCCAGCCGTCCTCGACGAGGTCGATCACGTGGGCCTCACCGTCGACGTACCCGGCGAGGTCCTCGGCCGGCCAGCCGATCTTCAGCAGCGCCTGCTTGAGCGTGCCGCGCTCGCTCGGGTGCACAGCCACAGTGTCGTCGTCCACACGCACGCCGAACATCGACTGCAGCTTGCGCGCGCGCAGCACCTCCTCCAGCACCGCGCGGTCCGACGACGCGAGCACCAGCCCGTACGTCGGGTGCTTTTCCAGGCGCAGCCGGCCATACCGGCCCATCGTGTCGGCGATGTCCACCAGAAGGGCGTGTGGGACCGGGTAGCGCGAGAAGCTGATCAGCGCGTCGATCACCTGCTCGGCGTCGTGCCCCGCGGCGCGGGCGTTCCACAGCGCCAGGGGACTGATCCGGTAGGTGTGGACGTGCTCGGGGGCACGTTCGAGCTCGGCGAACGGTGCGATCGCCTTACGGCACTCGGCGGCCGAGTCGTGGTCGACCTCGAGTAGGAGGGTCTTGTCGGACTGGACGATGAGCGGGCCGTCGGTCACGTGATGCCTTTCAAGCGTGGGAGTCACAGTGTCCAACAGCCGGAGCCCCTCTGGAGCTTCCCGCGCGGATTGGTCAGGTCGTGCTACCCGAATTTGCGCCCAGCACGCCGAGCAGGATGACGCCGACCACGGCCAGCACGATGTCGGCCGCGAAACAGACCCAGGACACGATGCTCAGCCGCCGGGCGGACTCGGGATCGGTATTGACCCGGTTCAGCGCCACCGCGGCCGTGATCACTCCGGGGATCCAGGCCAGGCCCGCGCAGCAGAGGAAGGCGGAGACGATGTTGGCCACGAGTGCGGCAATGGCCATGCCGTTACCGGAGCGCGGCGGAACGCCCCCCGGACCGTACCCGCCGTAGGAGTACTGCCCGTACGGATCCTGCGGGTACGGGCCTTGCGGGTACTGACCCTGTCCGTATTGGCCCTGCCCATAGGGGTCCTGGGCGTACGGGTCCTGTCCGTAGGGGTTCTGGCCGTACGGGTTCTGGCCCTGTCCGTACTGGCCGTGCGGGTCTCGCCAGTCGGGCTGTTCCGGCTCCTGCCACGTCATGGTGAACCCCCCAGGTGGATGTCCGGAGGCGGAAGCCACCTCCCTGCATGCACCGTTGAGTAGGACGCGCGAGACAGGCATCCGGTTTCCCGTGTGGTCGCCGTTTCGCCGGGATGGCCTCAGGCCGAGCCGTCGACGTCGGCGACCCCGGTGATGCGGTGCAGGGCGAACCGGTGGACCGCGGCGCGGGTCGCGTCGTACGCCGTGAGGAAGCCGCCCTCGATGCGGGCGGGCTCGATGATGCGGCTGGACGCCTGGCCCTGCTGGTCGAGATAGCCGATCCAGACGCGGCTGCCGCGGTCGGTGGCCTCGCGCAGCCGCTGGACCATCGCCGCGGCCGGAGAGCGGGGCGGTGATCCGTTGGGTACGGAGACGCGTGCGGCCTCGTCACCGGCCCGCAGGGCGCGTACGGCCGCAGTGATCACCGAGACGTCGGGACCGGAGCCGATGGCGGCATGGTGGGCCTGAGCGTACGTGCCGTGCCCGGCCGACTCGGCGCGCCGCGCGTCGAGACGGGTGATCACCACGGAGCCCTCGGCCGACTCGGCGACCGGGGCGTATCCGAGCACGCGGAGCCCGTCGAGGAGCTCGGCACGTGGAACGCGCGACGCGAGGACGGTCGGCGCGAGCCGGTGCAGTCTCAGCTGGTCCGAGCGCCGGTCGGCCATGATCTCTTCGAGCACCGCGGGGTCGTCGCTGCGGACGTAGGCCGAGGCGATGCCGACGCGCAGCCGGCCGTGGCGGCGGGCGACGTCCTCGATCAGGTACACCAGCGGCTGTGGCAGCGCGGTGGCCGAGTGCCGGGAGAGCAGGTCGATCAGCTCGGACGCGCCGCGCCCGGCGTCGAGCGCGCGGCGTACGGACTGCGGGGTGAAGCGGTACACGGTGGCGCCGCCGGTCGACTCCACGTCGGCGGCGAGCGCCAGCTCGCGGCCCAGGTCGGCGACGAGCGGCCCGGGCGCGACGGCCGTCAGGTCGGCCTGGATGAGCACGTGATCGACGGGCTCGGGCAGCACCTTGAGCAGGACCTTGGCGGCATCCTCGCCGGCCACCAGGGCGCGCGAGTGGGCCGCCAGCCCCCTGAAGCCGGTCACGCCCAGCACCTCGGCCTCGCGGAGCGTCCACTCGACGAGGCGCTCGCGCAACACGCCGCCGCGGCGCGGCTGGCGCCAGGTCAGGTGGGCGTAGACGCCGTCGGCGGCCGGCGCGGTGCCCGGCGGTGCCTCAGCGAGCGCGGCGAGCACCGCCCGGCGGACCTGCGGTGCGCTGGCCCGGATCGCGTCGTCGGACAGGGCGTTGATCAGGCGGTCGCGGTCGTCGCGTTCACCGGCGAGCCCCGGCACCCGGTCCGAGCGCAGCCAGGCCTCCGCGACGGCGACCCAGCGACGCTCGCTGTCGTGCAGCCGCCACAGGTCGTACGCCTGCGTGGGCAGCCACAGGGCATCGCCGCCGCGCCCCCCGGTGCCCGATCCGTCGAAGTCGCCACTGCGCGCCAGCAACCCGGCGGCGTACGCGACCTCGACGAGAAGCGCCGCCGTCCACTCGGGCAGGTCCAGCCGCACGGCGGCCGCTCGCAGGTCGCGGATGCCCAGCCCGCCGCTGCGCAGCACGCCCGGCGGGTCCACGCCCCAGCGCTCCAGGAGATCTTCCAGGACGCGCACGGTGGTGAACGCCTGACCGCCCGCGGTGCGGTCGATCAGCGCCTGGTCGCGTACGGTGCCGCCCAGCGGAGGCGGGGCGGTCTCCAGGTCGCGGAAGACACGGCCACCCCGGAGCCGCAGCCCGACCTCGCGCGGCAGCGTCACGGTGCGGTCGTCGGTGGCGGCCAGCAGCGCCCGGGCGAGGAGGCGTTCGATCGGGGAGTTCGCGGTGGCGAGCGTGACCGGACGGCGGGCGCCCTCGACCTTGCCGATCGGTGGGCCCCAGGCCAGCCGGTCCAGGGCGGCCCGCGCCTCGGGGCCCGCGTCCTCGATCAGGAAGTCGATCCGGCCGGGGATGTCGTCCACGGAGTCCAGGCCCAGATCGGCCAGGAGTGCCGACATGCGGTCGGACGGATACGACGCGAACGCCTCGCGTACGGGTGGGCCGAGGCTGGCCGGATGCGGGATCGCCTGCCGCGCGCCAGGCGCGACACGCAGCTCCCGGTCATCGCCCCAGACCAGGGCGAGGGAGCGGAGCCGGTCGAGCGCCTCGCTCACGTCCGCGTCGACGGCGGTGGCGAGGTCGCCACGCGACGTGGGGGAGGGGAGCACGAGCAGTGCCTCGAAGACGTTCAGCGCGAAGCGGTCGAGGCGGTCGAGCGCACGCGAGAGAGCCGAGGGCGCTGAGGCGCGGGAGGACAGGGCGGTGATGTCCGCGGGCACTGGCGTGATCAGCTCCGGACGGCACGCGAAAAGCGCGCGCAACTCGGTGTCGTCGCGCGCTCGCAGCCATTCCGCGTAGGTATCCGTGCTCACTCCCACAACGGTAAACCGGGTCAGGAGGCGCGTGAGCCTCAGACGGCCCGGACGGGTCGGGTGGCCAGCCCCATGCCGAGGGTGGCCCAGCCGTCGATGAAGCGTTCTTCGTCGACGCGCTGGGGGGGTTCGTGCAGGGCGTCGCTCGCGAGCCAGTAGTTGACGACCGATCCGCCGAGGGCCAGCGCCACGGCGTCCCAGTCGGCGTCGACGTCGGCCATCTCGGGCTGGGCGGCCAGCCACTTGGAGATCATGTCGTACAGCGGGTTGACGATGCCCTCCCGCATCTCGGCGATGAGATTGGGGAACTTGTCGAGGTCGCGGAAGAGCACCCTGGTGAGGTCGGCCTCCTCGCGCATCTTGGCCAGGCCCACGGCCGCGGCGAGCCGAAGCCGCTCGGCCAGGGGCCGGTCCTGGAGACCGGCGGCGTGCTGGACGGTGGCGGAGATCTGCTGGGACGTGCGGGTGATGTGCTCGCGCACCGCCGCCGTCAGCACCCCCTCCTTGGAGCGGAAGTGGCGGTAGAGCCCACCCGCGCCCGGCGACAGACCGGAGGCGGCCTCGATCTCCGCCACGGAGGTCGCGGCGTAACCGCGTTCCGCGAAAAGCCGGAGCGCCTCGGAAACGATGCGTTCACGGGTGGATCTCTGCATTGTGTGTGCTCCTCCCCGAAAAGCGTAGGCCATGAAAGCGCTCACTGACGGCGTTCGCCGTGCGCACCTCTTACGCGATGGTCTGGGCTGAGGCAGGATGCGGGGAAATGCACGAGGAGGCCCCCCATGTCTCGTCCGTCCTACAGTCACGGAACCTCCGATCTTCCGTTGCTGGGCCAGACCATCGGAGAGAACCTGCGCCATGTCGCGTCGGTTCTCCCGCACCGCGAGGCGCTCGTCGACGTGCCCAGCGGCCGGCGCTGGACCTACCGGGAGTTCGACGACGAGGTCGGCACGCTCGCCCGTGGCCTGATCGCCGCGGGGATCGAGAAGGGCGACCGGGTCGGCATCTGGTCGCCAAACGTCCCCGACTGGGTGCTCCTGCAGTACGCCACCGCGGAGGTCGGCGCGATCCTGGTCAACGTCAACCCGGCGTACCGCACCCACGAGCTGTCCTTCGCGCTCCGCCACTCCGGCGTGAAGCTGCTGGTCAGCGCCGTCTCGTACAAGACGAGTGACTACCGGGGCATGGTCGAGCAGGTGCGCGCGGACCTGCCGGCGCTGGAGCGGGTGGTCTACCTCGGCACGGACGAGTGGGAGGCGGTGTCGACCGCGGGCGCAGCGCTGGACCCCGAACGCCTGGACGAGCGGATGGCGACACTGTCCCCGGACGACCCCATCAACATCCAGTACACCTCGGGCACCACGGGCTTCCCGAAAGGCGCCACCCTTTCGCACCACAACATCCTCAACAACGGGTTCTTCATCGGCGAGCTCTGCCGTTATACGGAGATCGACCGCGTCTGCGTCCCTGTGCCCTTTTACCACTGCTTCGGCATGGTCCTCGGGAATCTCGCGATCACCACGCACGGCGCCTGCATCGTCATTCCCGCACCGGTCTTCGACCCCCAGGCCTCCCTGGAGGCCGTGCAGGCCGAGCGCTGCACCGCGCTGTACGGGGTGCCGACGATGTTCATCGCCGAGCTGGGCCTGCCGGGGTTCTCCGAGTACGACCTGACCACGCTGCGCACCGGCATCATGGCGGGCTCGCCCTGCCCGGTGGAGGTCATGAAGCGGGTCGTCTCGGAGATGCACATGCGCGAGGTGACCATCTGCTACGGCATGACCGAGACCTCGCCGGTGTCGGCGCAGACCAGGTACGACGAGGAGCTGGACCGCCGGGTGTCGACCGTCGGCCGGGTCCACCCCCACATCGAGGTCAAGATCGTCGATCCGGCGACGGGCCTGACCGTGCCCCGCGGCGTCCCGGGCGAGCTGTGCACCCGCGGCTACTCGGTCATGCTGGGGTACTGGGAGGAGCCCGACCGGACCGCCGAGGTGATCGACGCGGCCCGCTGGATGCACACCGGCGACCTGGCGACGATGGACGAGGCGGGGTACGTCAACATCGTCGGCCGGATCAAGGACATGGTGATCCGCGGCGGCGAGAACCTCTATCCGCGGGAGATCGAGGAGTTCCTGTACGGCCATCCCGACATCGAGGACGTCCAGGTCATCGGTCTTCCGGACGAGAAGTACGGCGAGGAGCTGTGCGCCTGGGTCAAGGCGCGGCCGGGCTCCTCGCTCACCGAGGACGGCGTACGCGACTTCTGCCGCGGGAAGCTGGCGCACCACAAGATCCCGCGGTACGTGCGGTTCACCGAGGACTTCCCGATGACGGTGACCGGGAAGATCCAGAAGTTCAAGATGCGCGACGCCTCGATCCGGGAGCTGGGCCTGGAGGGTGCGGCGGGCACCGAGACCGCCTGAGCCCTCCCCGGATCAGCGGACGCGGCGGATGAGTCCGGCGACGACACGGCCGACTACGAGGTAGACGACCGCGGCGATTCCGTAGTTGACGAGCACCCCCACGCGTTCGTCTTTGGGGACGAACATGTCGCGGAATCGCCATGCGAACCAGTCCGCCCAGGTGTTCACCGTTCGCACGATCGCGTTGTCGTGATTCGCGGAGAAGACGACGAACGCGATGTGCAGGGCGAGCAGCACACAAATGATCATCGCGATGACGCGGACGATGCCGGCCGCGGTGTCGGAGACGCGCCGCACGCCCGTACGCAGGCCGTTGCCCTCGCGGATGCGGCCGCGGCGGCCGGACCCTCGGCGTGCGGGCGCGGTGGCCTCCGGTGCCGCCTTCGCCGTGGCCTCCTGATCCGTGGCGTGATCGGAATCCCTTTCGGCGTCCTTAATGGTCTTGCCCGACTCTTCCGGCAATTTCGCCATATGTATTTCCTACTCGGGGGGAGCGGTCTGTCAGGGCCGTGGTTTGGATGATCGCCACTGGGTATATCCGCATCGCGTTAACCGTTGTTTCGGGCTCGTCCTAATGCGAGTTCAGCCGGTGACGAAATCCATAGATCCAGATTTCGCGCAGACTCCGCGCCCTCCCACTCGGATCCCGTCGCATCGCCACTGCCGGGAGGGCGCGGGCACGCGGTTCCTGGGCTGTACGTACCCTGGGGCCCGTGATCGCCGTTGGCTTCGACCTGGACCTCACTCTCGCCGACACCCGAGAGGGTATCGCCGCCACGTTCGCCGCGCTTTCGGAGCGGACGGGCGTGCCCATCGACACCGCCGCCGTCGTCTCCCGGCTCGGCCCGCCGCTGGAGACCGAGCTGGCCAACTGGTTCCCCATCGAGGACGTGCCCGAGATGGCCGCCGTCTACCGAGGTTTCTACGGCAAGATCGCCGTACCCGCCACAGTGCCCATGGCCGGGGCCATCGAGGCCGTCGAGGCGGTGAGGGCCCGGGGCGGACGCGTCATCGTGGTCACCGCCAAGCACCAGATCCAGGCCGAGGCGACCGTCAAGGCCCTCGGCCTGCAGGTGGACGACGTGGCGGGGGGACTCTTCAGTAGCGCCAAGGGGACCGCATTGCGGCGGTTCGGTGCGTCGGCGTACGTCGGGGACCATGTGGCCGACGTGGACGCCGCACGTGCGGCGGGTGCGCGAAGTGTGGCCGTCGCCACCGGCCCGTACGACTCGTCGGCGCTTCTGGCGTACGGAGCCGATATCGTGTTGCCCGATTTGCGGGTTTTCCCGGAGACTTTGACCGAACTGATCAACCCAGGTCCCTCGTCGAGGCAATAACCTTGATATGGCCTGTCCGGACAAGAGCTAGCAACGAGGTCACCTGTGCCCAGTGGCAAGGTCAAGTGGTACAACGCCGACAAGGGGTTCGGCTTTCTCACCCGTGACGACGGCGGTGAGGTCTTCGTGCATTCCTCCGCGCTGCCCGCGGGGGTCGAATCGCTCAAGCCCGGTCAACGCGTGGAGTTCGGGGTCGTCGAGGGGCGCAAGGGGCAGCAGGCGCTGAGCGTCCGCCCGATCGACGCGCCGCCCTCGGTGGTCAAGTCCAAGCGCAAGAAGCCCGACGAGATGGTCATTCTCGTCGAGGACCTCATCAAGCTGCTCGAAGGCGTCTCCGAGACGTACCGCAGAGGCAAGCACCCCGACGGCAAGATGGCCAAGAAGACCGGTGACGTGCTGCGCGCGGTCGCCGACGACTTCGACCAGCAGTAGCGCCGCTCTCGTCAGGCGGCGGTGTCGGCCACGGTCGGCTCGCCCTCCGTATGCTTTTCCCGGCGGCGTACGACGCGGCGGGCCGCCCGGCTGGACAGCAGCCCGATCAGGGTCACGGCGAGAGCGGCGGCGATGATCGCCAGGGCGATGTGGCCGTTCGGGGCGATGATCGACATGCCCAGTCCGACCAGTCCGCCGGCCACCCACACGAGCTGGTGGATCGTCTCCGACACCGCGAACGTCGAGGAGCGGACCTCCTCACCGATCTCGCGCTGCACGATCGCGTCGAGCCCGAGCTTGCCCAGGCTCTGGCCCAGCGCACCGACGAAGGCGACCACGAGCGCGGCCACCAGGCCGAAGAACAGCGCGCACACGGCGGCGGTCAGCGTGGCGATCAAGAGGGTGGCGAACACGATGCCCAGCGGCGCGCGCGCCTTGAGCAGCGCGCCCGCGGCCGTGCCGACGAGCCCGCCGAGACCGGCCGCGGCGGCCAGCAGGCCCAGCGCGACGTTCGGCGACACGGGGTGGACGAAGCCCTCGGTGCGCAGCAGGAACGCCAGATAGAGGATCAGGAACCCGGACAGCGCCCGCAGCGCGGCATTGGCGCGCATCGCCTCACCGACGACCGGGCCGACCCGCAGGAGGGTCCGCCAGCGGCCGGACGTACGCGCTGTCTCGGCCGCGGGGCCGGGCTCCGGATCGGAGGCCGCGCCGGACTCGGTGACGATCTCCGGGGTGTCCACGTGGGCGGGCAGGCGGATGGCGAGGACCGCGCCCGCGAGGAACACGATCGTCGCGATCCGCAGCGCCCAGGCGGCGTTGGTCACCGCGATCAGCCCGACGCCGAGCGGCGCCGCGATCGACGCGGCGACCAGCCCGCAGAAGGACGCACGGGCATTCGCCGTGACCAGATTGAGACCTTCGGGTAGAACGCGTGGCGTGACGGCGCTCCGCGAGACCCCGAACGCCTTCGACAGCACGAGCGCACCGAACGCCGCGGGCAGCAGGGTCACCGGATCCTTGTGCAGGACCGCCCCTGCCATGCCCCAGCACAGGAGCCCACGGGCGAGCATGGTGCCCGCGATGGCGATGCGCCTGGCGTGGCGCATGCGGTCGAGCGCAGGCCCGATCAGTGGTGCCACCAGTGCGAACGGGGCCATCGTGACCAGCAGGTAGAGCGCTACTTGGCCTTGTGCCTGCTTGACGTCGAGGTTGAAGAACATGGTGCCCGCGAGCGCGACCGCGATGAGCGCGTCGCCGGCGCTGTTGACGGCACCGAGCTCGATGAGGTTGCCCAGACCCGTGCGGCCGGCGCCCCCGGCATGCGTCGCGCGGCGTGTCACCCGGCCGACGTTCCGGCTCATCGTGCGCACCTTCCGCCCGGCGCCACCCGTCCGTGCCCGCAAAGTCATAGCGTAAGTCTGCCTCTTCGGGGCAAACCCATGCCCCTGTATGGGCGACAATCGTTTATGTGAGTCCAGTGCGTTCTACCAGCCCGGCCGCCGCGAGGCGGAGCCGTACGTCCGTGGTCGACACCGCCGCGGCGGCAGCCGTCGACCTCGCCCGCGCCGCGGCCGAAGAGACCTCGCTTCCCGAGTACGTCGGAGAGCACCTCGGCCTGCTCCCCGAGGGAGAGCGGGTCGTCACCCACTACTTCACCTGCTTGGATCCGGCCTACCTCGGGTGGCGCTGGGCGGTCTCGGTCGTCCGCGCCTCGCGCGCCAAGAACGTCACGGTCAGCGAGAGCGTGCTGCTCCCCGGCGACGACGCCATGCTGTCGCCGGACTGGGTGCCGTGGAGTGACCGTC
The DNA here is from genome assembly GCA_025964685.1 of Actinoallomurus sp. Taxonomy (GTDB): domain Bacteria; phylum Actinomycetota; class Actinomycetes; order Streptosporangiales; family Streptosporangiaceae; genus Actinoallomurus. The sequence goes on along the minus strand of JAOPYG010000085.1, from coordinate 35,484 downwards.
TGCGCCCCGGCGACCTGGGGCCCGGCGACCTGCTGCCGACCGAGGCCGACGACGCGCGGCTCGTGCCCGGGTTCACCGACACCAGCGGCGAGACGGACGAGGTGCTCTTCTGGGAGCTCGGCCTCGGCCGGCACCGGGTGCTGTCCGCGGAGGGCCGGGACGAGGCTGCCTCACGCTGGCACTCGGGCGACGCCGGCCCGGCCACGCCGATGGCCCGATCCGCCCCGGCACACTGCGCCACCTGTGGTTTCTTCATTCCCTTGGCCGGCTCGCTCCGGCAGGGGTTCGGCGCGTGCGCCAACGAGTACGCGCCCGACGACGGCAAGGTCGTCTCGCTGGACCACGGCTGCGGCGCGCACTCCGAGGCGGTCATCATCTCGGCCGCCCCCGAGTCGGCGCCGCCGATCGTGGACGAGCTGGGATACGACGTCATGCCGTCGGCCTCGCTCACCGAGGAGGAGGCCCTCGGGCACAGCTGACGGTCCGGGGCCCTGCCCCCGCCGGCCGCCGCGAGCGGCCACGGGGACACGGCCCGTGGTGCCCTGTCCGGTGCGTTGCCCGCCGGCGTGGAACCCCCGCGCGAGCGGCGTTGACAGGAACACCCCCCCGGCCGGTGAAAGGTGTGCGCGATGGAGGATCCCTACGGCACCGCCGCGATCCGTGAACGGGTCCTGGCGGCATGGTCGGCCGCACCGGCCCGCTTCCGCGAGGACGCGAACGCCGAGGAGGATCACGCCCGCGGCGGCTACCGCGACCGCGTGATCATCGAACTCGCGCAGAACGCCGCCGACGCCGCGGCCCGCGCGGGAGTGCCCGGCCGGATCCGCTTCACCCTGCACGACGGGGTCCTGACCGCTGCGAACACCGGCGCCCCCCTGGACGCCGCGGGCGTGGAGGCCCTCAGCACCCTCCGCGCGTCGGCCAAACGCGACGAGACGGCCTCGGCGGGCCGTTTCGGCGTGGGCTTCGCCGCGGTCGTGGCCGTGAGCGACGAGCCCTCCATCGTGTCCCGCGTTCCCACGCTGCGGGGAGTCGTCTGGTCGGCGGCGGAGACCCGGTCCGCGGTCGCGGCCATTCCGGAGCTGGCCGGGGAGCTGGATCGGCGCGGCGGCGACGTGCCGGTCCTGCGCCTGCCCTTCTCCTGGTCCCCGCCGGACGGCCTCGCCTCTGCGGCGGACGTGCCCGAGGGGTTCGACACCGTCGTACGGCTGCCGTTGCGCGACGCCGACGCCGAGACGCTCGTACGCCGGCTGCTCGACGAGGCCGGGCCCGCGCTCTTGCTCGCCCTTCCCGCGCTCACCGAGATCGTCATCGACGCCGGTGAGCCGCGTACCCTCGCCGCGTCGTGGACTCCGCCCCAGGAGGGGCGCGGCGGCGTCGCCGTCGGCACGGCGATCATCGACGGCAGCACCTGGCGTACGGCGGAGACGCACGGGCGGGCCGATCCGTCCCTGCTCGCCGACCGGCCGGTCGAGGAGCGGGCGACCTGGCAGATCCGTTGGGCCGTCCCGGACGCCGCGGACGGCGGCCTGCCGCCGAACGTACCCGCCGTCATCCACGCGCCGACCCCCAGCGACGAGCCGCTGGCGCTGCCCGCGCTGCTCCTCGCCTCCTTCCCGCTCGCGCCCGATCGGCGGCATGTCGCTCCCGGGCCGCTGACCGACTTCCTCGTCGACCGCGCCGCCGAGGCCTACCTCGCGCTGCTGCCGCCCACGCCGCGGCTGCTCGACCTGGTGCCCGGGCCGGTCGCCAAGGGTGAGCTGGACGCGCGGATCCGCCGGGCGATCCTCGCCCGCCTGCCGGACACCCCGCTGCTGCCCGTCCCCGCACCCGAAGGCGCGGAGATCCCCGAGCCCGATGGGGTCACCCTCGTACGCGGCCGTGACACGGTCGCCGTCGACGGTCCGGCCGCCCTGCCGGAGGTGCTCGCCGAGGTCGTTCCCGGCCTGCTTCCGCCGTCCTGGCCCGCCCGGCACCCGGCCCTGGCGTCGCTCGGCGTACGCCGACTGAGCGTCTCCGAGGTCGTCGACGCGCTCGCCGGGCTGGAGGCCGGAGACCGTGCCGGGCCGGGCGACCCGGCCTGGTGGCGGCGGCTGTACGCCGCGCTGGAGGGCGCCGATCGTGAGGCGCTGACGGGCCTGCCGGTCCCGCTGGCCGACGGCCGTACCGTGCGCGGGCCGCGCGGGCTGCTCATCACCGATCCGGCCGGGCTCGACGCCCTGGGCCTTCGCGTCGTGCATCCGGACGCCGCGCATCCGCTGCTGCTCCGGCTCGGGACGGTCGAGGCCGGCCCGCGGGCCGTGCTCACCGACCAGGCGACCCGCGCCGCGGTGGCAGCCTCGTACGACGAGGACGATCCCGAGCCGATCTGGGACGCCGTTCTGACGCTCGTCGCCCGTGCCCACCTGCGGCCCGGCGAGGAGCCGTGGCTGGCCGAGCTGGCGCTGCCCGGCGACGACGGCGAGCTGTACCCCGCCGGTGAGCTGCTCCTGCCCGGCGCGCCGCTGGGCGACGTGGTGGCCGAGGACGCGCCGTTCGGCGTCGTGGACGCCGGGCTCGTCGAACGCCACGGAGCCGAGACGCTGGAGGCGGCGGGAGTGCTCCGGACGTTCGCCCTCGTACGGGCCGAAGACGTCACCGAGCCCGCCCACCACCTCGACGGCGAGGACGAGTGGGCGGACTCACTGGGGGACGGCTTCGTCGTGCCGGAGTTCAGCGCGGTGCGCGACCTGGAGCTCGTGGGCGACTGGGCGGGAGCGTTCGCCCTGCTCGCAGAGCCGCCGCTGCGCGCCGCCGTCACCGATCCCGTACGCGTGATCCTCATGGACGGCGGGCGGGCGACGGTGCCGTCGTACACCGCGTGGTGGCTGCGGCGGCACCCGGTGCTGGACGGACGGTGGCCGGGCGAGCTGTGCGTCCCCGGTGATCTCGAGGGCCTGTACGACCCCGCTCCGGCCGGCCTTGACCCGGAGCTCGTGCGCGCGCTGGGCGTGCGCACCTCTCTCCGCGCGCTGCTCGCGGAAGCCGACGGTGCCGCCGAGCTGCTCGACCGGCTCGCGGACCCGAAACGTACGGTCTCCCGCGACCGGCTGCGCGAACTCTGGCGTGCCCTGTCCGAGGCCGACCTCGACGTCGCGGCGCCCGAGCAGGTGCGGGCGTTCGTGGACGGAGAGCCCGAGGTGGTGCCGGCCGGTGACGCCATCGTCGTGGACCGGCCCGACCTGCTGCCGCTGCTCGTCTCACAGCCGCTGCTGTTCGTCCCGGTGGACGTGGCGGACACGCTGGAGTTGGCGCTGGGCAGCGAGGAGGTGCCCGGCGTCATCGCGTCGGAGGGCACTCGTAGGCCGCTGCCCCCGGTGCTGAAGCGGGTGCTGCCCGGCGCGCCGGAGTCCTACGTCCATCATGAACGGCTCGTCGTGGACGGTGAGGAGGTGCCGTGGTGGTTCGAGGACGGGACCGTGCACGCGAGCGGCCCGGCCGGACTGGCCCGCGGCGCGGCATGGGCCTGCCGGCGCTGGGACGATCGGCTGCTCGCCGAGGCGGTGCTGCGCGCCCCGGAGGACCTGGTGGCATTGCTCGCCGAGGCCGAGCTCGCCTAGGGCGTGATGAACGGGATCCGTCGGGCACGCCCTAGCTCTCCGGGTGCTCCTTGGCGGCGTGGCGTTCGGCGGCGGCGGCGCGGCCCCGGTGCAGGCGGGGGATGTACCAGCAGCCGAAGACGCCCATGAGGCAGCCGACGACGCACACCCAGCGCCACCAGTGCTGGTCGGCGTCCAGCGGCACCAGCAGCAGGACGACGAACGCGATCGCGAACGCCACCGCGCCGGCGGCGGAGACGAGGACGTCGTTGGTCTCCATCGGTGGCGGATCGGGATGCCGCGTCATGGGATCAGGGTATCCGCCCGGGCGTGATCGGCAGAGGCCGCAGATCACGTATTTTGGGTCTTCCGTGCGCATTGCCGTGTCTGTCACTCTGCGTACATCGTTTTCGATGTTGGGATGTTGAGGAGAGATGGCACGTGACCACGACAGTCGCCGCTGAGCCGCGGAGCGGCCTGGATCGGTACTTCAAGATCTCCGAACGCGGCTCGACAGTGAGCCGTGAGATCCGTGGTGGCCTGGCCACGTTCTTCACGATGGCCTACATCGTGGTGCTGAACCCGCTGATCATCGGCACGGTTCCGGACAAGACCGGCGCCGTCCTCGGCATCCCCAAGGTCGCGGCCGCCACGGCGCTCGTGGCCGGCATCATGACGATCATCATGGGCGTCGCCGGGCGGTTCCCGCTCGCGATCGCGACCGGCCTCGGCCTGAACGCCTTCGTGGCCACCACGCTGGCACCCTCGATGACCTGGCCTGAGGCCATGGGCCTCGTCGTGCTCGAGGGCATCGTCATCGCGATCCTCGTGCTGACCGGCTTTCGTACCGCGATCTTCCGCGCGGTGCCCGAGGGTCTGAAAGCGGCCATCGGAGTCGGGATCGGCCTGTTCATCGCCCTGATCGGCTTCGTCGACGGCGGCTTCGTACACCGCGTGCCGAACGAGGCCGGCACGACGGTGCCGGTCCAGCTCGGGATCTCGAACAACCTGCAGAGCTGGCCGGCGCTGGTATTCGTACTCGGCCTGCTCGTCACCGCCGTCCTCGTCGCCCGCCAGGTCAAGGGCGCCATACTCATCGGCATCGTCGGCACCACGATCCTGGCGATCATCGTCGAGGCCCTGGCCAAGGCCGGCCCGACCGTCGTCAAGCCCGGCGTGATCAACGACAAGGGCTGGAGCCTCAACGTCCCCAAGCTGCCGGGCGTCCACCACATCGCCGGCACGCCGGACCTGTCCCTGGTCGGGCACTTCAGCCTGTACGGGGCGTTCGCCCGCGTCGGCGTGCTGGCCGCGGTGCTGTTCGCCTTCACCCTGATCCTGGCCGACTTCTTCGACGCCATGGGCACGGTCGTCGGCATCGGCAGCGAGGCCGGGCTGCTGGACGAGCGCGGCACACCCCCGAACATCGGCACCATCCTGTTCGTGGACGGCGTGGCCGCGGCGGCGGGCGGAGCCGCGTCGGTGTCGTCGGCCACGGGGTACGTCGAGTCGGCGGCAGGCGTCGGCGAGGGCGCGCGGACGGGCCTGGCCAGCGTCGTCACGGGAGCGCTGTTCCTGCTGGCGATGTTCCTGGCCCCGATCGTGCAGATCGTCCCGTTCGAGGCCGCCACCCCCGCGCTGGTGGTCGTGGGCTTCCTGATGATGAGCCAGATCCGGCGGATCGACTTCAGCGACTACGACATCGCCATCCCGGCGTTCCTGACCATGGTCATCATGCCGTTCACGTACTCGATCACCAACGGGATGGGAGCCGGCTTCATCTCGTACGTCGTCATCAAGACCGTCCGAGGCCGCGCCCGCGAGGTGCACCCGCTGCTGTGGCTGGTGGCCGCCCTCTTCGTCGCCTACTACGCCATCATCCCCCTCAAGGAACTCCTCGGCGTGAGCTGACGATTTCTCCGCGGGCCGGGTCGATTAAACGTCTGCCCTAATCGACGCGACGGTGTGACATGAGATCACCGGCGTGGCCCAAGGAGTGCTGTGAGGCATGGTCTCGCGAGCGAAACAACGGCGGGGGAATTCCCTGGCACCGGTGCATGAGTCATCCAGCATGCCCGTTTCTCCGGTGGTTACCCTATCTTGCCGGATAGACCCTTGGGCCCCTGTGAGCTGTCCATTGTTCGAACCGGGTACATAGCGATCGACGCCGCAGCGTCTCTCATTCCTGCGGAGCCGAGGGGGTGCGTGTGATAGGCATCCTGACCCGTGTGCGGGAGCACCTCGACACCATCGTCGTCCTGTTCCTCGCGATCATCTTCAGCGCCCTTGGGTTCATCCACCTCGCTTCGGGGGAGGCGCTCGCCAACGGGATCCTGGCCACTCTGGCCGTCCTCTCGTTCTCGTTCATCCGCGAACGGCTGAGGCGGGAGGTCGCCGAGCAGTCTTTCAGCGCGAACCTGATCGCCATCGAATCCGGTCTTCATGCCTTCCCCGCGCAACTGCGGCACATCGGCGATGTCCGCAGGGACGTGGCGGCGATGCGCACCGAGCTGGACGGCTCGGCCGAGATGCAGATGCTGACCGGCTCGCTGATCGGCGGTGCCTTCGCGGACGCGCGCCGCAACGCCGGCTGGTGGATGTTCTGTGGCGGCACGGGGACCTATCTGCGCGCCGTCACGCTGCCGGAGCTCGCGAAGGAGTCGCGGCGGAGCGGCCGGATCATCACTCTGCACATTCAGATCATCGACCCTCGAAACGAGGAACTGTGTGAGAGTTATGCCCTGCATCGGCATTCGGCCGATGTGTGGCCGGACAATGGAAGTCCGTGGACGCGGGATCTCGTGCGGAAGGCCGCGTACGCGACGATCCTCGCGGCGTGCTGGTACGGCCGCAACTATGGCCTGTTGAAGATAAAGCTGGGGCTGGCCGCGTCGTGGTCGAATTTCCGGTATGACCTGACGCCCAGCTGCCTTCTCATCACAGTGCGGGACAAGGGCCTCCCGGCCTATCGCATCAAGCCGGAGAAGGGGTTCTACGGTTACTGGGACACAGATCTGAAGATCTGCTTCGACCAGACCCATCAGGTGTCGCTGGACCGTGCACCTGCCCTGGGTCGGTCGCCGACCTGTGACGAGGTACGTGATCTCTTCGCCGCGCTGGGCCTGCCGTTGGACGGCTCCTACGATGACGACGCGGTACGGACGATAATCACCAAGGCGCTCTATACCGGCACCACTCCGTACGAACGTGCCCAGTGATCACACGGCCTTGCGGCCCCCACCCCTGGTGGAGTGAGGGCCGGGAGGCCGGCCTCAGCCGGCCTCGGCCGGGCAGAGGGTGTCGTGGGCGGGGCGCTTTCCGTTCGCCAGGAAGTCGCTGACCAGGCGGTCGCCGCAGGCGTTGCCGTTCGCCAGGTACGCCTCGTGGCCGCCGGAGTCGATCGCGACCATCCGGGCGCGGTCACCGAAGGCTCGGCGCATCTCCAGGGCTCCGCGGTACGGCGTGGAGGGGTCGCGCAGGTTCTGCGCCAACAGCACGTTCGAAGGACCGTGGGCCGTGATCCGTACGGCCGGTTCGGCCGGTGACGGCCAGAAGGAGCACGGGCCGATGTTGACCGGCATTCCGGCCGTGAGGGGATGGCGGGCCCGGTCGGCCGCCACATCCCGTGCGATGGCCGGGATCGAGCGGGGCCAGGCGACGTCGTCGCACATGGTCGCGACCGTCACGGCCGTGACGTTCTGCAGCACCTCGTCGGGCGGTGAGCTCGGCGCCGGCAGCGGCCGTTCTTCGCGGGCGGCCAGGATGAGGGTGGCCAGGCCGGGGAACCTGCCGTCCGAGTACAGGCTCTCCTGCAGCGTCTCCCGCAGCACGTTGCCGTTCAGCTCGGGAGGGTTGGCGCCGGGCCACGGGACCGGGGCGTGGTCCAGCCGCCCGGCGAGATCGATGAACATGGACCGTACGCCGGCGGGGGTGCGTGCGAGGCGGTACGGGTTGCCCGCCGTGGACGCCCAGGCCGCGAAGTCCGGGAACCGGTCCTCGACCGCGATCGCGGTGTTGGCCAGCCAGCCGCGGGCCACCCGTTCCGGGTTCGGGTCGCCGCTGCTGTCGAGGACGATCCTGTCGGTGCGCTGGGGGAACATCGTGGCGTACACGGCCCCCGCGTAGGTCCCGTACGACACGCCCCAGGCCGAGAGCCGCGACTCGCCGAGAGCCACGCGGATGCGGTCGATGTCCCTGGCCTCGTTCGCGGTGCTGATGCTGCGCAGGACGTCGCCGTCGTTTCGCAGACAGGTCTGTGCGACCCGGCGCGCGGTGGCCACGTTCCGCGCGATGTCGCCGTCCGGTCCGGGCCACGGGCGCAGGTTCGCCGCCGCCAGGTCACCGTGCTCCAGGCCGCAGCTGACCGGCGTGCTCCGGCCGACTCCCCGCGGTTCGAAGCCGATGACGTCGTACGCGTCGCGCACCGATGCGGGCATCTTCGCGGTGACCGTGGACGGCTGGTTCAGGCTCGACCCGCCGGGTCCGCCGGGGATCAGCAGCAACGCACCCCGGCGCGACCGGGGCTGCGAGCTGCGGAGGCGTGATATCTCCAACGTGATCTGCCGGCCGTGCGGATCGCCGTAGTCCAGCGGCACGGGCAGGGTCGCGCACTCCTGACGGGGGTTCAGGCCGGTTTCGGCGCATGTGCCCCATCGGACGGTGGCGGCATCGGCGGGGTGGGGAGCGACGACCGACGCGGTGATGGCCAGCGCTGCCGCTGCGACGGTGAAGAGGACCGCCTTGTGGCTCGTATTTCGCATGGGTTCAGCGTCGCGGCGCGGGCGCCGCGCGCCCACGGGGCCAGCCGGTCATTGCGCCTTGGGGCCAGCCCCACCATGCCGCGACAGCGCGCCCTGACCGCGCTGGGCCGGTTCGGCGAGGGCGAGGATGTCGCGGGCATGGTGGCCTACCCGGCCGGTGAGGGCGGCCGCTGCGTCACCGGCGCCGCGCCGGCCGTCGACGGCGGTCACGCCGCCTGACGTACGCCCGAGTGCCGGGGGCGCGGGCACGCCGCGTACCGCCGACGGGTACGTTGCGGATACGGGATCGGCCATCGGTGCGGGAGGGGTACATGGAGCTGGTGCATTCCGGCAAGGTGCGGGACGTCTACGCCGACGACGGCGAGCTGATCCTGGTCGCCTCGGACCGGGTGAGCGTGTACGACGTCGTCCTGCCGACGCCGGTCCCGGGCAAGGGCAAGATCCTCACGCAGCTGTCGCTGTGGTGGTTCGAGCAGCTCGCCGACGTCGCGCCGAACCATGTGATCTCCGAGGACGTGCCCGCCGAGTGGGCCGGGCGGGCGATCCGGTGCCGGCGGCTGGACATGTTCCCCGTGGAGTTCATCGCCCGCGGTTACCTGGCCGGTCTCGGGCTCGAGGAGTACGAGAAGCAGGGCACCGTGTCGGGGGTGCCACTGCCGCCGGGCCTGGTCGAGGGCTCCCGGCTGCCCGAGCCGATCTTCACGCCCACCACCAAGGCGACGACCGGGCACGATGAGTTCATCACCTTCGACGACGTGGTCGGCGAGATCGGCGCGGAGACCGCCGAGCGGCTGCGCGACCTGACCCTGGAGGTCTACGACCGCGGCGCCGCGCTGGCCCGCGAGCGCGGCATCATCATCGCCGACACGAAGCTGGAGTTCGGGCGCGACCTCGACGGCACGGTCGTGCTCGCCGACGAGGTGCTCACGCCCGACTCCTCGCGGTTCTGGCCCGCCGACAGCTGGACGCCGGGCCGCCCGCAGCACTCCCTCGACAAGCAGTTCGTACGGGACTGGTCGGCATCGGTCACCGACTGGGACCGTACGCCTCCGGGGCCGCCGATCCCCGATGACGTCGTCGCGGCCACCCAGGCCCGCTACACGGAGGTCTACGAGCGCATCACCGGCTCGTCGTGGCGTCCCTGAGCGGCCAGCGGTAAAGGGTCTCGTACCGCACCTGCGCCCCGAGGTGACTGCGGACGAGGTGGATCTCGTCCGCCGCCCACGGGCCGCCCTCGTACGTGCCCAGTGCCTCGACGATCGGGCCGACGTCGTGCGGCGACCGGGTGCGGGCTACGGTCAGGTGGGGGTGGAAGCGCAGCGTACGGCCTGTGTCGATGCCCTCGTGGCGGCCGGCCGCCAGGCATGAGTCGGCGAGGCCCCGCAGGTCGGCGGGGATGCCCGTCCAGAGGGTGCGCGCGGCCCGCGGCCGGGGAAAGGCGCCGGCGCCGCGGAACGCCAGTTCTCGGCGCGGATGACGTGCCGCGGCGCGTTCGAGCCGAGGCCGGAGCCGCGTGGTGGTCAGGTCGTCGACCTCGCCGTAGAAGGCGAGCGTCACATGCCAGGACTCCCGTGACGTCCATCGCAGGCCCGGCCATCCGTCGTGGAACGGGACGAAGGCCGACTCGATCTCATCGAGCGCGGGCTCCGGCGGGACGAGCGCGACGAAGAGTCTCACCCCGCCAGGGTCTCACTCGGTTTCGCCGACGCTCCCGACCCCGCGGGGACGTACGGCGTCCAGTACCGACCGCGGCGCCATGACCGCGACCACGCCAAGGACGGCGGCGAGGGACACGATGCCGCCGATGACCAGGCCCGACCGTGGCCCGAAGACCTCGGCGACCCACCCGAGCAGCGGCGCGCCGATCGGCGAGCTGCCGGCGAAGACCAGCATGTACAGGCCCATCACCCGGCCGCGCATCGCCGCCGGCACGCTCAGCTGCATCACGGCGTTGGCCGTCGTGTTGAAGGTCAGCAGCGCCACGCCGGTGGGCACCATCGTCAGGAGGAACAGGTCGTACGTCGGCATCACGCCGTTGACGATCTCCAGCACGCCGAAGAGCGCCGCGGCGATGAGCATCAGGCGCATGCGGGGTTGCTTACGGCGGGCGGCGAGCAGCGAGCCTGACACGGCGCCGACCGCGAGCATGGTCGAGGCGAGGCCGAACGACGAGGCTCCGCTGTGGAAGACCTCACGGCTCATCAGCGCGGTCGTCATCTGGAAGTTCATGCCGAACGCGGCGACGAAGAACACGATGATCAGCAGCATGACGAGGTCGCGGCGCCCGCGTACGTAGCGCAGACCTTCACGGAGCTGCCCCTTGGCCCTCGGCACGCGCGCCCTGGTGTACAGGTCGTCCTCGCGCATGAGGTACAGGCCGAGCAGCACGGCTCCGAACGACGCGGCGTTGACGATGAACACCGGGCCGGTGCCGATCGCGGCGATGAGCACGCCTGCGATGGCCGGGCCGACGATGCGGGCCGTGTTGAAGATGGCGCCGTTGAGGGCGATGGCGTTGGAGAGGTCGTTGGGTCCGACCATCTCGACCGCGAACGTCTGCCGGGTTGGGTTGTCCACCACCGTGGCGACGCCGAGGCCGAACGCCAGCGCGTACACGTGCCACACCTGCGCCGTACCGGTGAGGGCGAGGATGCCCAGCAACAGCGCGAGCGCCCCCATCACCGCCTGGGTGATCATGAGGATGCGGCGCTTGGAGAACCGGTCGGCGATCACACCGCCGTACAGGCCGAACAGCAGCAGCGGCAGGAACTGCAGGCCGGTGGTGATGCCGAGCGCGGTGCCGCTGCCGTGGGTGAGGCTCAGGACCAGCCAGTCCTGGGCCACCCGCTGCATCCAGGTGCCGCTGTTGGAGACGACCTGTCCGGCCGCGAACAGCCGATAGTTACGGTTGTGCAGCGACCGGAAGAGGGTCAGCCCATGCTGAGGCGCTCCAGGATCGGTGCCGCCTGCCGCAGGATCGCCTGCTCCTCCGAGCTCAGTTCCCCGAGCCTGCGCGCCAGCCATGCTTCCTTGCGGCGGCGTTCGTCCTTCAGCAGTTTGTCGCCCGCCTCGGTGAGGCTCAGGACCACCTGACGCCGGTCCGTCGGATGCGGACTGCGACTCATCAGCCCTTTTTCCTCCAGGCGCGCGATCACTCGCGTCATCGAAGGTGGCTGCACTTTTTCGTGCACGGCGAGCTCGCCAGGCGTGAGGGCGTCGTGCCGGGCCACCGCCCCGAGCGCCGCGATCTGCGTGGCGCTCAAGGAATGACCGCCCTCCGCGCGCATGCGGCGTGAGAGTCGTGAGATCGAGACGCGCAGGGCCGCCGCCAGGCCCGCACGGCTTCTGGTCTGTGACGTTTGCATGTTCATTAGCTGAAGTCATTACTCTTGCTAACGATATACGAGGCGTTGGCATTCCGCCAGTTCGTTAGCCGTGCGAACGACCTCGACCCTCTCCTTCTGCTGGGGGACGATGGCGCGCACTGTGATCGCCGGGCAGGACTGCGCACCACCGGACCGCCCGACGCCGGCCGTCACGACCCTCAGGGTCGCGACGACACGGGGTCCATCGACGTGGAAGCGAGGCATGATGGCGAATCACCATCCCCTCGATCACCAGCGTATGCCGGAAAGCTCCCGGTTCGGAGGCTAGAAGGCGCCGAGCGCCTCGAGCACGGCGGCCGCGGCCGCAGCCACCCGCCGCGGACGGCAGACCTGCCGCGTCGACCGATAACCCCGAAGGCCGACCGGCCCGAGCGCCCGCTCGACGCGCTTGGAGGTCCGCCGCGCGGCCACGAGCGTGGCCACCACGCCAGACCCCGGACGGGTGCAGTGGATCAGGTCACTGCCCATCTGGTAGGTCTGCCCGGAGGAGACCTTGTCCTCATGCGTGCCGACGATGCGAACGATGGTCTCGGTCGGCCGGATCTCGTCGACCTCACCGCGCCCGTGGATCTCGAACACCCGGTGCGTGGGAGCGGCCGCGTCCTCGACGACGTCGACGATGACGTTGCGCAGCTCCCCGCAGATGACGTAACTGGTCATGTTCCAGGTGTGGTCGTGCATCGCGGAGATCTCGTCATCGCCGAGCCGTCGGGCGTCACCGTCGTCATGCCAGATGTGAAGACGCAGCGTCGCGTCGGGCATTCGCAGCAGCGGCAGATAGACGAATCCGAGCGGATGAGCGAAGGCGTCACCGGGCGGCTCCCGATGCGCCGCGAGGGCGCGGAGCACGGCCACGGCCCGCTCGTGCAGCACCGCTTCATTGCCCGGTCCGGCGAGGAGCCCGAACGTCGCGGGCAGCGCTTCCTCTTCGATGAAGAGCACCATCGGAACGCTAGTACCTCAGCCGTTCACCAGCGCAACAATCGTCACTAGAGGCGTCAAATTTTCCGCCCTCGTCGGGTGAGCGGAAGCGCACCCTCGTGTTCCGTTCGACCACACGGAACCACGCCGGGGTTTTGAGGCCCAGTAGAGGTTCCGCTCACCGTTCACGGCCACGCACAGCGGGCTCAGCGCGGCCCGTGCGAGATGCGGCCGGCCCGGCCGGGTGCGGTCCACCCACGCGAGTGCCGCGCGGCCGTGCAGGGCGCTCAGTACCTCGATCGGCCGGTGACCGGCGGCCAGTGCCTGGAAGATGACCTCGCTGTCCGTGCCGCCCACGGCGGGCGGCAGGTCAGCCCGAAGAGCCCGCACATCGTCCTCACCCCTGTTCCGGTCCCCGATGTCCCCCTGCGTGGGATAGGACGTTGGGATCGGCTCCGGGGGTTCGGTGGATTCAGGGACCGCATAGGCTCGTCGCGTGAACCGTGCTCCGCGATGGTTGCTGCCGGCTGTTCTGGTGGTCCTCGTGTCCGCCGTGGTCGTCGGCACGATTCTCCATTGAGTCGTCCGCGCCAGGCTTCGCGTGCCCGGCGAGCGGTGAAGATCAGGAGCATGCCGCCACGATCCGTCATCAGGGTGCTCGCCGCCCTCGCAGCCGTCGCGACGACCATGATCAGCGGCACGGCGGGAGCCGATGACGGTCCGCGGAAGCTCTGCACGGTCAAGGATCCGCGCATCGCCGAGTCCAGCGGTCTGGCCGCGAGCCGCCGCCATCCCGGGATCGTCTACACCTTCAACGATTCGGGCGGCCGGCCGCAGGTCTACGCCCTGGGGCCGGACTGCCGTACGCGGGCGACGCTGACGTTCGCCGGCGCGCGCAACCGTGACTGGGAGGCCATGGCTCTCGGGCCGAACGGCATCTATGTCGGCGATATCGGCGACAACATGGACGGCGCCTGGCCGTACGTCACCGTCTACCGGATCCCCGAGCCGTCGGTGCTGCGCAGCCAGACACTGCGTGCGACCGCGTACCGGATCAAGTACGCCGACGGGCCGCGCAACGCGGAGACGATGATGATCGATCCGCGCAGCGGGCGGCTCTACATCGCGAGCAAGGGGTTCGGCGATTCGCTGTACGAGGGGCCGAAGCGGCTCCGGACCAGCGGTTACAACGTCATGCACAAGGTCGGTGGTGCCCCGTTCTACGCGACCGACGGGGCGTTCGCGCCGGACGGCCGGGCGTTCGTGATCCGCGGTTACTGGGACGCGGAGATCTACCGGGCGCCGGGCAAGAAGCTGGCGGACGTGCCGATTCCGGACGAAAAGCAGGGCGAGGGCATCACCTACACTGCGGACGGCCGGTCGCTGCTGCTCAGCTCCGAGGGCACAAACCAGCCGCTGTGGAAAGTGCCGGTTCCGGCCAGCGCGCTGCCGCCGCCGGCCAAGATCCAGACGCCGTCGAACTCCGCCGGAAATGGCGCCACGGGGGGTTCTACCAGCGGTTCGAAGAAGACCCCCGTGGTCATGCTGGCGTTGGTCGCTGGAGCCGTGGTTCTGGTCGGAGCCCTGTTCGCTCGCAGGAGGGGGTCATGACGGGATGGGCGCTGACATGTCACGATCTGTTCTCGTGAACCTCGAGCTGATCGGTCTCCGCGCGCCGGCGCGCCGGCTGCGTCCGGTGGCGGCGGTGCCCTTCGCCCTGGTGTCCGTGGTCGTCGCACTCCTGCCGATCCGGCCGTCCGCGCTATGGATGGCCGCCGTCGTCGGCTGCAACCTCGTGCCGTGGCTGCTGGGCCTGCGCGAGACCCGGCCCGGGAGGTGGCGCCTCTCCGAGCGCGGCCTGGAGCATCTCGCCGCCGACGGCGAGGTGCGGGAGGCGTACGAGCTCGCCCGGGTCGAGGAGTTCGCGGTGACCGCGGACGACGGGGTGCTCACGATCTTCCACCGGTTCGGCGCCACCGAGGCAGGCCGGCTCGAGGAGATGGGTTTCGACCCGCTGACCTTCTATCTCACCGCTCGCCGCCTCGGCATCACCACGCACGTCATCGACGGTGACCGGTCGGTCTTCGAGGACGACAACAACCTGCCTCCGGAGGACGAGACGCCGCGCGCGCTCGGCCGCCGGACCGAACAGCGGCTGCGCGACCAGGAGGCGGCGCTGCTCGCCCTCACGCACGAGCCGCGAACGGCCGGCCGGGCCGACACCGTACAGCTGACCGCGTTCGCGGCCGGCCGGCGGCGTACGACGGCACTCGGCTTCCTCGTCACGCTGTTCTCACTGACGATGGTGACCCGGATCGCCCTGGCGGGCGGCTCGGAGGCGGCGCCGGCCTTCGCCGGCCGGCTGATGGGTGGCCTGTGGGCGCTCGTGGGGAGCGTGGCCCTGGTCGCGGCACGCCGGCGGCGCCTAAGGGGCGCGCCGCTGAGCTGGACCATCACGCCGACGGACCTGCGGGTCCGGCATTCGACGGTCGGGGAGTGGCGGGTACGCGGGGACGCGGTCGCCGCCGCGGTCGTCGGCCCGGGCGCGGCCATCGATCCCGTGTCGGGCCGGCCGGCCGCCGACCAGACCGTGGTCACGCTGTTCGGCCACCGGCTGGACGTCCTGGCCCGGTTGCCCGCGCGCGGCCTCGACGCCTTCCAGCTCACCCACGCGCTCGACGAGCGCGGCTACCACGTCGTCACACCCGACCAGGGCGCGATACGGCCCTCGGAGTACGGCCTGGCCGGTCTGCCGGAGATCTTCTCGCGGGTGCCGGGCGGCCGGCTGGTCGTCGACGACGACGGCATCGGCTGGGCCGACGGCGCGGGCGACATCATCTTGCGCATGCCCCGCGACCGCATCGGCGGGATGGAGCTGCTGACCGTCGACGGGCACGCGTGGCTGCGGATGTACGACGACGAGGGCGATGAGTTCCTCGCGGCGCCGCTGGCGATGCTGCGCATCTCCCGTACGGACCTGCGCGACGCCGCGCGGCGCGTCCAGCTCCCGATCACCGACGCCGAGTACGACGCATACGTCAACGCCGCCTTCTACGGCTCGATGACGCGCATCGAGACCGCCGAGCCGGTGCGCGACAAGCCCAAGGCGCTGCCCGCCGCGCAGCTGGACGTTCCGCCGCGTACGCGTGCGCTCGCCTACGCGGTGACCGCGACGCTGTGCGAGCTGGTCGCGGTGCTGGGATCGCTGTGGCTGCGCGGTGACTTCGGCGGGTTCTGGACCGCGCTGGCCTGGGCGGCGCCGTCGGGCCTGGTGCTCGGCGTCGCGGGTGCGTGGCTGTATGACCGCAACCGCCCGCAGCTGCGCGTCTCGGCCTCCGGCATCTCCTCGGTCACGCGGCTCGGGCGTACGGAGTGGAGTGTCACCCGGCAGGCGCTGGGCGGAGTCGGCATCGACGAGGCGGAGGCGCCGCGGCTGGTGGTGTGGAGCCCGGCGGGGCGGGTGCTGCGACGCGTGTCGTTCCCGCCCGATCTCACCGAACTGCGCCGCGCCTGCGAACGCCACGGCCTGCCCTGGGGGCCGCCCGACGCCGGTCACGGCGCCGCGCCGCCCCCCGAGTTGTGACGAGGGTCAGAGCCTCCCGGCCACGTGGTCGATGCAGGCGGTGAGCGCCTCGACGTCGGCCGGGTCGATGGCCGGGTACATCGCGATGCGCAGCTGGTTGCGGCCCAGCTTGCGGTACGGCTCGGTGTCGACGATGCCGTTGGCGCGCAGGACCTTGGCGTCCTCGGAGTCGTCCACGCCCTCGAAGTCGATCGTGCCGACGACCTGCGAGCGATGCGCCGGATCGGTCACGAACGGCGTCGCGTAGGAGCTCTTTTCGGCCCAGGTGTAGAGCCGCTGGGCCGAGTCGGCGCAGCGGCCGGTCGACCAGGAGAGCCCGCCCTGGGCGAGGAACCAGTCGATCTGCTGGGCCATGAGCAGCAGCGTCGCGACCGCCGGGGTGTTGTAGGTCTGGTCCTTGCGGGAGTTGTCGACGGCGCCCTTCAGGTCGTAGAAGTCAGGGACGTAGCGCCCGGACGCGGCGATCTCCTCGATGCGCTCCAGCGCGGCCGGTGACACCAGCGCCAGCCACAGCCCGCCGTCGGAGGCGAAGCCCTTCTGCGGCGCGAAGTAGTAGACATCGGTCTCCGCCACGTCGACGGGAAGGCCGGCGGCGCCACTGGTCGCGTCCACGAGCACGAGGCCATCGGCGTCGGCGGGCCGCGCGATCGGCATCGCGACGCCGGTCGAGGTCTCGTTGTGGGTGAGGGCGTACGCGTCCACGCCCTCCTCGGCGGCCGGCAGCGGATGTGAGCCCGGCGCGGACTCGATGACCGACGGGTCGGACAACCACGGTGCCTTGGCGGTGACCTTGGCGAACTTGGACGAGAACTCCCCGAACACCACGTGCTGGGACTTCTCGCGCACCAGGCCGAACGCTGCGGCGTCCCAGAACGCGGTCGTGCCGCCGTTGGCCAGGATGACCTCATAGCCCTCGGGCGGCGAGAACAGCTCGGCCAGCCCTTCACGGACCCGGCCGACGAGCGACTTGACCGGCTTCTGCCGGTGCGAGGTGCCCATGTAGGTCGCACCGGTCGTGGCGAGAGCGGTCAGCTGCTCCGGGCGGACCTTCGACGGACCTGAGCCGAATCGGCCGTCGGCGGGCTTGAGGCTTTCGGGGATCACGATGTCGGTCACCCGATGAAGCCTAATCAAGCGATGCCGGTGAACTCAGCCCGGTCCGCGATGTGAGACCCGGTCGCGCCGTCGCCGCCACACCGCCAGACCCACCAGGCACAACAGTCCTACCAGTGCGATCGTTGACACGCCCGCCGGGTACAGCCAGGGGCGTCCCTCACGGTGCGCGTCGATCGCCGCGCCGCCGGAGTCGTACGACAGCAGGCCCAGCGCGCCGGCCATCACCCAGATGACGATCGTCCACGAGAGCCGGTCGCGGCGCGCGGAGCGTTCGTCGCGCTCGCGTTCGTCCCGGAGCAGCGCGGCGTCGCGGTCGTCCGGTTCCTCGTCGCGTGGGCCGGTGTACATGGATCCCATCGTGGCCGACATCCGATATCGGTGCGAAGACGCGTGCGGCCCGCGGACGTGTCGATTCCGCGGGCCGTACGCGCCGCCGTGGTCAGGCCTGGTTCGTGTGCTCGGCGGAGCCGTCCACCTCGGAGACCGGCCGCGCGGCCGGGCCGATGTAGTGCGCGCTCGGCCGTACGAGGCGGCCCGTGCGCTTCTGCTCCAGGATGTGCGCGGACCAGCCCGCCGTGCGCGCGCACGTGAACATGGCCGGCATCATGTGCGGCGGCACCTCGGCGAAGTCGAGGATGACCGCGGCCCAGAACTCCACGTTCGTCTCGATCGGCCGGTCCGGACGGCGCTCGCGCAGCTCCGCGAGTGCCGCGTCCTCCAGCGCCTTGGCCGCCTCGTAGCGGGTGGCGCCCAGCTCCTTGGCGGTGCGCCGCAGCACGCGGGCCCGCGGGTCCTCCGCGCGGTAGACGCGGTGGCCGAAGCCCATGAGCCGCTCGTGGTGGTCGAGGATGTCACTGACGACCTTGCGGGCGTCGCCGATCTGCTCGACCTTGTCGATCATCGGGAGCACGCGGGCGGGGGCGCCCCCGTGCAGCGGACCCGACATGGCGCCGATCGCACCCGAGATCGAGGCCGCGACGTCCGCGCCGGTGGAGGAGATGACACGGGCGGTGAAGGTGGAGGCGTTCATGCCGTGCTCGGCGGCCGACACCCAGTAGGCGTCGATCGCGCGGACGTGCTTGGGATCCGGTTCGCCACGCCAGCGGACCATGAACCGCTCGGTGATGGTGCGAGCCTTGTTGATGCGCTCCTGGGGGACCATCGGCAGACCGAGACCGCGGGCGCTCTGCGCGACGAACGACAGTGCGGTCACCGAGGTGCGGGCGAGGTCCTCACGGGCCTGCTCGTCACTGATGTCCAGGAGCGGGCGCATGCCGTAGGACGGCGCGATGATCGGCAGTGCGCTCTGGACGTCGACGCGCACGTCACCGGAGTGGACCGGCAGGACGTAGGGCTCGGCCGGGGCCAAACCGGGGTCGAAGCTGTTGTCAACCAGCAGACCCCATGCGTCGCCGAAGGAGACGTGGCCAACGAGATCCTCGATGTCCACCCCCCTGTACCGGAGAGCACCGCCCTCCTTGTCAGGTTCGGCGATCTCAGTCTCGAAGGCGACGACGCCCTCGAGGCCGGGTTTGAAGTCGGACATGTTCTGTCCTGCCTTTCGTCCCCTGTGGTGTACAGACCCGACTGATAATTGAACCGCTACTTGCACGCAGCTCTGTACCCCGGGGGGTGTGATATGCGCAATTTTTTCGTTTCCAGCAACTCTATGCGGGAACCCTGCCGTCTCCGTCCCCGGGGGACGCGAGATGATGTCCT
This sequence comes from Actinoallomurus sp., assembly GCA_025964685.1. GTDB lineage: Bacteria > Actinomycetota > Actinomycetes > Streptosporangiales > Streptosporangiaceae > Actinoallomurus. The sequence continues at coordinate 16,421 of JAOPYG010000085.1, read as the reverse complement.
GTCGTGGAGCGAATCGACCCCGCCGGCCTCCGGAGGTCCTACGTGGACGCCCGGCTGGACGAGCGCGACCTCGCCGCCGACCCGCTGAGCCAGTTCGACATCTGGTTCGCCGACGCGGTGGCGGCCGCGTTGCCCGAGCCCAACGCCATGATCCTGGCCACGGTCGCCGCCGACGGTACCCCCGGCACCCGCACGGTGCTGCTCAAGGGGTACGGCCCAGAAGATTTTCGATTCTTCACGAATCACGGATCGCGCAAGGGCCAGGCCATCGCGGCCAACCCCCGTGTGTCCCTGCTGTTCCCCTGGCACCCCGTGCACCGGCAGGTGATCATCGAGGGGACCGCCGAGCGGCTGTCCCACGAGGAGTCGGCGGCGTACTTCCGTACCCGGCCGCACGGTTCGCGGCTCGGGGCGTGGGCGAGCGAGCACCAGTCGGCCGTGGTCACGCGCGACGAGCTGGAGGGCCGGTACGCCGAGCTGGCCCGGCGCTGGCCCGGCGAGGTGCCGATGCCAGACTTCTGGGGCGGCTACCGCGTCGTGCCGGTGACCGTGGAGTTCTGGCAGGGACGGCCCAACCGCATGCACGATCGCCTGCGATACCGTCGTCCACATTCGGACGAAACAGACAAATGGGTGGTGGAGAGACTGAGCCCGTGAGCCCCGACCCCGACTCATCCTCCACTGAACCTCTGACAGACGACGCCGCCTCCTCCTCCTTCTCCCCCGACGCCGGCGCGCCGAAGGCCGAACGCCGCTCATGGTCGGGGCGCGCCGGAGGGCTCGTGCGACGCGCCGCGATCGACACGCGGCCGCTGCAGCATCCGGCCTACCGCCGTCTCTGGATCGGCCAGGCGGTGTCCTTCACCGGTTTCCAGCTGACCTCCGTCGCGATCTCGGTGCAGGTGTACGAGCTCACCAAGTCCTCGCTGTGGGTCGGACTGCTCGGCCCGGCGAACCTGGTGCCGCTGATCGTGTTCGGCCTGTGGGGCGGAGCGGTGGCCGACATGATGGACCGCCGCCGGCTCCTGATCATCGCCTCAGTGGTGACGTGGGTGGCCACGCTCGGCCTGCTCGCGCAGGCGCTCCTGCATGTCGACAGCGTCTCGCTCATCATCGGGCTCGTCGTGATCCAGGCGATCGGGTTCGCGGTCAGCTCGCCCACGCGCGGCGCGGTGGTCCCGCGGCTGGTCCCCGTCGTGCTGGTGCCCGCGGCCAACACGCTCAACTTCACCGCCTCCCAGATGGCGACGTTCATCGGACCGCTCCTGGCGGGCGTGGTGGTCGGGCATGGCGGGTACGCCGTCGCGTACGGCATCGACGCCGTCCTGTTCACGGTCGGGCTGTACGCCTCCGTGCGGCTCCCGGCCCTGCCGCCGATCGGCGGGGAGATCCGGCGGCCCGGGCTGCGCTCGGTCACGGAGGGCCTGCGCTTCCTGCTCACGCGGCCGGTGCTGATGATGTCCTTCGTCATCGACATCATCGCGATGGGCGTCGCGATGCCCCGCGCGTTGTTCCCCGAGGTCGCCGTGACCCGTTTCGGGGGTGAGGAGGCGGTCGGCTGGCTCGTGGCGGCGATCGCCATCGGCAGCATGGTCGGCGGCCTGCTGTCCGGCTGGATCGGGCGCATCCAGCGGCAGGGCCTCGCCCTCATCACCGTCATCGCGGTGTGGGGCCTGGCCGTGGCCGCCTCGGGGTTGGCGGGCTCGCTGTGGCTCGCGGTGCTGCTGCTGGCCGTGGGCGGCGCGGCCGACCTGGTCTCCTCGGTGTTCCGCCAGACGATCCTGCAGACGTACGCGCCGGACGAGATGCGTGGCCGGCTCCAGGGGGTCTTCACCGTCGTCGTCGCGGGCGGCCCGCGGCTGGGTGACCTGCGTGCCGGGGTCACCGCCTCGGTGGTCGGCACGACGGCCGCATGGACGGGCGGCGGCCTGGCCTGCACGGTCCTGGTCATCCTCTTCGGGCTCGCGGTGCCGTCCTTCCGCCGTTACACCGCCGCGACGCGCGGCCCGGTGGAGGAACGGCCGGATCCGTGAGGATCAGGCGAGGACCTCGGCGGCGACCTTGAGGTCGGAGACCAGCCCGGCGTACGCGGCGTCGCGGTCGTCGGCGCGCAGCACGGCCGACGGGTGCACGGTCGCCACGTAACAGGCGTTCTGCCGGGCGGTCTCGTCGTCGATGGGCGGGCGGGGGATCAGCTGCCCGCGCTGCCGCGTCACCCGGAACGACGGGCCGAGCAGCGCCTTGGCCGCCGTCGCGCCGAGCAGGACGATCACCTCGGGGTCGATGATGTGCAACTCCGCGGCCAGCCAGGGGCGGCAGGCCGTCATCTGGGCCGCGTCCGGCGTCTGGTGGATGCGGCGCTTGCCCGGACCGTCCTGCGTGAACCGGAAATGCTTGACCGCATTGGTGACATAAGCGTCCGCGCGGTCGATGCCGGCCTCGACGAGCGCCTTGTCGAGAAGTTTTCCGGCCGGGCCGACGAACGGCGCGCCCTGGCGGTCCTCCTGATCGCCCGGCTGCTCGCCGATCAGGACGACGCGCGCGGACGCGGAACCGGAACTGAAGACGGTCTGTGTGGCGTCGGCGTGGAGGTCACAGCCCTGGCAGCCCTCGGCGGCATGGCGTAGTCCGTCGAGTCCGGCTCCGGGCGGGACCCACCGGCCCGCTCCTTCGAAACGTGGCATGGCGCCGCCCAACCTACCGTCAAGAAGGGTTCTCGGGCCGGCGGGAAGACCACATGGCAGCATCACGTTCAGGTATATGAACAGACAAGGATCGCTCTTGCCGACGCGGACTCCCCGCGGAGTCGCGTTCGGTCGTAGCATCGGGAGCGAACTGGAGGAAACCTTGACCGCACACGGCTTGATCGACACCACGGAGATGTATCTCCGGACGATCTTCGAGCTCGAAGAAGAGGGCATTGTGCCGCTTCGTGCCCGAATCGCCGAGCGGTTGTCGCAGAGCGGCCCGACGGTGAGCCAGACGGTGGCGCGCATGGAGCGCGACGGTCTGGTGAGAGTCGAGGGCGATCGGCATCTCGATCTGACCGATACCGGCCGATCCCTTGCGGTCCGGGTGATGCGCAAGCACAGGCTGGCCGAGTGCCTTCTCGTCAACGTCATCGGCCTCCCCTGGGAAGAGGTCCACGTCGAGGCCTGCCGCTGGGAGCACGTGATGTCCGAGGAGGTCGAGCGCCGGCTCGTCCTGCTGCTCGGAGACCCGTCGACGTGCCCGCACGGCAACCCGATCCCTGGCCTCGCCGAGCTGGGCGCGGACGTCCCCGCGGCCTCGCAGGGCGAGCCGCTCGCGCTGATGACCGACGTCGCGACGGCCGGGGGCACCCCCGTGGTCGTCCGGCGGATCAGCGAACAGGTGCAGAGCGATACGGCACTGATGCTTAGACTCAAGCAGGTTGGTATACAACCGGGACGTGAGGTGACGCTTGCCGCAGGCGACGACGGGGTCAGGGTGACTGGTGACGATGAAGCCGACAGTCCCCCGACCGAGATTCCCAGTCGCATCGCCTCCCACGTCTTCGTCTCCAAGCGCTGAGTTGCCCATTCCACGTATCCGGGGCCGTGGTTCGTCGTTCAATAGAGCAGGGAACGGCATGGGGGGCCCAGTAAGGGGTGGCGAGGTGGCGGGCGTATGAAGCGCTGGGGCGAACCGCCCGCGGACCCGCTGCTGCCGGCCGAGACCGTGCTCAACCAGGCGGAGATGGCGGTCATCGTCTGCGACCGCTACAGCAACGTCATCTACTGCAACGCCTTCACCGAACAGCTTCTCGGCTTCGGCGGCTCGGAGTACATCGGCCGGTCGATCCTGTCCCTCGGCATCGCCGAAGAGGACCACGACCAGGCCAAGGAGCTTGCCCGCCACGTCCTGAAGGGCGCGGTGTGGGAAGGCACGTTCTGCAACCTCCGCGCCGACGGCAGCACCGTCTACACCCGCGCGTACGCCGTGCCGCTGCGGCATCCGTCCGGAGCGGTCGAAGGCACCGTGATCTTCGCCCGTGAGGCGCTCCGCAGCAACCAGCGTGACCAGGACCGCTACGGCCTCCTGGAGCGCATCGGCGAGCGGCTGGCGGCGTCACTGGAGCTTCAGCAGACGCTGCGCAGGGTGGCCGACACGCTCGTGCCGCAGTTCGCCGACCACTGCTTCATCGACCTGTTCAGCGGCGACAAGCTCGTGCGCCGGGTCTCCCGGCACGGCAACGACTGGGTGCCGCCGGCGGCCACGTGGGCCGACGTCGGCGAGACGGTCGCCTACCCTCCCGGCCACCCGTCCGCCAAGGCCCTGGCCCGCCGCGACGCCGTCGTGATCGAGGACGTCGTGGCCGACCGGATGACGGCGCCGAACGCCGCCAGCAAGCAGCTCGGCGACGATCTCGGCATCACCTCGGTGATCGCCGCCCCGCTGCTGGCCCGCGGTGAGGTGCTCGGCGTGATGAGCCTCGCCCTGTCCGGCATCAGCCGGCGTCCCGACCCGCACTACGACGGCTTCGACCGCGACCTGATCGGCGCGATCGCCAGCAGGGTCGCCCTCGCCATCGACAACGCCATGCTCTTCGAGGAGGAGCGTGCGACGGCCCTCGCGTTCCAGATGAACCTCCTGCCCGGCGACCGGCCCCCGAACCTCGACGGGCTGGACATCGCCTGGCGCTACGAGCCGGCCAGGCCGCTCGAGTCGCACGGCCAGGGCATCCAGACGCAGGTCGGTGGCGACTGGTACGACGTCATCCCGCTGTCCGCGGGCCGGGTCGGCCTGGTCATCGGCGACGTGGAGGGCCGCGGCCCCCGCGCCGCGGCCGTGATGGGGCAGCTGCGCGCCGCGCTGCGCGCCTTCGCGCAGGACGACAAGCCGCCGGCCGACATCCTGTTGAAGCTGGACGAATGGGTCCGCACGATGATCAGCCCCGGCCGCTACCGCGAGCTGGGCCGCGACACGGGGGCCGACGCGCTGGAGGTGCGTCCTCCGCTGGTCTCCTGCACCTACTTCGTGTACGACGCCTGGTCGCGCACCCTGTCCTTCGCCAACGCAGGCCACGAGCCTCCGCTGCTGCTGATCGACGGCGAGGTCATCGACATGGAGTCCGTCGGCACCGGCGCCATGCTGGGCGTACGCGAGCCCGGCGTGGGCGGCGACATCCTCTACGAGGAGGAGACGCGTGAGCTGCCCCCGGGCACCACGCTCGTGCTCTACACCGACGGGCTGATCGAGCGCCGCCCTAAGGACGACGGCGAGCACTACACCCGCGAGCAGGCCCGCGAGATGCTGCGCGAGTCCGTGCGCCAGGCCGACCGCAAGGACGTCGAGGCGATCGCGAACGCCGCGTTCGATGCCGTCCCGGGTGACATCGACGACGACGTCGCGATCGTGGTCGTCCGCACCGCGCCGGTCCGGCTGCAGGTCGAGGAGCGCACCTTCCAGGCCGAGCCGATCATGGTCTCGGAGGCGCGGCGCATGGCCGCCGAGACGTTCGCGAGCTGGGCAATGCTCGACGAGCAGGCCGAGCTCGCCTGCTTGCTCGTCTCCGAGGTCGTCACCAACGTCGTGCTCCACGCGGCCAACACGCCGGCCCCGCGCCGCGAGCTGGTCCTGGAGGGCGCGTTGAGCCTCGACGGGCCGCTCGGCTTCGACGATCCCTGGGAGGAGCTGCCCGACCTCACCCGGCGCGAGCCGCCGAACAAGGAGTTCACGCTCCGGCTTCGCCGCGGTGAGCGGTCGGTGTGGGTCGAGGTGCTCGACAAGGACATGCGGCTGCCGCGCATCCGCAGCGCGGGGGAGACCGACGAGGGCGGCCGCGGCCTCTACCTCGTGGACCAGCTCGCCGCACGCTGGGGATCCCGGCCCACCAACGACGGCAAGGCCGTCTGGTTCGAGATCCCGCTGAAGTCCTAAGGCGTGTTTCAGAAGTTGATCATCGAAGATCAACACTGGTGATCTGGCGCCGTGTTGCTCGGTGGCTCGCGCGACGGGACAGAGCGCGGGGGATTGCTCAGCGGTCGGGGCGGTTCAGCGTGGACACGCCCCACACTTCGGCGATGCGTCCGTCTTGCACCCGGAAGATCTCCATCATCGTCGGGGGAGGCTGCTCGGCGGCCCCGGCGGGGATCCCGTGCCACGTCGTGCGGACGGCGGCTCTATCCCCGTCGATGAGCATGTCCTCGACGATCACCTGGGCGTCGGGGAACATCGTGTGGAGCCCGGTCCAGGCCTTGGTGATGCTTTCGACGCCGGTAGTGCCCAGCGGATGGCTGACGAAATCCGCAGAAAAGATCGTCTCTGCGGCCACGATGTCGCGGGCGTTAAATGCCTGGTACATGCGCTGCCCGATGGCTTTCACGTCGTTTGTCATCTGCTCTTCCTGTCTGAGCGGTAGGGGCGGACCGCTGTCGGGCTATCGGGCTCGATGCGGGCCACGTTGGTGCACAGGCGCTGCAGGGCACCCAGCACGATCTCTTGCTCTTGTGCGGTGACGCCGTCGAGCAGTCGCACCTGGTAGGCCTGGTGAGACCGCTCGAGGTCGGCGGCCGCTCGTTCACCGGCGGGGGTCAGGCGGGCCAGGGTGTAGCGGTTGTCGGCCGGATCGAGGCGGCGGCTGACCATTCCCTCGGCCTCGAACTCCTTGATCAGCCGGGTGACACTCGCACCGTCGAGGGACAAGGCTTGACGCAGGTCGCTGTGGCTGGTCTCCCCGTTCCACCACAGCCGCATCAGCACCTGAAGCCGGGGCGCGCTCATCCCCACATGCTGCGCGAACGCCTGACGTATCTCGGCGTAGGCGCCGCCCAGCTCACGGAAGAACCTGTCCTCGGGAGTTTCCACACCTGATCCCTCTGCCATCGATGCCCCTCCATGCAGGAAGAGCGATCATCTCTACTCTTTCTATCAACAACTCTTGATGTCAACAAGAGTATGAGGTGTCAAGAACCATGAGCGGGCTGACGGCACCGGGTAAGCACCGATCGGCAAGCACCGGGATAACGGTCACAGCCACTCGTTGATGGCGGCGATGATGACGGCGGGTTCGTAGCGAACGGCGCACGCCAGGCCTGCCCTGGGAAAGTGCCGGCGGCTACGCTGGAGCCGTGCTGGCGTGGGAAATTCACCGGCCCGGCCCGATCGACTCCGGGCCGCTCGCGGCCGTCACGCGTGACATGCCCGAACCCGGTCCCGACGAGCTGCTGGTCCGCGTGCGCGCCTGCGGCGTCTGCCGTACGGACCTGCACGTGGCCGAGGGCGACCTGCCACCACGCCTGCCCGATGTGACACCCGGCCACGAGATCGTCGGCGAGGTCGTCCGGCAGGGCCACCGGTTCGCGGCCGGTGACCGGGTCGGGGTCGCCTGGCTGCGGGGCACCTGCGGTGTTTGCGCCTACTGCCGCCGCGGCGCGGAGAACCTCTGCCCCTCCTCGCTCTACACCGGCTGGGACGCCCACGGCGGCTACGCGGAGTACGCCGTCGCGCCGGAGGCGTACGTCTACGCCCTCCCCGGCGACCGGCCGGACGTCGAGGTCGCGCCCCTGCTGTGCGCGGGCATCATCGGTTACCGCGCGCTGCGGCGCGCCGTGCTGCCGCCGGGCGGGCGGCTCGGCATCTGGGGGTTCGGCGGATCAGCGCACCTGGCCGCGCAGATCGCCCTGGCCGAGGGCGCCGAGGTCCATGTGTTCACCCGCGCGAAGGCGGCGCGCGAGCTCGCCCTGGAGCTGGGCGCGGCGTCGGCGCAGGACTCCTTCGACCCCAGCCCCGAGCCCCTCGACTCGGCGATCATCTTCGCGCCCGCCGGAGAGCTGGTGCCGGCCGCCCTCCGGCGCGTCGACCGCGGCGGCACGGTGGCAATCGCCGGCATCCATCTCACCGACGTGCCCTCGCTCGACTACCAGGCGGATCTGTTCCAGGAGCGGCAGCTTCGCAGCGTGACCTCGAACACGCGGGCCGACGGTGAGGAGTTCCTGCGGCTCGCCGACCGGCTGAACCTGAAGGTGACGGTCACGCCGTACGCGCTGGACGAGGCCGACCGGGCGCTCGCGGACCTGGCCGGCGACCGGGTCAACGGCGCGGCGGTGCTGCTGCCCCGCGAGTCCGGCTGATCGGCTCGACGGCGACGAACGCCCATGACTGGGCGAACCACAGCTCGTCTCCGATCAGGCGCGGACGGGCGCCCGTCGCCGGGCCTCCCTCGAGCTCGGCGATGAGCTGCCGCTGGATCCGCTCGGGCTCACGCGCCTGCGCCAGCCACGGCCCGGCGGGACGCTCGATGGTGAACACGTCGAGCCGCCGGGTGCGGCCGCCGGCCCGGCCGAGCAGGTCGAGCAGCTCGGGAAAGGTCCGCGTCGCGATGTAGGCCGGGTCGCGGAGCCGCTGGACGCGGCCACCACCGCCCGCGCGTGTACGGACGAGGTCGACGAGCACGAGCCGCCCGGCACAGACCCGCAGCATGTCGTGCACCGGCCCGGCCTGATCGTGGGTGCCGGCGAGCGCGAGCCGAGCGGTGACCAGGCTGAACGTCCTGGACGGCAGTGACCCTGAGGTCGCGCTGACGAGCTCGCGCACCCGCGGCCGGATCGCCGAGGCGAGCCCGGACGTGCCGGGGCCGATGTCGAGGCAGATGTCGTCGGGGCGCGGCTCGGCGAAGTCGACAAGACGACGGAGGTGCCCTGTCGGGCTGGCCGTGGCCGCCTGTGACCTGACTCGTGGCAAGGAACGTCGCCTCCCATGGGGGTGCCGGGGTCTGTGTCCGGTACGACGCCTGCCGGGCACCGGTGGTTCGCGGGGAATCCCTATCGGAACGACTGTCCCCAGAGCATCAGGACGAGCACGACGAACGCGAACATGAATCCGAAGGTGCTGCTCCGCGACATGCTCAGGCCGATCCGCCGCATGATCCGGGTGACGATGAACGCTCCCAGGATCGCCAGCAGTGCGAGCGTGACAAGACCACTCAACGGCTCTCTCCTCCGGTGCGAACCCGTACCAGCGTAGCCTCAAAGGCCCGTCGCTTAGGGGCTCCGGCGATCTCCGCTCCCTTCGGGCCGGCTCCGCGACCGTGCCCGCGGCGTGGCGCGCCAGGGCGCGGGTACGCCCCTAGCTGCGCGTCCGGCGTCGGCCGGGACAAGAACCTCACCGGCAGGGGAGGACGCCGCGTTCCGTGCGCCGGACGAGATGGGGGACTCCGTGGCAGGTCATCCGTATGCCTTCGCGGTCGCGGCGCTCCTTCTGGCCGGGTGCGGGGCGAGCGGCACCGGCCGGGAGGCGGCCGCTCGCGCACCGGCCACTCGTGTGTCCGCCGGTGACCGCGCGTGGCTGGTGGCGATCCATCAGGACGGCCTCGCGGACGTGCGGTACGGCAGGCTCGCCGAGCGGAAGGGTGCGACCAGCGCGGTGCGGCGTGCGGGGACCACACTCGTCGCCGACCACGTCGCGTTCGAGCCGAAGGTGGTCCGTACGGCGAACGCCCTCGGCATCGACCTGCCACGGGCGGAGCGGGCCGGGCAGCTCGCCCTGGGCCGGCGGCTGGCGAACGAGGCGGGAACCCGGTTCGACCGCGACTTCGTGGCCGCGATGGCCGAGGCGCACGAGAAGGCCATCGCCCGCACCGAGGACCAGGTACACGTCGGATCCTCTCCCCAGCTGACCGACCTCGCCCGCGCCGCCCTCCCGGCCCTCCGCGAACACCTCGACATGCTGCGGAGGGCCAATCCCATCGGCTGACCCGGAGGTGCGAAGCTCCTCCGGGAGCAGTACGCCAAGGGCCGGCTCACCACGGAGGCGGTGCTCAGGGTGCCGGTGGCCGGTCGGCGAGCAGGCGCCGCGGGCCGGGGCCCTCTGCGCCGAGCCGGTCGTCCGGGTTGGAGAGCCGGCAGTGGCTGAGGGAGAGACATCCGCATCCGATGCAGCCGGTGAGGTCGTCACGGAGCCTCTGCAACTGCCTGATCCGTGCGTCCAGCTCGCCGCGCCACGCGGCCGACAGGAGGGCCCAGTCCTTCGGTGTGGGTGTGCGTTCCTCCGGCAGCCGGGCGAGGGCGTCCCTGATGTCGCTCAGCGGGATGCCGACGCGCTGTGACACCCGGATGAAGGCGACGCGCCGGAGCACGTCGCGGGAGTAGCGGCGCTGGTTGCCCGTGGTGCGGCGGCTGCGGATCAGCCCCTTCTTCTCGTAGAAGTGCAGTGCGGACACGGCGACGCCGCTGCGCGCGGACACCTGGCCGACGGTGAGCTCGTGCGCGTCTGGCGGGGTGTGCTCCATGGCGCCCAGCGTAAAGCTCAGCATTGGTCGAGGTTCGCTGGGGTTGCCGTCGGGTGGGAGAGCAGAGTCACTCTGGACGTCACGGTCTGGCGAGGTAGCCTCATACAGACCGAATAGTGTTCGGTTGTAGGGACGGAACCTCAACTACAGACTTGGAGGCGTCGTGGCCGAGGCGTACATCGTCGGGGCGGTCCGTACCCCGGTGGGCACGAAGAAGGGCGCGCTGGCGGCGGTGCACCCGGCCGACCTGGGCGCGCACGTGCTCAAGGAGCTCGTCGAGCGCACCGGGGTCGACCCCGAGGCGGTCGATGACGTGATCATGGGCTGCGTCATGCAGGTCGGCCCGCAGTCCCTCGACATCGCGCGTACGGCCTGGCTGTCGGCCGGGCTGCCCGAGCGCGTGCCGGGCGTGACCATCGACCGGCAGTGCGGTTCCTCGCAGCAGGCGATCCACTTCGCCGCGCAGGGCGTGCTGTCGGGCACCCAGGACCTCGTCGTGGCCTCCGGCGTGGAGAACATGGGCATGGTGCCGATGGGCTCCAGCGTGGTCATGGGTCTGGAGAAGGGCATGCCCTTCCCGTACGGCGAAGGCTGGAACGAGCGGTACGGCGACCAGGAGATCTCCCAGTTCCGCGGCGCGCAGCTCATGTGCGAGAAGTGGGGCTTCAAGCGCGGTGACCTGGAGCAGTTCGCGCTGGAGAGCCACCGGCGCGCGGTGAACGCGATCGAGTCGGGCCACTTCGACCGTGAGATCGCTCCGATCGCGGGCGTGACCAAGGACGAGGGCGCCCGCCCGGACACCTCGCTGGAGAAGATGGCGGGCCTGCAGCCGCTGCGCGAGGGCTGGGAGCTCACCGCGGCGATCGCCTCGCAGATCTCGATCGGCGCCGGCGCCCTGCTGATCGCCTCCGAGGAGGCCGTCGAGCGGCACGGTCTCACGCCACGGGCGCGCATCCGCACGCTCGTCGTGGAGGGCTCGGACCCGGTGTACATGCTGACCGGACCGATCCCGGCGACGGAGAAGGCTCTGCGGCGCGGCGGCCTGACGATCGATGACATCGACGTGTTCGAGGTCAACGAGGCGTTCGCCCCGGTGCCGTTGGCCTGGGCCAAGGACACGGGCGCGTCGCTGGAGAAGACCAACCCGAACGGCGGGGCGATCGCGCTCGGGCACCCCCTGGGCGCCACCGGGTCGATCCTGATGACCAAGCTCCTGCACGAGCTGGAGCGCACGGGCGGCCGTTACGGCCTGCAGACGATGTGCGAGGGCGGCGGCCAGGCCAACGCCACCATCATCGAGCGCGTCTGAGCCATCGCGGCCACCGGCCGCATGCCATGCGCGAAGGGCTGGTCCGTCAGGGCGCGGTGTGCCGCAGGAGGGCGGGCACGACGAGGTCCCACGTCGAGCGTGGTGGTGGCTCGTGGCCCACCCCATCGAGCAGGAGGAGTTCGGCGCCAGAGATCTCGCGTGCCAGTGCGGCCCCGTGACCGGGCGGGAAGAACGGGTCCTCCGTCCCGTGGATGACGAGAGTCGGCGCGGTGATCTCGCCCAGCCGGGGGCGCAGGTCCTCGCCTCCGTCGATGAGCCAGTGGTTTCCGCTCGACCCCAGCCCGGCGGTGCGGCCGACGACCCGGCGGGCGATCTCGCGGACGTGCTGCTCGTCGAAGGTGTCCGGACCGGCGTACGGCCGCTGTTCCTCGACGAGGTGCTCCACGACCGCGTCGTGGTCGCTCCAGTCCGGCTCGGGCGCCGGATCGGCGAACGTCGCCCTGAGCCGGTCCGCCATCGGAGGCAGGTCGCTCGCCGGGCCGGGGCTGGTCGACACCAAGGTCAGCGTCGCGACCCGGGCGGCATACTCGACGGCGAGGTACTGCGCGATGCCGCCGCCCATCGACAGCCCCGCCATGTGGGCGCGGCCGCCCGCGAGGGCGTCGATCAGACCGGCCGCGTCACGAGCCAGGTCAGGGCCGGTGTAACCGGGCGCGCCCGGCGGATAGGTGACCGATCGGCCGGTGTCCCGGTGGTCGTACCGGATGACGAGCCGGCCGCCTTCGGCGATGCGCCGGCAGAACTCCGCGTCCCACCAGTCCATCGACGCGGCGGCGCCGGAGATGAGCAGGATCGCCGGCGCCCGCGGATCACCGAAGGTCTCGACGCACAGGTCCACTCCGTTGGCACGCACCATTGCCTCGGTCATGGCCCTCGACCCTAGCCCGGCTCAGCGCTGGATGGACTTGACCTCCAGGAACTCCTCGAGGCCGAAGCGGCCCATCTCCCGGCCGTTGCCCGACTGCCGGTACCCGCCGAAGGGCGCGAGCAGGTTCATCTCGGCGCCGTTCACGTCGACCTGGCCCGTACGGAGCCGCCGGGCGACCGCGAACGCGTGTTCCCGCTCGCCGAACACCGCTCCGGTCAGCCCGTACACGGAGTTGTTGGCGATCTCGACGGCCTGGTCCTCGTCGGTGTACGGGATCACCGACAGCACCGGGCCGAAGATCTCCTCCTGGGCGATCACGGCATCGGGGTCGACGTTCGTGAAGATCGTCGGCCGTACGTAGGCGCCGTTCTCCAGTCCCTCGACGCTGCCGGGGCCGCCGACGGCCACCGTGGCGCCTTCGGCGATTCCCCGCTCGATGTAGCCGGTGACCCGGCGGCGGTGCGCCTCCGATGCCACCGGCCCGATTCGCGTGGCCTCGTCCGTCGGATCGCCGACGGTGTACTCGGCCGCGGCGGCGACGGCCAGCTCGACGACCTCGTCGTGCTTGGACGCCGGGACCAGCATCCGGGTCCACGCGCCGCAGACCTGGCCGCTGTTGATCCACGAGCGGGCCACGCCGAGCCCGACGGCCTGGGAGAGGTCGGCGTCGCCGAGGATCACGTTGGCGGACTTGCCGCCCAGCTCCAGCGCGACACGCTTGACCGTGTCCGAGGCGAGCACCGAGACCCGCCGGCCGGCCCGGGTGGAGCCGGTGAAGGACACCATGTCGATTCCGGGGTGCGCCGCGATCGCCTCGCCGACGACCGGCCCGGTCCCGTGCACGACGTTGAAGACACCGTCCGGCAGCCCCGCCTCGGCCGTGACCTCGGCCAGGATGCGCGCGGTCAGCGGGGCGATCTCCGACGGTTTGAAGACAATCGTGTCGCCGGCCACCAAGGCCGGTGCCAGCTTCGTCATGATCTGCTGCAGGGGGAAGTTCCAGGGCGTGATCGCGCCGACCACACCGATGGGTTCGCGTATGACCAGGGAGTTCCCGATCTCCTCGGTCCACGCGAAGTCCGCGGCGAGTTCCGCGACGGACGCCGCCACCGTGATCGGGAACGGGACCTGGGCGGAACGGGAGAGCCAGATCGGCGCCCCCATCTCGGCGGTGATCGTGTCCGCGATCTCGCCGGCGCGATCGCGCAGGCCCTCGGAGACGCGCCGCAGGATCGCCGCTCGTGCGGCCGGGGCGGTGGCGGACCAGGCGGGGAAGGCGGCGGTCGCCGCGGCGACGGCCCGGTCGACGTCGGTGGGGGTGCCGGCCGGTACGGAGGCGATGACCTTTCCGGTGGCCGGGTCGACGACGTCGATGGTCGCTGTGTGCGTCGCGACGGGCCGGCCGCCGATCCAGTGGGCGGGCGCGCCGTGCGCCGTTGTCGTTGTGTCCATGGCCCCAGCGTGGCAAGGGCCCACGGGCGCAACCAGGGACACTCGATCCGGGGATACGGGACGAAATCCGCAGCCCAGGAGGTTGTGGGTGACACCTGACCACCGCCGGACAGAGCCGGAGGGAGCCTCACATGGACCGGGCGCAGCTCGCCCACTTTCTGCGCACGCGGCGTGAGGCGCTGCGACCCGAGGACGTCGGGCTGCCCCGCGGGCGGCGACGGCGGACCGGCGGACTGCGCCGCGAGGAGGTCGCCGCGCTGGCCAGCATGTCGGTCGACTACTACAGCCGGATCGAGCAGCGGCGCGGGCCGACGCCGTCCGAACGGATGCTCACCGCCATCGCCCGCGCCCTGCGGCTGTCCGTGGAGGAACGTGACCACCTGCTCCGTCTCGCCGGCCACGCCGTTCCGCCGCGGCTCTCCGGTGGCGACCACGTCGACCCGGGGATGATGCGCGTCCTGGACCGGCTCGAGGACACCCCCGCCCAGGTGATGAACCATCTCGGGGAGACGCTGAAACAGACCCGTCCGGCCGTCGACCTCATGGGCGACGACGCCCGCCACACGGGGATGGCGCGCAGCCTGGCGTACCGCTGGTTCACCGACCCCGGCTCGCGACTGATCTTTCCCGAGGACGACCACGCGGCGCACGGCCGGGCCATCACCGCCCTGCTGCGCGACGCGTACACGCGTGATCGCGGGGGCTCGCGAGTGACCGCGCTGGTCGACGCGCTGCTCGCGGCCAGTACGGAGTTCGCCCCGATCTGGCACGAGCACCCGGTCGCGGGCCCGTACTGCGAGGCGAAACGCATCAGGCATCCGCGGCTGGGCCTGCTCGAGCTGCACGGCGAGAACCTCCTCGATCCCGCCCGGTCCCAGACGTTGGTGATCTTCACCGCCGTCCCCGGCAGCGAGAGCCACGAGAAGCTGCGGATGCTGTCCGCGTCAGGCGATCCCGCCCGCGCCCGTACGTGAGCCGGTCACTCGGGGCGGGCGGCGGGAGCGGGACGGGGCTCCGCCAGCCGCAGGTCGCGTAGTTGCCGGCGGGAGGTCAGGCCGAGCTTCTTGAAGATGTTGCGCAGGTGCGCGTCGACGGTGCGCGGGCTGAGGAACAGCTGCCCGGCCGCCTCTTTGGAGGTCGCGCCGTCGGCGACGAGCCGTGCGATCTGGAGCTCTTGTGCGGTGAGCCGGTCGATCGGCGTGGCCGCCGGCTTGCGGGGACGCTCGCCACAGGCGGACAGCTCACGAGCGGCCCGCGCCGCGAACGCGCCCGCGCCGGTCATGGTCAGCTTCTCGTGCGCGATGCGCAGCTGGACGCGCGCGTCACCGCGTCTGGCCTCGCGGCGCAGCCACTCCCCGTAGACCAGGTGCGCACGGGCGAGGTGGACGACACTCCGGGTACGCGCGAGCCGCTCGATCGCCTCCCGGTACAGGTCCTCGGCTTCGGGCCCGTCGCCGAGGAGGGCGCGCGACCGACACTGGATGCCGAGCGCCCAGTCGGTGGGGCTCGCCTGGGTCCGTTCGACGAGTTGCTCGAGGACGGGTTCGGCGAGCCGGGGCTGGCCGGCGCGCGCGGCCGCCTCCACCAGCTCGGGCGGGATGAACGACCTGAACCCCGGCTCATCGAGGTGGTACGCCGTTCGGGCGGCACGCAGCGCGACGTCGTAACGGCCGGTGCCGTTGTGCAGCACCGCGTTCGAGTAGTCGATCATGGAGAGTGCGCGACCCTGCCGTCGGTCGCGTGCCGCACAGAGGCTGGTCTCGATCAGCGAGGAGACGCGCTCCCGGTCGCCGCGCCATGCGGCCAGCGCGAGTTCGGCCCACGAGGGGCCGCCGCCTCCCTCCGCGATCGTGTGCGCGTCATCGATCAGCGTGGCCGCTTCGGCGAACTCGCCCGCGTGGATGTACGCGAGGGCCAGGGAGCGCAGTGCCAGCGGAAGCGCGATGAGCGTGCCCGACCGGCGGGCCAGCCGTACGTGACGTTCGCAGAGCGTCCGCCAGGCTTCTTCGTCCCACAGGTCGGCCGCCGCGTTGCAGGCCGGCCACAGCCAGTGGCCGTCGCGCTCGTGTCCTCCCATGCGGTGGAGGAAGACGTCGACCGCCTTGCTCATCAGCGGAACGGCCGCCGTATGGCCGTCCAGCACCTGCGCGGTCAGCGCGTCCAGGGACAGGAGGAGGGGGCGGGCCACGGCACCGCCCTCCGCCGTGGTCAACGAGCCGCGCGCGGCACGGGCCACCTCGGCGAGCAGCCCGCGGTCACCCAGACGACCGGCCCGAAGGGCCGCCGCGAACGCCTCCAGGTAGGTCTCGTGAGCCGACGGCAGGTCGTGGGGTTCCAGCCGTCTCGCCGCGCTGAGCAGAAGTGCCGGAGCCTCGCCTCGTCCCATGTGCGCGGCGATCTGTGCCGACAGCCGCGTCGCGAGGGCGCGTCGTGCCGGGTCGAGCGGGCCGGCCTCGGCGGTGGCGAGCAGGCCGATCGCCGCGCCGGCCGCGCCCGCCCGGTGCTTGAACCGTGCCGCCGCA
>JAOPYG010000077.1 GCA_025964685.1 Actinoallomurus sp. | reverse complement strand
ACGCGCTCGGCGCTGCAGAATGCCGCGTCCATCGCGGCGCTCTTCCTGACGACCGAGGCAGTCGTCGCGGAGAAGCCCGAGAAGGGTGGGGCTCCGGCCGCTCCCGACGCGGGCGGCATGGACTTCTGAGTCCGTCCAGCCAACCCCTCAGGGCCGATCCGTCGCTGGCATCAGGTGGGAATACCGCACTCTTCGAATAAGTGCACTGCGCCAGTAAAATGGCCGCCGTACAGGCATGAATTACGTGGTCAAAGCGGGGAGCCGAGAAGAGACCGGCTCCCCGCTTTCGCTCTCTGGTCATGTGAGTGTTGCGTTTGATGCAACCGGTGCAGTGGGTCGTACTGGCACCGACCACGGTGCCGCGCAGAGTGTTCCCTCGGCTCCCCGCCTATACGGCAGGCCGGGGAAGTCGGGTCGTGCGCCGCTCGATCTCCCTTTCATCTGCGCCCGCGAAGGCGAGGATGTCGGGCAGTCGGAAGATGTGACCGGCGCCTCCCCATGAGAGCGTTCATGAACAAGCCCGTCGGGCGATGTGGAATAGCGCACCCCTCGAATAAGTGCGCTGTCCCAGTGAAGGGGCGCGATGTCACACGTCGGCGGGTACCTCAATGCTCCAGCCGATGTCGTGGGGCGCGAGGAAGTCGAGAAAGCCGGCGGGGTCGAAGGCCTGGGCGGGGGCCAGCACTCCGGGCTCGGCGCCGCCGGCGGCGAGCCGGCGGGCGCTCTCGACCGCGATCACCGCGGTCGTGCCGTACGTGTCCGGCCCCGAGACCACACCGCGGGCCGAGCGCCCGTCGCGTCCGACCGCGTCGACCACGATGATGAACTCCTGGGCGCTGCGGCTGTCCTCGGCCGGTCCTTCGGGCATGCGATCGAGCAGCGCGGGGTCGATGGCGGAGGTGAGACGGGTGGCCAGAGCGGCCTCGGCGACACCCTCGACGCGGCGAACGCGGACGTGGCGAGGGACGGTGACGACCTCCTGCAGGGCGAACCTGACCACGGGAATCTGCTCTGAACTGCCGGGAAACGTCATCGAGGTGCGCCGCGCGGGCGTACCGGGACGCCAGTCTCCATCTTCGTACCCAAGGCCGCCGCTCCTGAGGGTCTCGATGGCCTCGATCAGGCTGCGAAGGGAGCCGCGGGACATGCCGCCGCCACCCACGATCCTGTGGGCGGCAGTGATCTCCTCAACCGGCTCGACACGTTCGGCGAGGAGGTGCGCGATCAGGTCGCCGGGCACGCCTGCATCGGTTGTCGCGGGGACGACCGTCACGCCGGCGGCTTCGGCGTCGATCGCGAGTGTGTCGAAGATCTGCTTGATGTGAAGCTGCTCACCCGAGGTGTCGACGTAATGGCAGCCGGCCGTGATCGCGGCACGAGCCAGCGCATCACCAGAACGGGTGAACGGCCCCGCACAGTTGATCAGCGCCTCGCAGTCGCGAAGCGAGGCGGCGAGCCGGCCCGCGTCGTCGAGGACCGCGGTTCGTGTCTCCGCGTCAGGCACCCCGGCCTGTTCCGCGGCCGTCCGCAAGCGCGCCGGACTGCGCCCCACCAGCACCATGTCGATGCCCCGCCCGGCCAACTCCGCAGCGACGAGCTTCCCCTGATAGCCACTTGCTCCATAGACGGCGATCGTCACGTCGTTCCCCCGTTCAGGTTCGTGTGTGCTCCACCGTAGGAAGAGGTAAGGGGATGTTTAATGCGCGAGAGTAGCGATTTCATGCGCGATCGTCTTGCGAGTCGACGCGGGCGATACGGTGCGTAGGTGGATGTACTCAGCGACGCGATCGCCGCCATGCGGACCGGGCGACCTCATTCCACGCGTACCCAACGGCATGGCCGCTGGGCCGTACGCCACCCGTCATTCGCGGGGGCCGGCTTTCACGTGGTGCTGCAGGGCGCGTGCAGGCTGATGCCCGAAGGCGCCGCGCCGATTGAGCTCGGCGTCGGTGACGCGGTGTTCCTGCCGCACGGGAGCGCCCACGAACTGGCCGACGGATCCTCGGTCCCGCCGGCCACCCCACTCACCGCCCCGCTGACCTCGCTCGCCGAACCCGACGATCAGGCTCAACCCGACGGCCATCAGCTCTCCGTTGTCATGCTCTGCGGTGCCTACCTGCACGATCGGGCACGGTTGCACCCGCTGATGGGTGAGCTTCCCCAGATCATTCATCTGTCCGCCCGGGTCGGGCGTCGTCCGTCGTTGCGCGCCGCGATCGACCTCCTCGGAACCGAACTCGAGCGGCGCCGCCCGGGTGTGGACGCGGTCCTGCCCTCTCTGCTCGACGCGCTGCTGGTCTACATGGTGCGTGGCTGGCTCGACGAACAGCCGCGGCGGCATGCGGCGACCGGCTGGACCGCGGCGCTACGCGACCCGGCGGTCATGGCGGCGTTGGACGGCATCCATGGCGACCCGGCCCGTCAATGGACGGTCGAGGAGCTCGGTGAACGGGCGGGGTTGTCCCGGGCAGCGTTCTCCCGGCGGTTCACCGCACTGGTGGGTAGACCACCGCTGGCCTACCTGACCTGGTGGCGGATGACCGTGGCCGCCGGGCTACTCCGAGACTCGGACGCGCCGTTGAGCACAGTGGCGACACGGGTCGGCTACACCTCGGAGTTCGCGTTCGCCAACGCGTTCAAACGAGCGTTCGGCATCGCTCCTGGCAGATACCGAAAGCAAACGCCGGAGATGCCGCCCATCGGAGACCGCCGGGCGAATACCCCACGTCCCCAATAACGCGCTGCCCCAGCATTTGGGGCCCCCGTCGAGGTCACCTACCTGTCATGGGCGGGGAGGGCTCAGTAGCGGTCCCGGTGTCTCTCCTGTTCGACCACGGCGGCCCGGTCACTCAGGCGGCGTAGACCGCCCAGCGGCCGGGCCATCCGGCGGTTGCCCTTCAGCAGGGCGGCGTTGCGGTCCATCCGGGCCCAGTATCCGGCGGTGAAGGGGCAGGCGTCCGGCCCCAGGCGGGTCGCGGGGTCATAGCGGCAGTCGTGGCAGTAGTCGTCGCGTGCAGCGCGTTGCGGTCCAGGTACGACGGGCCCATGTACCAGGATGCCTGACCGCGGTGCGGACGTGGACGTCGGATTTCCGCCGGAGCGATCGGCTCCGGCGTCCCTGTTCCACCCGCTGCACCTCGCCGCGTTGTCGTCGGTCGCCGGCCGAACCAGGCTGACTCCCTCCTCCGCCTTGCGAGACGCCGCCTGAACGCCGCTCGCTACGAACGAGATCCGTCAGACGCGCCCAGGCCGGGTGTCGTACGCGGCGCGGGCGTTCTCGATCTCTCCGACATGCTTCTCGGCCCAGGTGACGAAGGTGCCGACGGTGTCGAGAAGGGTGCGGCCCAGGGGAGTCAGGGCGTAGTCGACGCGTGGCGGCACGACCGGGTGGACGGTACGGGTGACGATGCCGTCGCGTTCGAGTCCGCGCAGGGTGACCGTCAGCATGCGCTGGCTGATCCCGTCGACGCCGCGTTTGAGGTCGGTGAACCGCCGGGTCCCCTCGCGGAGGCGGGAGATCACGTACAGCGACCACTTGTCCCCGATGCGGTCGAGGATGTCGCGGGCCTGGCACCCGGCTGGGGGCTCGTACTCCGGAGGGGCAGGCGAGTCCATGGTTATCTCCAGGTGACCGAGGCAGAAAAAGGTGCCTTCTTGTGCCGGGTAAGTGAGTCGTCCCACGATAGACGTGGTTCCTGTTAGGAACCACCCCCATCAAGTGGAATCAACTTACTTTTCGGAATCAGGAGACATGATGACCGCCGAACTTGTCGAGATCCCCGGGTACGTCGCCGGAACCTGGGACATCGATCCGGTCCACTCCGACATCGGTTTCGTCGTCCGGCATCTGATGGTCAGCAAGGTGCGCGGGCACTTCACGAAGTTCGAAGGGCGGATCGTCACCGCCGCCGACCCGATGGAGTCGACCGTGACGGCGACCATCGACCTCGCCTCGATCGACACGAGCAACCAGCAGCGGGACGACCACATCCGATCCGCCGACTTCTTCGAGGTGGAGAAGTATCCGACGATGACGTACCACTCCAGCGGGATCCGCCGCGACGGCGATGATCTCGTGCTCGACGGCGAGCTCACGCTCAAGGGAGTGACCCGCCCGGTGCCGCTGAAGCTCGAGGTGAACGGATTCGGCCCCGACGCGTTCGGCGGCGACCCCGGCGTCATCGCGCGCGCCGGCTTCACCGCGACGGGCGAGATCGACCGGACGGACTTCGGCATCAGCTTCAACGGTCCCGTCCCCGGCGGAGGCGTCGTCCTGGCGGAGCGGGTCCAGATCGTCCTGGAGATCGAGGCGGCCCGGCAGCTCGACGCGTGAGCCGGCATCAGGCGGCGGGGGAGGCGGCCACCTCCTCCGCCCGCCTGGCCGCGATCCGGGGCTGCCGCAGGACCGTGACCGTGAGGACGAAAGCGGCGACCAGCAGGCCCGTGCCGATGCCGAACGCGACGTGGAAGCCGCCGGTCAGAGCGGACGCGCGGTCGTGCCCGTCCGCGACCAGGCTCCTGGTGCGCGTGGCGGCGAAGGTGGACAGGACGGCGACGCCGAGCGCACCTCCGACCTGCTGGGCGGTGTTGAAGAGCCCCGAGACGACTCCCGCGTCGGCCGGGCTCGCGCTCGACATGCCGAGCGCGATGAGCGCCGAGATCGCCAGGCCGAAACCGCCCGCCAGGATCATCGTCGGCAGCAGGTCCACGAGATAGCCGGCGTCGGTGGGCAGCCGGGTGAGCAGTCCGAGAGCCACCACCAGCAGCGCGATCCCGGCGAGCAGCACGGTGCGCTCGCCGAAGCGCCCGTTCAGCCGCGCGGAGAAGCCGAGCGAGACCACGGCGATCGTCACGGCCGCCGGAAGCATCGCCAGCCCGGTCTCCGCGGCGCCGTAACCGCGCACGTTCTGCAGGTACAGGGCGATGAGGATCTGGAACCCGAACAGCGCGGAGACCATCAGCACCTGGACCAGATTGGCACCCGAGACGTTCCGCGAGCGGAACGTCCGCAGCGGCAGAAGAGGGGCCGTCGCGGTGGCCTGCCGCAGGACGAAACAGGCGAGCAGCACGACGGTGAGCGCGGCGAAGCCGAGCGTATGGGTGGAGGTCCAGCCGAAACGGCTCGTCTCGACGATGGTGTAGACACCGAGTATCAGGCCGGCGGTCACCAGCACGGCGCCGAGCGCGTCGGCTCCCACCCGGAGTCCGAGTCCCCGGTCCGGCTCCAGGACCCGTACCGCCAGCAGGGCGGCGGCCGTGCCGATCGGCAGGTTGATGAAGAAGATCCAGTGCCAGCTGACCGCCTGGGTGAGGATCCCGCCCAGAACCGCGCCGATCGAGGCCCCCGCGGCGCCGACGAAGCTGAAGGCGCCGATCGCCTTGGCGCGCTCCCGCGGTTCGGGGAAGTGCGTCACGATCATGCCGAGGCTGACCGCCGAGACCATCGCCCCGCCGACGCCCTGGGCGAACCGCGTGGCGATCAGCATGTCCTGGCCCGTGGAGACCCCGCAGAGCAGGGATGCCACGGTGAAGACCGCCAGACCCGCGACGAACATCCGCTTGCGGCCGAACAGGTCGCCGAGCCGTCCGGCGAGCAGCAGGAGACCGCCGAAGGCGATCATGTAGGAGTTGACGATCCAGGTGAGGCTCGCAGAGGAGAGGTCCAGGTCGCGCTGGATGGCCGGCAGGGCGACGGTGACGATGCTGCCGTCAAGGATGATCATCAACATTCCGGCGCACAGTACGACGAGCGCGGCGGAACGGGAGGAAGCGGGCATGAGGTCGGCTCCTGTTCGCGTAAGGCAACAAGAGCGACCGTAACAGATAGTCTAGAAGTAGACGATCCCCTTCGGATCTAGATCTTCTGTCGTGGCCGCCGTACGGCGTGCTCCGACTCGACCGGCGTCGACAGGTGCCCCCCGACCAGCCCGGACAGCGCGCTCACGAACGCCTCGCGCTGGTCTTCCGGGAGGGCGGCCAGGACGTCGCGGTGCACGCGGTCGGCGACCTTCATCCCCTCGGCGACGGCTCGCTCGCCCGCCTCGGTCACCGCGATGATCCGCGCCCGGCGGTCCGTGCTCGACGGGCGGCGCTCCGCGAGGCCGGCCTTCTCCAGGTTGTCGACGGTCACCACCATCGTCGTCTTGTCCAGATCGGAGATCTTTGCCAGCTGGATCTGGGTCCGCTCCGCCTCCTGGGCGTGGAACAGCACGCAGTACTCGCGCGGCGTGATGGCGATCTCGGTGAAGGCCGCGGCCATCTGCGTCGTGAGCACGTGACTGGCCTGGGACAGCAGGTGGGACAGGTCGACGACGGTGCGCGTCGGGGCACTGGCGGTCATGACCTGAGCCTACCAATTGCGTCGGTTAGCAGATTATCCGCGAACGGACCACTGCCGGAATCGGAACCCGGTGCACGCGGTTGAGGTGTGAGGTGATCGCGTCACGGGGACGCCGTCATGCGGAGCGGGGATGCCAGATGCACGGTGAGTACAAGGTGCCCGGCGGAAAGCTCGTCGTCGTGGACTTCGACCTCGAGGCCGGCAGACTACGGAACGTCCTGGTCAGCGGGGACTTCTTCCTCGAACCGGATGAGGCGCTGGAGCGGATCGCCGGCGCACTGGACGGCCTGCCCGCGCACCTCGAGGCACGCGACATCGCCGCCCGCATCGACGCCGGACTGCCGGCCGGCACGATGATGCTCGGCTTCTCCGCCGGGGCCGTGGGCATCGCGGTACGCCGGGCGCTGACCGACGCGGCCGACTGGCGCGACTACGACTGGCGGCTCATCCACGATGAGCCGCAGGATCCGGCGCTGCACATGGCCATCGACGAGGTGCTCACCGAGGAGGTCGCGGCCGGCCGCCGCCCGCCGACGCTGCGAGTGTGGGAGTGGGCGGCACCCGCGGTGGTGATCGGCAGCTTCCAGTCGCTGCGCAACGAGGTCGACGCCGAGGCCGCCCGGCGCCACGGGGTCACGGTCGTCCGCCGGATCAGCGGTGGCGGCGCGATGTTCATCGAGCCCGGCAACACGATCACCTACTCCCTGTACGCCCCGGCCGCGCTGGTCCAGGGCATGACGTTCGCCGACAGCTACGCGTTCCTGGACGACTGGGTGCTGGGCGCTCTGGGCGAACTCGGGATCCGGGCCTGGTACCAGCCGCTCAACGACATCACCTCCGACCACGGAAAGATCGCCGGAGCGGCGCAGAAGCGGCTCAGCTCCGGCGCCGTCCTGCACCACGTGACGATGTCCTACGACATCGACGCCGACAAGATGCTAGACGTGCTGCGGATCGGGCGGGAGAAGCTGTCAGACAAGGGCATCAAGAGCGCGAAGAAGCGGGTGGACCCGTTGCGCCGCCAGACCGGGATGCCGCGGGCCGAGGTCATCGAGCGGATGATCGGGCACTTCCGCGGCCGGTACGGCCTGACCGACGACCGGCTCGGCGTCGCCGAGCTGCGTGCGGCCGAGAAGAGAGTGGCCGACAAGTTCGGCACCGACGCGTGGACCGCAAGGGTTCCCTGACCGGCTCACGGCGGTTCGTCACCCCTCATCCCGGCGCGTTCGATTGGATGGTCGGATAGAGGAAACCCGGCGCAGGGACCTCGAAGGCCGATGAAGACGGCCGATGAAACGGAGGCAAAGGAAATGTCCGACAGCGTGCGGCTGGACCAGACCGACCAGTGGCGGGCTCTGGGGCGGCACTACGAGGAGACGCGCGATGTGCACCTGCGCGACCTGTTCGCCGCCGACCCCGAGCGGGGGAGCCGGTACGCGCTGACGGCCGGTGACCTGTACCTCGACTACTCGCGGAACCGCGTCACCGACGAGACGCTGCGGCTGCTGCGCGAGCTGGCCGCCGCCCGCGGGGTGGCGGAGCTGCGCGACGGGATGTTCGCGGGCGAAAAGGTCAACATCACCGAGAAGCGCGCGGTGCTGCACGTCGCCCTCCGCGCCCCGCGTACGGCCACCATGGAGGTCGACGGTGAGAACGTCGTGCCCGCGGTGCACGAGGTGCTGGACCGGATGGCGGCCTTCTCCGACCAGGTCAGGTCCGGACAGTGGACGGGGTTCACCGGCAAGCCGATCCGCAACGTCGTCAACATCGGCATCGGCGGCTCGGACCTGGGCCCGAAGATGGCCTACGAGGCGCTGCGCCCGTACACCGACCGGTCGCGGGTGTTCCGGTTCGTCTCCAACGTGGACGGCGCCGACCTGCACGAGGCCGTCCGTGACCTCGACCCGGCGGAGACGCTGTTCGTCATCTCCTCCAAGACCTTCACCACGGTCGAGACCATCACGAACGCCACGTCGGCGCGGCAGTGGCTGGTGTCCCAGCTCGGTGACGACGCCGCGGTGGCGAAGCACTTCGTGGCGGTCTCCACCAACGCCGAGCAGGTCGCCAAGTTCGGCATCGACACCGCCAACATGTTCGGGTTCTGGGACTGGGTCGGTGGACGCTACTCCTTCGACTCGGCCATCGGCCTGTCGCTGATGGTCGCGATCGGCCCTGACCGCTTCCGTGAGATGCTCGACGGCTTCCACCTCATGGACGAGCACTTCCGTACGGCGCCGCCGGAGCGCAACCTGCCGATGCTCCTCGGCCTGCTGGGCATCTGGTATGACGACTTCTTCGGGGCGCAGACGTACGCCGTGCTGCCCTACAGCCATTACTTGTCGCGGTTCACCGACTACCTCCAGCAGCTCGACATGGAGTCGAA
Source organism: Actinoallomurus sp. (assembly GCA_025964685.1). Classification (GTDB taxonomy): domain Bacteria; phylum Actinomycetota; class Actinomycetes; order Streptosporangiales; family Streptosporangiaceae; genus Actinoallomurus. The sequence continues at coordinate 10,575 of JAOPYG010000077.1, read as the reverse complement.
CGGCAAGTCGGTCGGCCGCGATGGGAAGCCGGTCGGCTGGGAGACCGGCCCGATCGTCTGGGGCACGCCGGGCACCAACGGCCAGCACGCCTACTACCAGCTGCTCCACCAGGGCACCAAGCTCGTGCCGGCCGACCTGATCGGGTTCGCCCGGCCGATCGCCGAGCTCGGCGACCTGCAGAGCCAGCACGACCTGCTGATGGCCAACCTCTTCGCACAGGGCCAGGCGCTCGCGTTCGGCAAGACCGCCGAGGAGGTCGCCGCCGAGGGCGTGCCGGCCGAGCAGGTGCCGCACCGGACCTTCCCGGGCAACCGGCCGACCAACACCATCCTGGCCACCGAGCTGACCCCGTCGGTGCTCGGCCAGCTCATCGCGCTGTACGAGCACAAGGTCTTCGTCCAGGGCGCGATCTGGGACATCAACTCGTTCGACCAGTGGGGCGTCGAGCTCGGCAAGGTGCTGGCCAAGAAGCTCGAACCCCGGCTGACCGGCGTGTCCGACACGGGCGACCTGGACAGTTCGACCGCGACTCTGGTGAAGCGTTACCGGGGGCTGCGGGGCCGCTGATCGGTTCGATGGACGCCCGGCCGCCATGCGGGGCCGGGCGTCCGTGCGTCAGGTGCCGGACTTGGGCGGCTTCTTGCGGCTCCGGGTCGGGGCGGTGTCCTCCGATGACGGCTGGGTCGTCTTCTTGCCGGCGACGATCACGTCACGGGAGGTGTCGGTGACCATCTCGGCCGCGAGCCGGGGCCGTGTCGTGGAGTTCTCGTCGGTCTTCGGCGGAGCCGGGAACTTTCCGGCGGGCACGGAGCGAGCCGCCGGAGGGGCGAGCTCGTGTCCGGACGACTCCGCGCGCCAGGGCGGCGGCTCCTCGTCCTCGTCCGGTCCGTTCCCGCCCCGGCCGAACAGCCGGTGGTCCAGCGTGAGGCGCCCTCCTCCGCCGGCCGCGAAGACGAGCGAGGCCAGGCCGAGGATGAGGACCAGCTCGAACCCGTTGCTCACGTTTCCTCCGTCCACGAGGAAGATCCCGTGTTTGGCATGCACGAAGATCAGCGCGCCCGCCATGTCCAGGAAGAGCAGCGCCCCGGCGGCCGGAAGTGCCAGGCCGAGGATCAGCGCGGCCCCGCCCAGCAGCTCGACGAACGTCGAGTAGACCGCCGCGGCCGTCGGGAACGGCGCGCCCATCGCGTCAAGGTTCTGCCCGGTCGCGGTGACCCCCACTTGGATCTTCTGCCAGCCATGGGCCAGGAACACGGTGCCGACACCACATCGGGCGAGCAGCGCGACGACGTCGTATATCGGCCGATTACGCATGAGAATCCTTCCTGCGGACGTATCCGTCTCCACGGGATCATCCGCCCCACAGCGAATCGGCGTCCACTCGGTTCGCTCCGCCGTTGCTTGATCGTGAAATTGCCGACGCCCGCAGATGAGGCGCCTGACCGCGTGTGACGGCGAGACTCCCCTCCCCGACCCTCCCTGGCTGTCATGATGTCGGCCATGCGATCTGAGGAGACGGCCACACCGGACTATGCGATCGAGCAGCAGCTGACCGCCGCCGGTGCCACCCGTGTCGCCGGTGTCGACGAGGTCGGCCGTGGAGCCTGGGCCGGTCCGGTCGTCGTCTGCGCCGCCCTCACCGACCTGGGCACACCTCCGAAGGGCCTCACCGACTCCAAGATGCTCACCCCCCGTCGTCGCGCCGCGATCGCCGGAGAGCTCGAGGGCTGGCTCGTCGCGTACGCGTTCGGCGCCGCCGGTCCGGAGGAGATCGATGAGGTGGGGATGACCGAGGCGCTCCGCCGTTCGGCCGTACGCGCGCTCGAGGCCCTGCCGGAGCGGCCGGACGCGGTCATCCTCGACGGCAGGCACAACTTCCTCGGCGACCGCGCGGCCTCGGGCCGGCCGTGGCCGGTGCGCACCGAGATCAAGGCCGACCTGCGGTCGGTGTCGGTGGCGGCGGCGTCCGTCATGGCCAAGGTGCACCGCGACACGCTCATGGCCGGACTGGGGCACGAGGAGTACGGCTTTGCCGCCAACGCCGGGTACCCCTCGCCCGTGCACCAGGAGGCGCTGAAGCGGCTCGGCCCGACCCCGCACCACCGGCTGTCCTGGTCCTACCTCGACGACCTTCCGCAGTGGCGGCACCTGCGCAAACACCGGCCGGAGATCGAAGGGCAGCTCTCCCTGATCTGAGGAGGGCTCGTCGGGGAGGGGCGTCCCCTGCTGCCGGACGAGCGACTCGATCCCGGCGTCGCGCGGGTCTCGCGCAGCCCACGGATGGCGGTGAAGAGCACCAGGATCGTCGCGACAATGAATCCGGAGATCAGCGTGCTGTAGCAGACGGTGAAGGTGTCACCGGGCGGGCGGGCCCGGCACGGCCGTCGATCCATTCTTGGGCGGGACGAATGTCCTACGCGCGCCGGAGCTGGTAAACCGATCTTCCGTGAACTGGATGACGGAACATCTCGAGCGCGTGGAGCGGCACAACGCGGACGTCCTCGACCAGGCCGCTGAGCTGATTCTCGGCGCCGTCACGGGAGGCGGCCTGGTCTACGCAGGCGGGTCCGGGCACTCGCTGGCGATGGTGCTCGAGGGATTCTTCCGCGCCGGCGGTCTGGCCTGTGTGCATCCGCTGTACACCCCGGAGATCTCGCCGCTGCACGGCGCCTGGCCGGCGACGGAGGCCGAGCGCCGCTCCGGCCTGGCGGCGCCGGTGATGGAGGCGGCGGCGCCGCGGACCGGCGACGTCGTGGTGATCTTCTCCAACAGCGGGGCGAACCCCTATCCGGTGGAGCTCGCCCAGGCGGCACGGTCACACGGCCTGCCGGTGATCGCGTTCGTGTCGGGCCCCTCGATGGGGGCCGCGCCCGCCCGCGCCGGCGTGAAGCTGGGCGCGGTCGCCGACCTGGTCCTCGACACGCTGGTACCGCCCGGTGACGTCTCCTATCCCGCGCAGACGCCACGCACGGCGGCCCTGTCCTCCCTGACCTGCGTCTACCTGTGGAACCTGCTGCTCACCCGGATGGCCGACCGCGCGGAACTGCCGCTGTGGGTGAGCGCGAACGTGCCCGGCGGCGACGAGCGCAACGCTGAGCTCCTGGAGCGTTACTCGGTGCGCGTGCCCGCTCTTAGACGCTCGTCCGCGGGGTAGGAAAATGCGTACCGATAGGTGGAGGTGGCCCCATGGACCGGACGACCAAGACGTTGCTCTCCGAGGCGGGCCATACCTATGCGGAGGACGCGGGAATCACCCTCAAGGACCAGCCGGCGGCCCTTTTCAAACTCCTGGCCCTGGCCAATCTGCTCAGTACCCGCATCAGCGCCGACATCGCGGTGGCGGCGGCGCGCGAGCTGTTCGAGGCGGGCGGCGGCACGGCGCGCGGCATGGCCAATCTCACCTGGCAGCAGCGCGTCGACGCGCTGGGCCGCGGCCACTACGTCCGCTACGACGAGAGCACCGCGACCCGGCTCGGCGACATGGCCGAGAAGGTCATGGAGGAGTACGACGGAGACCTGCGCAAGCTGCCACAGAAGGCCGGACGCGACATCGGCACGGCGCGGGAGATGCTCCAGGAGTTCCCCGGCATCGGCCCGGTCGGCGCGGAGATCTTCTGCCGCGAGGCACAGGCGGTCTGGCCGTGGCTGCGCCCCTCCTTCGACTCGCTCGCGCTCAAGGGCGCCGACCGGCTCGGCCTGCCGACCGATCCCAAGCGCCTCGCCGAACTCGTGGCCGAGCGGGAGCTCGCCCGGCTCGCGTCCGCGCTCGTCCGGGTCGCCAAGGACAAGAAACTCGCCGATCGCCTGGTCGGGGCCTAATCCAGCGCATTGTCGCCGGGCGGTAACCGTCTTGATGGGGGCACGCCAGACAATAGGTTCTGCCATTACATGGTGAACCTGCGCTATACACGTCTGCAGGCGTGAGGGAGGGCGATGCGACCGTTCGGCGGATCCCGATCGCGCCCGCGGATCGGGCGTGATGTGTTCGAACGCGCACGCTGGCACTACTTCCAGGTCCAGGCGGGCGTGCGGCGGCTCACGTTCCTCGTGCTGGTCGTGGGGGCGGCGGCGGTCGCCGTCGTCACCGGCTGGCCGCTGCTCACCACGGTCGTGTTCGTCGCCACCCTGCTGCTCGTCATCGACTTCACGCTCCGGTCGCCGAGCGGCATGGCGACCGCGTTCGTCGTCGTCTGCTGGCTGGCGGCGGTCATCCCGCTCAGCCGGCTGTATCCACCCGGCGGGCACGAGGCGGTCTTCCTCGCCGCCCTCGCCCTCCCCGTCGCCTTCCTGGCGCACCGCATCCGCGCGTACGCGCCGTGGCGCACCGCGCTGGTCACCCTCGCGCTGGCCGGCATCGTGGCCGCCGCGCTCGCCCATCCGCTGCCCGCCCTGGGCGCCGCGCCCGCGTGGGTGGCGGCGCTGATGGTGCTCGGCTACCGCTGGTTCCAGGCGCGCCGGATCGTGCCGGCGGAGGCCTACGACACCGGCTGGGCGCAGGAGGACTACGCCGAGCCGGAGGAGTACGCCGAGCCGTCGCCCGGGCGTGCCGTCGAGGAGGTCCCCCAGATCTCGGTGAACGAAGCGCTCGCCGAGCTCGAGGCCATGATCGGTCTAGAACCGGTGAAGCGGCAGGTCCGCGCCATCGCGGCCTCGATCGAGGCGGCTCGGATGCGCGCCGAGGCCGGGTTCGCCGCCGAGAAGCCGATGCGGCACTTCGTGTTCGTCGGCCCGTCCGGCACCGGCAAGACCACGGTGGCACGCGTCGTCGCCAAGATCTTCTATGCCTTCGCCCTGCTGCCCACGCCGCAGGTCATCGAGGCGCACCGCGCCGATCTCGTCGGTGAGTTCCTGGGTGCCACCGCGATCAAGACGAACGAGCTGATCGACCGCGCGCTGGGCGGCGTGCTGTTCGTCGACGAGGCGTACGGCCTGGTCAACACCTCCGACGGCCAACCCGACCGGTTCGGCAACGAGGCCGTGCAGACCCTGCTGAAACGCGCCGAGGACGACCGCGAGAACCTCGTCATCATCCTGGCCGGGTACGAGGACGAGATGGCCGGCTTCCTGTCCTCCAATCCCGGCCTGTCCTCGCGGTTCGGCACGCGGGTGCACTTTCCCGGGTACGACCCCGCCGAGCTGCTGCGGATCGCCGAATACCACGCCACGCTGCGCGGTGACCGGCTCGGCCCGGACGCGGCTCCCACGCTGTGGGCGCGTTTCGAGGAGGTCGGCCGGCGCGGCATCGTCGACGAGCTGGGCAACGGCCGCTTCGTGCGCTCCCTGATCGAGTCGGCGGCGCGCGCCCGTGACGTGCGCATCATCGGCGGCGGCTGGCGGCACGGTGCGGTCAGGGCGCGGCACGCTCCCGAACCGACGCCCGACGAGCTCGTCACGATCTGTGCTGCCGACGTCGAGCTGGCCTTCGCGGAGGTGACCGAGCGCTACCGCGGCTACGCGGAGACGCCGACGCTGGAGGACGCGCTGGCCGGTCTGGACGCGATGATCGGTCTTGAGCCGGTGAAACGGCAGGTCCACGCCATCACCGCCCAGTTGCGCGTCGCCCAGCTCCGCCAGGAACAGGGGCTGGCGACCCATCCGCCGATGCGTCACTTCGTCTTCGCCGGGCCGCCCGGCACCGGCAAGACGACGGTCGCCCGGGTCCTCGGCCGGATCTTCGCGGCACTGGGCCTGCTCGCCCGGCCCGAGGTGGTCGAGGCACAACGCGCCGACCTGGTGGGGGAGCATCTCGGGTCGACCGCACTGAAGACCAACAAGGTGATCGACTCCGCGCTCGGCGGCGTGCTGTTCATCGACGAGGCGTACTCCCTGGTCAACCCCGGATACGCCGGTGGTGACGCGTTCGGCGCCGAAGCCGTGCAGACGCTGCTGAAACGCGCCGAGGACGACCGCGACCGCCTGGTGGTCATCCTGGCCGGTTACGACGCCGACATGGACCGTTTCCTGCGCTCCAACCCCGGCCTCGCCTCGCGGTTCTCCGAGCGGGTCGCCTTTCCCTCCTACACCCCCGACGAACTGCTGGAGATCGCGTTGAGCCTCGCGGCCTCGGCGGGCGACAGCTACGAGGAGGCGGCGCTCGACGACCTCGCCGGGTTCTTCCAGCGGGTGCGTGGTCAGGGCCGGATCGACGAACTCGGCAACGGCCGTTTCGTGCGCTCGCTGTATGAGAAGGCGTGCGGGTTCCGCGATGTACGGATCGCCTCGCTCGGCTCGGACGCCACGACCGCCGACCTGACCACGCTCACGGCCGAGGACGTCGGCGCCGCGTACGCCGAGTTCGCCCAGCGCCGCCCCTAGGGTGTCCGACGCCCGCCGTAGAGTGCGGACGTGGAGACGGTGACGTGGGCTCAGGTGCTGGGCTGGCGGATGCGGCGGCAGTTCCTCGACCCGGTCGCCGGCGGCCGGCCGGTCGGGGTGGCACGGCGGCTGGCCGGCGTGCAGGCGCAGGTCACGTCGGCCGCGGAGCTGACCGTGGCGCTGCGCGCACTGGCTGCCGGGGGTGCCCGACGCGGGCTCCACGGTGCTGCGCGCCTTCCTGGGGGCGTACGGTCCGGCCACGCCGGAGCTCTTCGACAAGGTCTGGCTGAGCCGGGGCAACACGCGCCGGACCCTGCTGCGGAGCTGGTTCGCCGCGATGGCGGACGAGCCGGCCGAGGTGGACGTCGAGGGGGAGCGGCGGCTGATGCTCGCCGAGCATGTCGAGGAGCTGGTCGCGACCGGGCCGAGCGACACCGCGTCCCTCGGGCCGCTCCTCGCCTGACGTCGTGCCGATCGGGTTTGTCGCACTAAGCCTGGTTGATGCTGGGCGTGGCACGGGTAGAGATCTACCGGATCCGTCCGTCGATGCTCCGGTAAGGCCTCCGTCCGAGGCGTGCCGGGCATCCGTCCTCAGGGAGTGGTGGGGTGCTGCACGCCTTCGTCTACAACGAGACCGCGATTCTGGTCCGGCACTGGTTCGAGATCAGCCTCAAGGACAGCCATCTCGAACACGGAGTGCGGCTGGAGCTCCGCCTCCGCGAGCCGCAGCCGCAACGCGGTACGGAGTCGGCCGCACAGCGGATCGTCGCGGACCAGCCGCTATGGCGTGCCGATCTGTTCGACCGCGTCGACGGCCGGGCCGGAGCGTTCGAGGCCGCGCACTTCCATCCCCGTTTCACCGGCGTGGAGCCGTGCGAGCGCAACTGGGCCGACGAGATCAAGGCCACTCCCTGGGACTGGCTCTACGATCAGCTCTCCGACATCGCGGCGGTGGCCGCGGCGGCGGGCGTCCCGCTCACCGACCCGGCCGCCGACACCGAGCAGATACGCGCGGACGCTCCGGAGATCGTCGCCGTGGCCCAGAGCCGCGCCGCGATCCAGTGCGGTTCCAAACAGCAGTGCTACGCCTGGACCCAGGACGCGGCGCCCACGGTCCACCTGATGCTGGACCTGCTCAAGCAGCCGGATCTGCTCGATCGCGACCGGGTCTCCCCATGGCTGGCGGCACAGCCCGCCGGCTGACCGGTCCGTAACGTGCCGCTTACAGGGCGGTAGCGGAGGGGAAACGAGCGGCTCACACCCTGAGAGCAGGACAGAACGAGGGGGGTGAGTGCGGTGCTCTCGGGCGTGCGACCTCTCATCCGCTTCCGCGACATCCACGGATACTGGCGTGCCTTCCGCATGGTCGGCAGCGGACCTCCGTTGCTGTTGATCCACGGCATCGGCGACAGTTCCACCACCTGGCTGAAAGTGATCCCCGAGCTCGCGCGCCGGTACACCGTCATCGCGCCGGACCTGCTCGGCCACGGCGAGTCCGCCAAGCCGAGGGCCGACTACGCCGTCGCCGCGTACGCCTGCGGCATGCGCGACCTGCTCGGCGTTCTCGATGTGGAGCGGGTGACCGTCGTCGGTCATTCGCTCGGCGGCGGCATCGCGATGCAGTTCGCCTACCAGTTCCCGGACCGGTGCGAGCGGCTGGTGCTGGTCGGCAGCGGCGGCATCGGACCCGACGTGCACCCGCTGCTGCGGATCGCCGCGGCGCCGGGCGCCGAGCTGGGCCTGTCGGTGGCGGCGTCCGCCCCGGTACGCGCGGCGATGCGGATGGTCGCGCCCGTCCTCCAGGCCACCGGCGGCATGGGACTCGGCCCGGACTTCGGCCATGTGCTGGAGCGCTACCACGCGCTCCGCCCGAGGATGGCCCGGCAGGCCTTCCTGCGCACGCTGCGGGCCGGCGTCGACGTCCGCGGTCAGGTCATCACGATGCTGGACCGCTGCTACCTCGCGGCGGCGCTGCCGACACTGATCGTCTGGGGGCGGCGAGACGGGGTGATTCCCATCCGGCACGCGCACATCGCGCACGAGGCCATGCCGGGCAGCCGGCTGGAGGTCTTCGACCGGGCGGGGCATTTTCCCCATCACGACGAGCCCGTGCGGTTCGCCACCGTCCTGATCGACTTTCTCACCAGCACCACCCCGGCCCTGCATGACCCGGTTCGCTGGCGTGATCTGCTCCGCCACGGACGGACAAGGGAACCGGCCGCCTCCGCGACGCTCGATCCGCACCTGTCCAGCGGAGCGTGAGCCCCTGGCTCACCTCAGGAGCCGGGTGCCCAGGTCGGTCAGCGCGTACAGCACCACCCGGCCGGCCCGGGCGCGTGTGACCAGCCCGGCGGCGTGCAGCACGGCAAGCTGCTGCGAGACCGCGCCGGGAGTGATGCCGAGCCGGTCGGCCAGGTCGGTCGTGGAGGCCGGCCGGTCCAGGCAGCCCAAAAGTGCCGCCTTCCGTCGGCCGATCAGCGCGATGAGGGCGTCACCGCCGGTCGGAGGCACGTTCTCCCACAGGGTCGCGATGCCCCGTGCGGGGTAGGCGAGCGCCGGCGGCTCGTCCGCGCTGATCGGCGGGGCCGTGCTCCGGACGAACAGGCACGGCATCAGGCACAGGCCACGGCCGGTCACGTCGGCCCGGTAGTCGATCCCGGCGACGTCCAGGCGCAGCACGCCCGCCTGCCAGCGGACGGCGGGGTGCAGATCCGCGAACAGCAGCCGCGCGCCACCACGCGTGAACTGCCGGGCGCGGTAGAGCATGTCGGCCTCCAGGACACCGCGCATGCGGGTCCAGTACGGCGCCAGTGCCGCCTGCCAGTACTCCGCGAGCAGGTCCGCGATCTGGTCGCGCAGCCGGACCGGATCGTCGAGACGCAGGATGGAGGGCACCGGACGCCCCGCGTGGGCGACCGTGATGTCGGCGACGATCCTGTCCGGCGGCGTGCGGCGTACGAGCTCCAGCTCCGCCTCGAAGTCGGGCACCGGGACCTCCGGCCGGGGCGTGAGGAAGTCGGGAACCCAGCGGCGCACGCCGACGAGCGAGGTCAGCGGCCGCATGTCCAGACCCGCCACATCGTCTCGGACCCGTCGCCACCACGGCATCTGCAGCACGAAGTAGGTGGGCAACAGCGGAACGCGCAGGCTCATCACGGTCTCCATGAGAGGCGACACCGCGAACCGCATGCCGACGAGGTCTTCCACGTCGAGGTCGAGCTCGATCACCGGATGTCCCCGCCCCTGGCGGAGTCGAAGGTCACCCTCGGCACCGTAGCCGAGGCATCCCTCTCTCTCCCGAGCGACCGGCGGCCGAGGATTTAGCGGAGGACCAAATCTCTAGCCGAGACGGCTCCCGTCGGATGAGCTGTCTTCGTGAGCCACGCATTTCCTCTCTTTCCCGCCCTCGCGGTGATCTTCGCTGGGGTCCTGCACGCCATCTGGAACGCCCTCGCCAAGGCGGCCTCGGACCGGTACGCCGGGTTCGCCCTCATCGGGATCGCCCAGGCCGCCGCCGGTCTGCTCATGGTGGTCGTCTCGGGCACACCGGCACGTGCCTCCTGGCCGTGGATCGCCACCTCGGTCGCGCTGCACGTCGTCTACACGGCGCTGCTCGCGCGCTCGTACGAGCTCGGGGACTTCAACCAGGTCTATCCGCTCGCCCGTGGCACCGGCCCGCTGATCGTCGCGTTCGTCGCCGCCACGGTCCTCGGCGAGCACCTCACGGTCGCCCAGTTCGCCGGCGTGGGCGCGGTCTGCGGCGGGCTCGGAGCGCTCGCGTTCGCCGGTGGGGCGTCGCGGCGGCGACCGGGCGCGATCGGGGCGGCACTGCTCACCGGTGTCTCGATCGCCTCGTACACGCTGGTGGACGGTGTCGGGGTACGGCACGCCGGCACCGCGGCGGGGTACAGCGGATGGCTCTTCTTCGGCATGGGCCCGCTGGTCGTCGCCTGGGTGTTCCTGGCCCGTGGCACCGCGGTGGCGCCCGCGGTCGCGGCCCAGTGGCGGCTCGGCCTGCCCGGCGGCCTGATCTCGGTGCTCGGCTACGGCATCGTGGTGTGGGCGCAGACGCGTGGAGCGCTGGCCGCCGTCGCCGCCCTGCGCGAGACCGGCGTGATCACCGGCGTGATCATCGGCGCGGTCTTCTTCCGGGAACGGATGGGCCTGCCCCGGTTCGCCGCTGCGGGCGTGGTCGTGATCGGTGTGGCGCTCATCAACGTCCGCTGACCCCCGTTTCGATGCCGTCCGATCGGTAAGAG
>JAOPYG010000074.1 GCA_025964685.1 Actinoallomurus sp. | reverse complement strand
GTCCTCAAGCGGCTGCGGCGCCCCGAAGATCGCCAGGGCGGCGTCGCCCTGGAACTTGTTGATCAGCCCTCCGTGCGCAGACACCACCTCGACCACGACGCCGAAGTAGGCGTTGAGCAAGCCGACGACCTCGCCCGGCGGGCGCGTGGCCGCGAGCCGGGTCGAGCCCTTCAGGTCGGCGAAGATGACGGCGGCCTCGCAGACCTCGCCGCCGAGCGCGACGCCGTGCTCCAGCGCGTGGCGGGCGACGTCCTCGCCGACGTGCCGGCCGAACAGGTCCCTGACGCGTTCGTTCTCCCGCAGGCCGGCGGCCATGTGGTTGAACCCCGCCTGGAGGCCGCCGAGCTCGCTCGCGTCGTACACCGGCACGGCCGCCTGAAGGTCACCGCGTTCGATCCGGGCCAGCCCGTCGCGCACCGCCCGCACCGGGTCGGCGACGGCGCGCGCGGCGATGTAGGTGATCTGGAATCCGACCAGCAGGGCGACTCCGCCGAGCACGAGGATGGTGACCGCGAGCTGGGTGAGCGACATACCGCTCACGACCAGGGCGGACAGGGCGGTGATGACCAGGCCGAGCAGGGGCACCGCGGTGCCGAGCGCCCAGGCCAGCATCGTCCGCGGGGTGATGCCGAACCACCCGTCGTGCGTCGTCGCGCGCGCCGCCATCACGACCGCCGCGACGGGTCGCAGCAGCCGCTCGGTGAGCAGGTAGACGATCGCGCAGGTGGTGATGGCGCCGAGCAGGGTGATCATGCCCACCTTGAGGGCGAGCAGCGGGGAGTAGACCAGGTCGATGGCGGCCCAGGCGACGGCGCCGAACGCCCACAGGGTCGCCTGCATCGTCATCAGCCGCAGCGGCCCGCGCAGGACCGCGCGGCGTTCGGCCTCGCTGGGCTCCCGCTCGTGACCGGCGAAGGCGCGCAGCGGCCGGAACAGCCGCATCCCCCACGCCACCCCGGTGGGCGCGCCGAAGACGACATAGGAGGAGAAGACCACCAGGTTGACCAACCGGACGCGCTCCGGATCGGCCAGCCCCGGAGGGTCGGGCATCACGAAGGTCGCGAACACCAGGACGAACAGGGCGCCGATGAGGTTGGCGCCGCCGACGGCGACGATGAGCAACCATCGCGTGCGGCGTTCGAGAACGGCGCGGGAGGCTCCGGCCGGACCGTCGAGCCAGGCGCGGAACCCCTCGGCCTGCGTGCTGCCGGCCACGGCATCCCTCCCGTCCGGGACAATCGGGGGACCACTAGTGTGACCGAGATCCCAGGGGCCGGATGACGCCGGGCAGTCATTTCACGGCCGTGCGGCGGAAAGTCAGGGGGACGACGGCGATGCGGCGGATGGGAATCGGACTGGCGGCGCTGGGCAGGCCCGCCTACATCAACGTCGGGCGGGACGGCGCGCTGCCCGCCGACCGTACGGTCGAGGCGATGCGGGCCGCCACCTGGCAGGTACTGGACGCCGCGTACGCCGCGGGGGTCCGGTGGGTCGACGCGGCGCGGTCCTACGGGCGTTCGGAGGAGTTCCTCGCGGGCTGGCTGGGAGAGCGCGGTCACCGCGACCTCACGATCTCCAGCAAGTGGGGGTACGCCTACGTCGGCGACTGGCGGACCGACGCCGACGTCCACGAGGTCAAGGAACATTCCCTCGACCGGTTCCGCGCCCAGCTCGCCGAGACGCGTCGGCTGCTCGGCGATCGCGTCGACGTCTACCAGGTGCACTCACTGACGCCGGACAGCCCGATCTTCGGCGACACCGCGCTCCTGCACGCCATCGCCGAGCTCGCCGCCGAGGGCGTACGCGTCGGCTTCTCCACCTCCGGGCCCGCGCAGGCCGAGACGGTACGCCGGGCGCTCGACCTGGAGGCGGGCGGCCGGCGGCTGTTCACGACCGTCCAGTCGACGTGGAACGTCCTGGAGCCCTCGGCCGGCGCCGCACTGGCCGAGGCCCATGCCGGCGGCGCGCACGTCATCCTCAAGGAGGGGCTCGCCAACGGCCGGCTGGCGGTCGACCCACCCGTGTCCCTCCACCGCGCGGCGGAGCGGCACGGCGTGGGCTCAGACGCCGTCGCGCTGGCGGCGGCGCTCGCGCTGCCGTGGGCCGGCACCGTGCTGTCGGGCGCGGCGAGCGCCGCCCAGCTGCGGACCAACCTCGCGGCCGAGACGATCAGCCTCGACCCGGATGAGCTGGACGAACTCCGCTCCCTGGCGGTCCCGGCGGCGGACTACTGGCGCGATCGGGCCGCGCTGCCCTGGACTTGACACCGCGGCGAATCGAAAAGATCGTGTCCGTCCTCGGGCGAATGCTGGGACATGACCGTTTCGATACGGGAATATGGCTGTTGATGCCCCGACAGTGATCCTGACGGTCGGGGTCATGAACGGTCGGTGCCATTGAGACGAGGAAACCCGATGTCGAATTCACGCCGCGCGGAAGGCTCTGCTCGTGGGCACCTCTGACGTCAAGGGAGCCGTCCTCGCGGCGATGGCGACCATCATCTATTACCTGGCCTTCATCGTCTTCCGGGTCGCGGCGGCCCACATGCCGGTGCTTCGCGGCACCCGGCCGCTCCGGCTGATCCGCTACACCTACACCGATGTGCTCTGGCTCACCGGCGTGCTCATCCTGCTGGCCGGGGTCGTCACGCAGGTCGAGGCGCTGACGATGCTGCCGCTTAGCCTCGCGATACCGATCTTCGTCGCCAGCCTGGCCTTCATCCTCTTCTACGCGGGCGTCTTCTTCGGCGAGCGGCTCACCGGGCGCGAATGGCTCAGCATCGGCCTGTTCGGCGTGGCGACCGCGTTCATCGGGGCCTCGAACGGCAGCCGCGAGGTGATGACCGACAGCGTCGCCGGACCTCTCGCGCTCACCGCCGTCGTGGTGCCCGGTGTGCTGGTCACCGCGGTCGTCCTGGTCGGCGGCGACATCCGCGCCTTCGGACGGCACGCACGGCCGCTCGCCGGCGTGGCGTACGGCTTCGGCACGGGCGTGAGTCTCGGCATCTCCGAACTCTCCATCAAGGGCGTCGCGTCCATCTACAGCAACCACGGCCTGGCCGCCGCCGCGCACAGCCCCTACCCCTATGTGGCGATCGGGATGGCGGTGTTCGGCCTCGCCCAGCTGCAGATCGGGCTCCAGCGCTGCCGGATCTCGATCGTCGCCACGGTTCTGACCGTGGCCGCCAAGACCGAGCTGGCGCTGTTCGGGCCGCTGCTCTTCAAGGAGCCGTGGCCGGCCGACCGGCTCATGACGTTCGTTCGGCTCACTGGTTTCGGGCTGGCTCTCGTCGCCCTGATCATGTTCCCGAGACACGAGACGTTGCAGCAGCCCGCGGAGATGCCGCTGGTGGCGGCGCGCGAGCGCGCCTGACCGTCGGCCTGACCACGGCTCTGACCACTGGCCCTGACCACTGGCCCTGACCACTGGCTCAGTGCCCCCGGAAGGCCTCCTCCAGCCACCACGCCGGCCGTCCGGTCGTGACCTTCGCGTGTACGAGTAGCGGCCGGTCGCGCGGACCGGCCAGCCAGTCCGCGACCGGCGCGAGGTCCTCGCGCCGCCGTACGGTGACCGCGGCGCACCCGAAACCCCGTCCGATCTCGGCGATGTCCGCCGGCGGGAACCTGACGGTGTCCAGCGGGTGTCCGTCGGGGCCGAAGTGGTGCACCTCCGCGCCGTACGCCTCGTCGTCGTAGACCACGATGACGAGGCCGAGCCCGAGGCGCACGGCCGTCTCCAGCTCGGCGACGCCCATCAGCGCGCCGCCGTCGCCCAGCGCGGCGACGGTCAGCCGGTCCGGGCGGGCGACCGCCGCCCCGATCGCGGTGGCCAGGCCCAGTCCGATCGACTGGAACGCCTGGGTGAAGACCAGCCCGCCGTCGGGCACCTCGAGGAACATCGCGGGATAGGCCATGAAGTTGCCGGAGTCGACCGCGACCGTACGGGGCGTCGGCAGCACGTCGTCCAGGGCGATCGACAGTGTCCGCGGATCGATGGTGGTCCCGTCCGAGTCGTCCTCGTACGCGATGGAGCGCCAGCGCCCCTCGCGGGCCAGCCGCGCCGCCAGCTCGGGGGAGCGGGCGCCCGGCGAGGAGTGCTCCCGCCGGGCCAGCTCCGCCGCGACGGCCATCGCGGTGCCGGCCACGTCGCCCACCACGCCGAGGTCGATCGGCCGGTGCGCACCGAGCGCGTCGGTGTCGAGGTCGACCTGGACGACCGTCGTGTCCTCGCCGACCAGCGAACCGTGGCGCAGCGTCCACATGTTCATCGAGCAGCCCCACCCGACGAGTACGTCGGCGTCGCGGACCAGTTCGGCCGTCACGGGCGTCGCGAAACCACCGCTGACGTCCAGGTCGAACGCGTCACCCCGGAACAGCCCGCGCGCGACCGCCGACGTGGCGAGCAGCGCGCCGGTCCGCTCGGCCAGCGACCGCAGCGGGCCGCCGGCCGCACGCGCG
>JAOPYG010000069.1 GCA_025964685.1 Actinoallomurus sp. | reverse complement strand
CCGGGCGCTGATCGAGCGCCGTCGTGGTGAGCACATGAAGCTCGGATTCAGTCTCCAACTCATTACCGTGCGTCGGGATCGCTGATCCGTCGTGTGTGAAGAAGTACACCGGGGTCCTAGCCCAGTGCGGGTGCCGGGGCCCAGAGGCCGTCGATCGCCTGCTCGGCCGCCGCAAGGCTCTTGGCGGCGAGCGGGATCAGGCCGGCCATGGCCGGCGTTACCTCGGCGAGGGTGAGCTCGGCGGTGATGAAGCGCGGCTCCAGGCCCGTGGACAAGATGGCGTGCGGTAGCCACGGCTCGGCGTGGTCCCAGCCTTCGCGTGGCGTGCCTTCGGCGTAGCCGCCGCCCCGGCTGGCGAGCACGACGAAGTCGCGGCCGCCGAGCAGGCCGGCGTGGGTCTCGGGGTCGATCGACAGCCCGGGGGCGATGAGGTAGTCGACCCAGGCCTTCACGCTGCTGGGCGCGCCGAAGTTATACAGCGGGAGGCCCAGCACGATCGTGTCCGCTTCCTTGATCTCGCTGACCAGCTCTTCGGTCAGCGCCCAGGACTCGGCGTGGGCCGCGGTGTGCTGGTCGCGCGGCAGTATCCGGGCCAGCCCGCCGGCCGCATCAAGGTGCGGCAGAGGATCATGGCCGAGGTCACGGTAGGTGACGGTGCCGCCGGGATGCGCGGTACGCCAGACGGCGGCGGCCCGGGCGGTGAGCTTGCGGCTGACCGAGGCGTCTCCCCGGATGCTTGAGTCGACGTGCAGCAGGTGAGTCACTTCGCTGACCTTCCATAGTTGGTTCGTGCTGCACAAATCATTAGCTTAATAGGGATAGTACGTCAAACCGGCTAGACTTGGCTCATGACCTCCGAGCCCGTTGTCAGCCAGCCGGTGCATCGGTCCGGCGCGCTGCTCGACCATCTCGCGCGTCGTATGCGTCTGCGTGCCGAGTCGGTGCTGGCGCCGCTTCGCCTGCGACCTCGCCACCTCGTCGCCCTCACGGTGTTACGGGCTCGCGACGGCATCACTCAGCAGGCGCTTTCGGTCACGCTGGAGATGGACGGGACGAACATCACCGGGCTGCTCAACGAACTCGAGGCCGAGGAGCTGATCGAACGACGGCGCTCGCCTGAGGATCGTCGCCGCCACGTCGTCGCGCTCACCGACGCCGGTGCGAAGCGACTCGCGGAGGCCGAGTGCGCCCTCGCGGCGGTTGATGACGAGGTGCTCGCAGCGCTCGATGACAGCCAGCGCGAGATGCTCTACAACCTGCTCCTGCAAGCGGCCAAAGGTAGCGACGCCAGCTGCTCCACCCTTGACAGTGCCTGTTCCTGACGTCGGTCACAGCCACTCGTCGGGCCTTTGTCGGAGCCGGCGCAAGCGGGCAAAGCATCGTCATCGACCAGCCGGCCCTGCCCCCGCGCGGACAGCCAGTTTGGAAGATTCGGGCCACGATCTTGTGACCGGCGTTTGCCCGGACCCGGGGCGGTGGGATGCTGTCCGTTAGTCCCTGCGGTTCCGCATGATCTGGCCTGCGGCTGGCACGTCCGACGTTCGAGCGTCACCGGTTCTGCGTGCGAACAGTTGTTGGTGAACTCTGGGCCGCATGACGGCTACCTGCAGTGACGTCCCTGACGAGGCCGTGAGCTGCGAGGAAGGTTGCCGACATCTGCGACTGATTGTGGGTCGTTCTCAGGCAGATCAGCCACTGTCACCTGGTGCTGACGGGCTGCACCTGCCGCGGCTGACTGGCCATGATGTCAGGGTCAAGGTGGCCGGCGAGTTTCCCGTGGGGGCTGACGGGAGGTTCCGGGTATGGGCAACCGGTAGGACGGCGTTAGCGGTGCCGTGCATGACGCCGCTCGCCCGTGGTCTCACGATGGAGTTATGCCCCCCGGCCTGTTGGCGCTGATGCAGCGCCGGACACGCCCGCCCCTCGCGCTGGGAATCTTGGTAGCGGCCTTGTGCGTCGTGACGGAGACGCTCCTCGCTGATCTTCTCAAGCAGATCACACCCGAGCGCTCGCTGGGGACCTTGTATCTGCTGGGAATTGTGACGGTCGCATCGGTATGGGGTCTGTGGCTCGGGATTGCGACCGCGGTCGTCAGCACCTTCGCCCTGGACTATTTCCTCATCCCGCCGGTCGGGAGCTTGACACTCGACAAGGCCGAGGACTGGACGGTCCTCGCGGTCTTCCTCGCCGTCACGCTGCTGGCCGGCTCGATCTGCAAACTGTCCCGGTCACTGGCCATCGAGATCGACGCACGCGGAGAGGCCGACCTCGCCGCGGACCTGGCCCGCATCCTGCTGCATGCGCCGGACCTGAAGACCGCACAATCGGCGGCCGCGCAGCATCTGGCGCGAACCCTCGAGCTTCCGTCCGCCGTGATCCGGCTCGGCGCGATCCCCGATGACGAGTCGCATATGGCGTTCCCACTGCATGACCATGGCGTACCGGTGGGCTCACTCCTCATGCCCGCCGGCCTGCCAAGGGCGACGCTACGCCGTCTGCGGGACCGCGTGGTGCCCTCCCTGCAGGTGCTGCTGCAGGCGGCACGGGAACGCCAGCGGATCACCGACGAGCAAGCGGCGCTGCGGCGCGTGGCGACGCTCGTCGCGTACGGTGCCCCCCCGGGTGAGGTATTCGGTGCGGTCGCCCGCGAGGTGGCGCAGATCCTGGAAGCACCACACGCGGCAGTGATCCGCTACGAGCCCGACGCCACCGCGACCATAGTCGGCGTCTGGAACAGCGACATGACGCCTCTCGGCTCGCGCTGGCCGCTGGATAAGGGCAGTCCCGCGGAACTGGTGGCACGGACTTGGGCACCGGAGCGCATTGACGCACTCGAGGCCACCGTAGGCACCGGCGAGCTCCTCACCGTGCTGCGCGATATGCGGATCCACTGTGCCGTCGGCTGTCCCATCACAGTCGGCGGGCGCTTGTGGGGGGCGGTAATTGCCGCGTCGACGTCCGAGCCGCTGCCCGAGGACACCGAGAAACGCATGCTCGACTTCACCGACCTGCTGTCTACCGCCATCGCGAATGCCGACAGCCACGACAAGCTGGAAGCCTCCCGGGCCCGGGTCCTCGCCGCCGCCGACGCGACCCGCCGTCTCATCGAACGCGACCTGCACGACGGAACCCAGCAGCGTCTGGTCTCCCTCATGCTCGAACTGCGTGCGGCGGAGTCCACGGTGCCGGCCGAGCTGGAAGAGGTCAGGGACCTGCTGTCCCACTCCACTCAAGTTCTGGACGAGGCGCTCGAGGACCTGCGGGGGATCGCCCGCGGCCTTCATCCGGCGCTGCTGTCCAGGCGCGGCCTCGAACCCGCCCTCGAGGCGCTCGTGCGCTGCTCCACCATCCCCGTCGAGCTCAACATGGGCGCCGACGGGCAGCTGCCGGAGCGTTTCGAAGTGACCGCCTACCACGTCGTGTCAGAGGCTCTGACGAACGCGGCCGAGCACTCGGACGCGTCCGTGGTGCACGTCGACCTCACCGTCAAGGACGCGACCCTTCGGCTCTCCATCCGTGACGACGGGATGGGAGGAGCCGATCCCGACCGCGGATCAGGACTCCTCAACATCACCGACCGGGTCGAAGCGCTCGGCGGCAGCCTCGAGATCAGAAGTCGCGTAGGAAGTGGCACATCGCTGCTCGCCGACATTCCGATCGCCAACGACTGATGACGCCGGGTCTCGATAAGCGTGATCGATCACGCCTCTGATCTAGTCGTTCCCGCGACGGACGAGGATGCCGAGCACCTGCGGTGCCAGGACGCGGACGACAGGTAGGCCGCGACCTCGTGCGCCCGCGCTTCGGACTCGACGTCGATGCTGAACCAGCCGGCGGCGAGTTCCTTGGTTTCGGGGAACGGGCCGTCCGTGGTCTTTCTGAACCCTCGAGGGGCCACGCCAGGGTGCGTCGGCTTTGTCCGGTGGGCTATGGTGTGCGGCGATGATTACCGGGACGGCATTGCGCCACACACGGATTGGTGACCCGGTGCTCTTCTGAGCGCCGTACGGGCCGGTGCGGGCCCGTTGTTCGATCGAGGATCTTGCATTGCTGCGCGGGCTCCGCCTCCGTCGTGTTGATCAAGGGCTTGACACATCAACCACGACAGGAGAAGTCATGCCCACCAAGACTCTGCAGATTCCCACCACGGACGGCCAGGCCGACGCTTTCGCTGCCTTCCCCGACCATGGCGAGCGGCGGCCGGGGGTGCTTCTCTACACGGACGCCTTCGGCGTGCGGCCCGAGCTGGAGGAGAGGGCCCGCGAACTGGCCGAGCACGGGTACTACGTGCTCGTCCCCAATCTCTACTACCGGGACGGCCCGGCACCGGTGATCGAACTTCCCGAGTACATCGCAGAAGAGATCCGGCCTGCGGTCATCGCCCAGCTGATGCCCTTGATCGAGGCGCACACCACCGAACGTATCCTGCGCGACGCCGACGCCTACCTCAGGTTCCTCACCACCCAGCCCGAGGTCAGCGCCGGACCAGCCGCCGTGATCGGCTACTGCATAGGCGCCGCCTTGGCGATGCGCACCGCAGCGGCCCACCCCGACCAGGTGGCCGCCGTCGCCGGATTCCACCCCGGCTTCTTGGTCACC
>JAOPYG010000009.1 GCA_025964685.1 Actinoallomurus sp. | reverse complement strand
ACCTGGGCTCCTCCCAGCAGGTCTGCGGCGCCCGGCTGGACTGGGAGACCGCCTACGCCACCGCGTTCCAGATCCAGACCTCCGCCGACGGGTCGAACTGGTCGAGCGTCTACTCGACCACGACGGGCACCGGGGGCACGCAGACGCTGAACATCACCGGCACCGGCCGCTATGTGCGGATGTACGGCACCGCCCGCGCGACCGCGTACGGCTACTCGCTGTGGGAGTTCAAGGTGTACGGCGCGGGGGCGTCCGCGTCCTGTGGGACCGCCGACTCCGCACTGCACCGGACGACGATGGCCTCCTCCACCGAGAACGCCGGTACGCCCGCCACCTCCGCCACCGACGGCGATGCGGGCACCCGCTGGTCATCGGGGTTCGGCGACCCGCAGTGGCTTCAGGTGGACCTGGGCTCCTCCCAGCAGGTCTGCGGCGCCCGGCTGGACTGGGAGACCGCCTACGCCACCGCGTTCCAGATCCAGGTCTCCGCCGACGGGTCGAGCTGGTCGACGATCTACTCGACCACGACCGGCGCCGGAGGGACGCAGGCTTTGAACGTCACCGGCACAGGCCGCTACGTCCGGATGTACGGCACCGCCCGCGCGACGCCGTACGGCTACTCACTGTGGGAGTTCGCGGTGTTCACCGTGGGCGGCGGCGACGGCGGGGGAGGCGGCGGCAACGGCTCGTGCCCGTGGGTGGGCTCGACCGCCCCGGTGGCGCAGCGGGTGTCGCAGCTCATGGCGCAGATGACGCAGGACCAGAAGATCTCCATGCTGCACGGAAACGGCAGTGCGTCGCCGTACATCGGCAACACCAGCGCGATCCCGTCGCTGTGCATTCCGGCCCTCGGCCTGCAGGACGGGCCGGGCGGACCCGGTGACGGCCTCGGCAACGTGACCCAGCTGCCCGCCCCGGTGGCCGGCGCCGCGACCTTCGACACGGCACTGGAGCAGCAGTACGGCGTGGTGGCCGGCAATGAGTTCGCCGGCAAGGGCGCGGACGTCGCGCTCGGCCCGACACTCAACATCGTCCGCGACCCCCGCTGGGGGCGGGCCTTCGAGACGTTCAGCGAGGACCCGTACCTGACCGGCCAGATGGCCGTCGCCCAGATCAAGGGCGTGCAGAGCCAGGGCGTGATGGCCCAGGCCAAGCACGCCGCGGTCTACAACCAGGAGACCTACCGCAACGGCATGTCCGACAACGCGATCGTCGACACCCGCACGCTGCAGGAGATCTACCTGCCCGGCTTCCAGGCGGCCGTCACCCAGGGCGCCACGGCGTCGGTGATGTGCGGCTACAGCGTGATCAACGGGACGTTCGCCTGCCAGCACCCGTACATCCTCAACACGGCGCTCTACCAGCAGGCCGGCTTCGGCGGCTTTGTGACGTCGGACTGGGGCGGACTGCACTCGGCGGCTCCCGCGGCCAACGCCGGCATGACCATGGAGATGCCCGGCGCGGCGTTCTTCGGCGACCAGCTCCGGCAGGCCGTGGCCTCCGGGCAGGTCACCCAGGCGACGCTCGACACGATGGTCAGCCGGGTGCTGACCCAGATGTTCGCCTTCGGGTTGTTCGACAAGACCAAGACCGGTTCGCCCGGCGCGGTCGTCACGACCACCGCGCACAAGGCCACCGCCCGGCAGATCGCCGAGGAGAGCACCGTCCTGCTGAAGAACTCCGGCGTGCTGCCGCTGTCGACCTCGACGACGAAGAAGATCGCGGTCATCGGCACCGACGGCGGCGCCGGAGTGGCGAGCGTCGGTGGTGGCAGTGCCACCGTCACCTCCTCCGGCACCGTCTCGCCGCTGACCGGCATCCAGAACCGCGCCGGCTCGGGCGCGACGGTCCAGTACGAGGCGGCGGACGGGTCCGGTGGCATCGACCGGGCGGTCGCCCTGGCCAAGACCGTGGATGTGCCGATCGTGTTCGGGACGTACCCGCAGAACGAGGGCACCGACAACACCTCGATCGACCTGCCCGGCCAGCAGAACCAGCTGATCTCCTCGGTGGCCGCGGCCAACCCCAGGACGATCGTGGTGCTGCACACCGGCTCCGCGGTGACCATGCCGTGGCTGAACCAGGTCGCCGGGGTGCTGGAGGGCTGGTACTCCGGCCAGGAGGTCGGCAACGCGCTGGCCGCGATCCTGTTCGGCGACGTCAGCCCGTCCGGCAAGCTGCCGGTGACCTTCCCGGCCAGCCTGGCCGACGTGCCCGCGCACACCACCGCGCAGTGGCCGGGCGCGAACAACCAGGTGCAGTACTCCGAGGGCGTGGACGTCGGCTACCGCTGGTACGACGCGAAGAACATCACGCCGCTCTTCCCGTTCGGGTACGGCCTGTCCTACACCACCTTCTCGTTCGGCACCCTGCAGGTCGGCGCGCTGGGATCGGCCGGATCGACGGTGACGGCCACGGTGACGAACACCGGCGGCCGGGCCGGGGCGGAGGTCGCCCAGCTCTACGTGGGCGCCCCGGCGTCGACCGGTGAGCCGGTGCACCAGCTCAAGGGGTACCAGCGGGTCGATCTCCAGCCCGGCCAGAGCCAGACCGTGCGGTTCACCGTGACCGCGCACGACCTGGCGCACTGGGCCGACTCCGGCTGGACGACCACGCCGGGCACGTACCAGATCCTGGTCGGCGACTCCTCGCGCAACCTGCCGCTGAGCGGCTCGGTCAACGTCGCGAGCACCCTGCACAGCAACGTCTCCGGAGAGCCGAGCCGCGCCGGGTCGGTGATCCTCGCCGAGCCGCACGGCATGAGCAGCCCGGTGGGCGCGGCGGTGTCGCTGCCGATGAAGGCGGTCAGCACCGCCGCGGCGAAGCTGACCTTCACCGCCACCGGCCTGCCCGCGGGCCTCTCGATCAGCCGCTCGGGCACCATCACGGGCTCGGCCCGCCATGCCGGCACCAGTACCGTCACGGTGACCGCCGGCGACTCCTCGGGGGCCGCCGACGCCACCACGTTCGTCTGGACCACGACCAAGCGCGGCAAGAGAGACGGTTAGCGAGGTCTGGCGGGGCCACCATTGCCGCCCGCCGGCATCGGTGCGATCTTCCAAAAAGGACGATCGGGAGGCAGCGGTGGCCCTGAGCCGAGAGACGATGACCGACGAGCAGCGCAAGTCCGTCGTGCTGGAGTACCTGAAGGCCTTCGACAATGGCGGCGTCACCTCCACGGGTGACGGCATCCTCGACCTGTTCGCCGACGACGCCCAGGCGTACTTCCCCAAATGGGGTCTGGCCAACGGCAAGGAGGAGATCGGCCGGATGTTCGCCGACGTCGGCGCCACCATCACCACGATCGAGCACCACTACGCGCAGTTCAACTGGGTCTTCTCCGGCGGCGACGTCGTCGTGTGCGAGGGCACGAGCCACGGCGCCCACCGCGACGGCCCGTGGCGCGCCGGCGTACCCGAATGGGGCGCGGGACGCTGGTGCGACGTCTTCGAGATCCGCGACTGGAGGATCCAGCGCATCTTCATCTACCTGGACCCCGACTACGCCACGCGGGACACCGGACGTTATCCCTGGCTGGCGGGCCGAGCCTCCTGACCGGAGTCAGCAGCGGCGAAGGTGAGTGCGGGCAGGTGGTCGGGGTCGCGGGCGAGGACGGCCGCGATCCCGCCTAGCGCGTCGTCCCGGCGACCCCGCAGGTCGGCGGCCTGGGCGGCGAGGAAGGCCGCGGTCGTCTCGCGGCGGGCCGGCAGGTCGTCGGTGAACAGCAGCATCGTCGGCAGGGACGTGGCGAAGTAGTCGATCCTGGCCGGGGTGGACCGCAGCTCGGCGACGTACGCTTCCAACCCCTCGACGAGCCGCCACGCCTGCGACTCGTCTCCGAGCCGGCGCCAGGCCAGCGCGGAGAAGTACGTCATCTCGCTGTACGGCTGCGTGCTCATCTCCTGGAAGTCGCCGTCCGCCGTGGCCGCTCGCGTCCACGCCTGCCGGGCGGCATCACCCGCACCCGCGGCGGCGTGCGCGTCGCCGAGCAGAAGCAGCAGGTCAGCGCAGTTCGCCAGCGGGTGGCGGGCCTCTCCCAGGCTCGACGGCGGGTCGAGGGCGGCGCGGGCGTGCGCCTCGGCTTCGGTCGCGCTCCCGCCGGCCAGTGCGGCGCGGGCCAGGGCCAGCCGGGTCTTCTCCCAGGCGGACAGGACCTGGCCCTCGCCGCCCTCCCAGGGCTGGAAGCGGCGTCCGGTCAGCACCTCCAGGGCGCGGCCGGCCCGGCCGGTGGCCACCAGCAGCAGGACGTACTCGATCGTCAGGTCGTCGCGGGCCGCCACCACTTCACGACGGGGTTCGAGCCTTGCCAGCCGCTCCTCCGGAGGCGTTCCCACCCGCTTGGCCAGTTGGTCCGACTCGTACCAGAGCCGGGCGTCGTCCGGAGCCAGGGCCAGGGCGCGCGAGTAACACGCGCTGGCCTCGGCCGGGTCGCCCTGGTCGTTGAACGCGGCGACCCCGAGGTTGCGCCAGGCCACGACATCGGACGGGTCGTGCTCGACCGCCCGCCGCCAGTGGGCGACCGCGTCGGCGTGCCGGTGATGGTGGTAGAGCCAGTGGCCCAGCAGTGACGCCGCCCGTCCGTCGGACGGGTCACGGATGAGCGCGCGGGACAGCGCCAGTGCGTCCTCCGCACGGCTCGGGAAGCAGTAGCGCGCGTCGACCGTACGGGCGCGTTCGGCCGCCGTGGCCGCGCCGTCCTCGTCACCGAGCGCGGCCAGCAGATCGGCCCGGTGGTAGGCGAGCAGCGGCCCGGCGCCCGAGCGCGGTCGCGTCCAGGCCGGGACCTCCGTGTCCCGGGGCTCCTCGCCGGCGAGGCGTTCCTCGGCCCGGTCGAGGACGCGCAGCGCGTCGGCCGCGAACCCCGCGGCGGCGTAGTCGAGGGCGATGTCGAGGCAGGTCTGCGCGTCGCAGTCGAGGGGGAGACCCGCTAGGTCACGGGCCCACCAGTCGAGCGGGTCCAGCCGCCGCACCGACTCGAGCTCGGCGTCCGCCGAGGCCGTACGGCCCAGCCGCCGGAGGACGAGAATCCGCAGGTCGCGGGCCTGAAGCAGGCCCGCCTCCGCGGACAGCGCCGCGTCGAGGTGCTCCAGCGCGGCGGCCCAGCGCGCGGCGCGGCAGTCAAGCCGGCCGAGCGCCCAGCGTGCGGGCGCCCGCCAGGCGGCGTTCCAGGACGCCTTGGCCAGGGCGTCGTACGCCTCGTCGAGCCGGTCCAGCCGGATCAGGGCCAGCCCCAGCCGGTAGTGCGCCTCCCCGTCGTAGGGGTTGGGGTTGCGCCGGGTCAGGCCGTCCACCGCCCGCCGCAGCAGGCGCGACGCCTCGTCGTAGAGCCCGTCGCGGTGGCGGCGCGCGGCGAGCGCGACGGCGCTCCGGGCGTCGCCGGGGTCACGGCGCAGCGCCTCCTGCCAGTACGGTTCGGGGGACCTGGTCGCGTGCCGGTACTGCTCCAGGTGCAGGCCGGTGACGTACAGCTCGTCCCCGGACGCGATGTCCTCGGGCGCCGGCGGCTCGGTGGCCGGCTCGGGCGGGGTGATCTCGCCGGGCTCCGCCCGCGGCCGCCACGACACGAGCGTCGTGCCCTCGTGCTCGACGGTCAGCTCCAGGTCCTGCGGGGTGTAGGGCCCGCCGAGCGCGACCTCCGTCACCAGCGGTGAGCCCGGGGCGAGATCGTGCCGCTCGCTCCAGACGGTGTTTCCCGCGGCGTCGCGCAGCCGGACCAGGCAGCCGGAGCGTACGGCGGTGACCGCGACGCCCACGCGTGCCGAGCCGGAGCCGACGGTCAGGCTCACCGCCGCGTCGAGGGTGGCCTGGTGCGCCGGGCCGATCCGCTGGATGGGGTACCAGTACTGGCCGAACGTCTTCGTCTCGCCCGGCGCGAGGAACGAGAAGTCAGGCTGGTTGTCGGTGAACACGCCCGCCATGAGCTCGACGTACGGGCCGTCGCCGTCGGTCAGATTGCGGTCCCACGCCCAGCCGAACGGCGCGTTACCCCAGGTCCACTGCTTCTTGCCGGGCGCGACGCGGTGGTCGGCCCAGTGCACGAAGCCCGCCTCCGCCCCGTGGTCGTACCCCCCGAAGAAGTCGTCCTCGCTGCCCAGGCACATGTACGAGGTCGGCACCGGGATGTTGCGGTACCAGTCCAGCCGGTCGCCGTCGCCGTCCCGCGCCCCGTAGTCGATGCCGTAGTAGCGGCCCGAGGCGCGAGGGAAGGTGGTCGTCGCCCGCTTGGCGTGGTCGGCCACGAAATGGACGTCCGTGGGGAAGAAGGACTGGTAGTCGTCGTTCGCGTGCGCGGCGACGTTGGCCCACCACAGGAACGTCTGCACGTCCTCGGTCCGGTTGTACAGCCGCACCCGCAGCTCCACGACGGCTCGGTCAGGCCGCAGCCGTACGCCGTGCATGCCCTTCATCCGGGTGAGCGGGTCGTGGTCGGAGCACCACACGGTGACCGCGCCGTCCGGTTCGTGCTCGATCTCGACGTCGACAGGCAGGAACGTGCCCGGCCGGTGGTGCTGCGGCCAGTTGAACTCCACGCCGCCCGAGATCCAGGGCCCGGCCAGCCCGACCAACGCCGGCTTGATCACGTTGTTGCGGTAGAAGAAGTCATAGCCGGCGGTGCGGTCGTACCCGACGTGGATGCGGCCGCCGAGCGCGGGCAGCACCATCAGCCGCAGCCAGGGATTCTCCAGGTGCACCGCGTCCCACCGCATCGGCGCACGGGTCTCGGAGATCCGCTCGTAGAACGGCAGCGGGTACACCCGGCCGGACGAGCCCTGGTACACCCGGGTCTCGAGGAAGGCGGGGTAGGCGTCCGGGGCGGACGGCTCGTACGTGTCGATCAGCACGTCCTCGCGCCAGACCGCGACCGCGTCCTCGCGCTGGTCCTCGGGCCGGGCCGGCAGTTGCAGCTGAGACATGTTCCCGAGCGTACGAAGGCGCGCCGACACGCCGGAATGTGCGAAGGGATGGTTTCCCTGGACGAAACGACGATGGACCCGTCAGCATGACGCCATGCCACGGATGCGGGGTTTCGCCGGTGAACGGATCAGCGTGCTCGCGCGCCCGCTCATGCGTGAGGCGCTCGGGCTCCCGCTCACCTCCCGGCTGCTCGTCACCGACTGCGGCTACTTCCCGAACGCCGCTGACCACCGGCGGAGCCGCCCGCAGGGGAGCGGGCAGGCCATCGTGATCGTGTGCGTCGACGGCGCGGGATGGTGCCGGCTGCCCTCCGGCCAGGTCGAGATCGGACCGGGGCAGGCACTCGTCATCCCGCCGGGCGTCCCGCACACCTACGGCGCGGTCGGCGAGCGTCCCTGGACGATCTGGTGGATGCACCTGGACGGCGCCGATGTCGCGGACCTGGTCGGCGCGGCCCTGCCCGATCTGGAACGCCCGGTGATCCACGTGGGAAACCTCTACCAGGTGGTCGCGCTGGTCGACGACGTGCTGGGCCGGATGGAACGCGATGACTCCGTCCGCAGCCGGCAGGCCGCGGCCGGCACCGCCTGGCACCTCCTCGCGCTGCTGGCCGCCGATCGGACGGGCGGGCCCGCGGGCCGGGACGACGCCGTGCGGCAGGCGCAGCAGTATCTGCGTGAGCACGTCTCCGCGCGCGTCAGCGTCGCCGAGCTCGCGGCTCTCGCCCAGCTCAGTCCGTCGCACTTCGCGGCGCTGTTCCGACGCGCGACCGGCTTCGGGGTGCTGCGATACCAGACCCGGCTGCGCATGTCGCGCGCCCGCGAACTGCTCGACACCACCGACCAGGCCGTCGCGGAGATCGCCCGCGCCCTCGGCTACGCCGACCCGTTCTACTTCTCCCGCCAGTTCCGCTCGGTGCACGGCGTCAGCCCCAGCGGCTACCGCGTCCAACACAAGGGCTGACCTTCGCGGACGGCGCGGTCGACCGTGCTTATGCGGGGCTGAATACCTTCCTCAGATGCTTGCCGTTGACGACGATGACAACGCCGAGAAGGAGCAGCCCGCAAAGGCCGCCCTCGAGTTTCATCCACAGCGGGAAGTCGCCGGGGATGACGGTGATGACGACGATCGCGGCGAGCATGACCCCGGACGCGATGCGGAGGCGCCGGTATGCCGAGGCGTTGCCTCCCGTAGTGCGTAGGGCGAACGTCATCATCAGGACCGCGGTGACGGCGACGATGATCCCGTGGACCCACGCATCCTGGGTGGCGGCTGATGGGTGGTCGTGCAGGACGGCCAGTACGACGACGGCCGCGAGGCTGATGGCGAGATAGCAGCCGACGAGCACGCTGATGGCGCGGAACGCCGCCTTGGTCCTCGCGTGCTCCAAATCTTTTGTCACCGGTGTCATTTCGCCCTCACGGTCTGGTCGCCTTGTCGAACAGTTGGGTGGCCTCACAGATGTACAGGTCGAAGTCGAGGCCGGGGTGAGCGGTGAAGTGGAAGGCAGCGCCGTCGATGACCGCGCGGATCGACAGCGCTACGACGCGCGGATCGAACGCACCGAACTCGCCCGACTGCCGGCCCTCCGCAAGAAGCCGAGTAAGCCAGGCGACCGGATCGTCGATGTCCGGACGGAGCTTGGTGTTCTGCAGGATCCGGTGCACCGCGCTGACGTGCGCGGCGTGGTCGGCGATGTAACGAAGGTTCGACGTTACGTACGCGCGTAGCTTTTCGGGGCGCGTCTCGGCCGCGACGATGTACGCCGCCATGTAGGCCGCGCCGTCCTCGAACAGCGAACTGAGCAGCGCCTCGTTGATCGCGTCCTTCGTCTTGAAGTGGTACAGCACGGTGCTCTTGGTGGTGCCCGCATCCCGCGCGATCTTGTCGACCGATGCCGCCGCGTAGCCGTCGCGGTTGATGACCGTGATCGCCGCCGCGACGATGTCCTCGCGGCGCGCCTTCTGAGTGCGGGTGAGCTGCGGACCAGCCTCGGGATTAGACCGCATGGTCAGATCATAGATCAACCGGTCAGTATCGACCAGGTGGATCGCGGCGGTGTACGTGCCGGCCCGCCGCGGCGCCTGCATTGCGACCGTGGCGGGGCCGGCGCGCTAATAACCTCCTGAATGAGATCTGCCACGCTCCGCGAGTGGCAGGTCTTTCTCGATTCCTCGTCGATCCATTCCGGCGGGGTTCACCGTCCATCCGCGATGACGCGGAAGATGGCCCTGACCGCGAAGTCGATGTCGTCGGCGGTGCAGATGGGCGCGCCCCACGACCAGTGCCACGCCAGCACCTCGCCCCGGTCCGGGCGGAGGGAGATCAACTCGGCCATCAGGGCGTGGCCACCCGCTGTGCTGATCTTGAGCCGTGTGGACGGCTCGATGATTTCCACGACCAGGCCCTTGAGTTTGCACGCGGTGGCGAGCCGGTCGATGTATCCGTCGGCGCTCTCTCGCGCCGTTGATGTCGGTGTGATCATAAGAATGCTCCTGTCCGAATCCGTGCCTACAGATTGGCCTGAGCGCTCTACGATCGGAATGGCTCGACACCCCCCCGCAGAGTCCCCCACACTTCCGCCCGGGCGCGTGGAGTTGCGTTGAGTCGCGTTGAACACAGTTGAATCCGGCGAAAGGGGCAATATGACAAAACCTCGGAGTCCCACGCTCATCACGCTGGGGCGTTTGGTGCGCACCTTCCGGGACGCGGCCGGGCTCACCCAGAAGGGGCTGGCCGGCGCGCTCGGTTATACGAACGGGTGGGTCAGCAACGTCGAGAACGGTCAGTTACGGCCACGGCCCGAGCAGGTGACCGCGCTCGAACAAGAACTCGGCGCGCCGCCCGGCGCGCTCATGAACGTCTACGAGCAGCTCGACGGCGAGACCCTGCCGGGATGGTTCCGCGAGTGGGTGGACGAGGAGGAGAGGGCGGACGTTCTTCGGACCTTCCAGCTCGCTCTGATCCCCGGCCTGCTCCAGATCGAGGAGTACGCGCGTGCACTGCTCCCCGGCGACGAGGCCGGCGTCGCCCGGCGCATGAACCGCCAGAAGATCCTGGCCAGGGATGACGCACCCACGCTGCATGTGGTGCTCGACGAAGCGGTGCTCTATCGGGCCCGCGGCGGACCGAAGGTCACGCGTGCCCAGTTGGAGCACCTGATCGCGTCCGTGGGCCCGCGCCTTTCCGTGCAGGTCGTACGATCGGATAAGAACCCCCGTTCTACTGGCGCGTTCAACATCGCTACCGTCGACGGCGCCGATGTGGGATACGTCGAGACCGTCATCCGAGGCATCGTCACGAGCAGCCGCGAGGACGTCGCCGAGCTGATGGCCGCCTGGGAGGCCATCAGGACGTTCGCGCTCTCCCAGGCAGAGTCGATCGACTTCATCCGAAAGGTGATCGAGGAGAAATGGACCTGAACCACCACGACTGGCGTAAGTCCACGCGCAGTGGCGAGAACGGCGGCGACTGCGTCGAGGTCGCCGTCGCCGAAAAAGGCGACGCGTAAGCGCGCAGTCCCTTCGTATCCCCCCGGTAAAGCGACACAGTCCCCGGCCTCGGGAAAGGGGTCGGGGACGACCTAGCCGATACCACACGACCGTTCCTCCATGCTTCGCGCCCTGTCGAAGCCGGCGCGGACGCCACCGGCTGACCCGCATCGCTCAACGCGCTGACCATGGGGACGCGGTGGCGCGGCATCGATGAAGGCCCTGTCCACCTCAGCGGTGAAGAAGTTCTCATCCTCGTCGCCCGGTGATCGTGCCTCGGACGGCTCGTGCCTTCTTCCAGAAGTTGCGCATGCCGCGACCGACCATCAGATCCCGCGCCGCGTGGTCCTGGTGCTGGTGCTGGTGCTCAGCGAGCTCGTCACCACACGCCATGCGCCGGTCGGCAGGACCGTCACCGTACGGACAGAGGCGGACGCCTCCCGGGTCATCTACGTATCCGACGGCTCCCGCATGCCCGTTCAGCACCTGCCAGGCGAGATCGGCCGCCTCGGTCTCTGGATCGCGCGCGACATAAGCGTCCACCCAACGGGCCAAGGCGAGACCGTGCGGTGCCCCCTTCGTCCGCATCACAAGGCAAGGGTGTGGAAAGGCCGGAGCGTGTCCGCAAGCCGGGTCGGGCGTAGGGGCCCCTGTCACAGGACCCGTCTAGAGGGCGAGATCGTGACCGACTTTTTCTTGCTACTACGGGATGCGATCAGTCCGTCACTGGTAGTAGTGTTTCGAACATGAGTTCGGACGGCATGGCCTCGGCGACCTCGGCACTGGAGTTGATCCGGGCCGGGTTGACCGAGCTGGCCGCCTGTGACATCGACGCGTACGGCACGGCCGGGCTCGGCGACGAGTGCGCGCAGATCCTGCGTGCCACTGGCGAGTTGCATCTCGAGGCGGCACGGCGGCTGGCGCGATTCGAGGCGTTGGGCGGCCCTGCCGCCGACGACGCGCCGTCGCTGCCGGCTTGGCTGGCACACCGGTGCCGCCTCCGACCCTGGGAGGCGAAGCAGCTCGCGACATCGGCGACCCGCCTGCACCTGCTGGGCGATACCCGCGCCGCTTTCGAGTCGGGCGAGATCGAGTTCGGCGATGTGGCCACCATTGCCGAAGGCGTCGACAAGGCCGCCGACACGATGGACTTCGATCCGATGGCCCCCGACACGACCTCCGGCTGGAGTCCGGAAAGGATCGCCGAGACCGCGCAGCCCATCCTGCTCGAGGCCGCCGGTGAGGTGACGCCGGGCCAGTTGCGCAAGGTCGCCGCCCGCGTCGCGTTGACTCTGGACGGCGACCGTGCCGAACGTCGGCGGCGTCAGATCGAGCGTCAGTCGTTCCTGGACATCGGCCAGACGATGGACGGCGTCGGAGTATTGCGCGGCGATGTCGGCGCGGCCGACTTTGCCATCTTGGAAAAGGCGGTCGACGCCTTCGCTCCCCGTCCAGGTCCTGGAAGATCACAGTGGGAAGATCGCCCGGGACACCGCCGCCTGAAGGGCCTCGTAGCGGCGTGCGAGGTCGCGTTGAAGGTCGCGGGGCGCCACGGATACCACGAACGCGGCGGCGCGCCGGTGCGAGTTCATCTGATCGCGACTCCGGCCACGGTCGATCCTGGTGTTCCGGCCACGCAGGCTCCACCCGGGCGCACCGAGTACGGCAGCGTCATCTCCGCCACGCAGATCCGGGAGATGATCCGCCGTCATCAGGCGCTCGTCAACACGATCCACGTCGGTGCCGACGGCCGCGTAGCGGATCGATTCACTACGAACGGACAGCCGCTGAACTGGGGACGCACCCGCCGCCTGTTCACCCCGGCCCAGCGGGACGTCTACGTCGCCGTGTACGCCGGGTGTGCGGCGGAAGGCTGTGACCGGCCACCGGCGTGGGCCGACATCGACCACAGAACGGCATGGACCGACGGCGGCCGTACCGACCTGGACAACGGACAGCCACTGTGCCGCTGGCACAACCTCGGGAAGGAGAAGGGGCGCCGGCCTTACTCCCGGCGTCGCCGAACAGACAAACAAGGACGGCAGCCAGAAGACCCGGATCATTGACGTCACGCGCCGCGGCTTTGCCCACAGCCGCCCGAACTTAACGCTGGACCCACCCATGGCCCATCCGGGCCGACGCCACGATCGGCGTGTGCGGGAACGGCGGTGTGCCCGGGTACGGCAGTGTGTCGGGGAACGGCGGTGTGCCCGGGTACGGCGGTGTGCGCGGGTACGGCGGTGTGCGCGGGTACCGGGTACGACAGTGTGCCCGGGTACGACAGCGTGTCGGGGAACGGCGTGTCCGGGAGCGGGGGCGGTGCGGGAGCGGGGGCGGTGCGGGAGCGGGGGCGGTGCGGGAAGCGGGGCGGTGCGGGAACGGGAACGGCGGCGTCACGGGTACGCCTCTCGTACCCGTGCCACGTCGGGCGCTCCTTGAGATGCCGCTGGTCGCATCAGGCCACAGCCGGAGGGGACCTGCCCGGATCGTTGTCGTACCGGAGAAGAAGCCTTCGCAGCACGGCTCAGACCGGGCTCGTCCATCTCAGGACCGAGAGCGTTCTTCACCCCCGGGGCAGCACGTCCGTGAGTTAGCCACAGACCGACACGCGGTTGTGCCTGTGCTCGCGTTGTGCCTGTGCTCGCGTCATGCCTGTGCTCGCGTCGTACCTGTGCTCGCGGGCCATCAGCACGGCGGCCAGGCCGTCGGTCCCTGTGGCAGGGCTCTCATGCAGAGGCCAGCCGGGATGATCAGGCCGGTGCTCCACGTCGGGTGATCCAAAAGCCGACGGCCGGGTGTTCCGGCGTTTCGGCTCGCGCCGAGACGGCCACGGCTCGGACCTGACGGGCCGCCTCCGCAGGTCTGATCCCCAGCCCCCGAGCGACCTGCTTGGGCGACGCCCCCGCTCTCGCAACAGTTGTACGGGACCAACCGCTCATCCGCTGACACGGGAGCAGCTCGCGGGCCGGGTCATCGTGGATCAGCCAAGCGATTGAGAGTCCCGGAAGCGTCGGCAGTCCCGAAAGGTCGGGCATGCACGGGGTTGCGTCCGCGGAGGTGATGTAGGAGTTTCCGCTCGCGCTGACTTCCGCTCGCGCTGACTTCCGCCCGCACCGGCCGCGATCGCCATCGCAACGATGCGAGGTCTCAGGCACCGGCCTGGCCAGGTCGGACCGTGCCCTCACGCTGTCTCCCAGAAGAGCCATGTGTATGCCTGAGCACATGCCCTGAAAAGCCATACAGCCCTCGGTCCCCGCGCGGGGACCGAGGGCTGTATCGCGAGCGTTCGGCCCGATTGGGTCAGCCGGACTGCCGCAGCCGGATCTCGGCGGCGGAGGCGTACCCGCCGTCGCCCGAGGTGGCGGTCAGCCGCACGTACCTGGCCTGGGCCGAGGTGAACGCGGCCCACTTCAGTTCCTTGTCATCGCTCCACTGGCCGTCCGCGACCTTGGTGAATGCCGAGCCGTCCGAGCTCACCTCGATCCGGTAGCCGGTGACCGTGCCGGTCGTACCCGCGTCCAGGCGCGGCTGGTACGTCAGCCCGTCCACGGCTCGTACCTGGCCGAGGTCGACCGTGACCGACTGGGGCAGCGGTGCCTGCGGGCTGAACTCGTCGTGCCAGATCGTCGCCTGCCGGCCGTCGATCGCGGCCGACGCCGGGTAGCCCTCGTGCGCGGTGGTCGCCGTCGCGGACGACGGCGTGGCGAAGGCCGGCCACGGGGTCGCCGGGGCGGTCCCGCAGGTGAGCTTCAGCCCGGCCCAGTCCGCCCGGTCGTTGTACCCGCCGTCACCGGCGTCCCCGACCTGCAGGCTGAGCACCTGAACACCGGCGAGGTCCGCGGTGAAGTCGTGCGTCGCCGTACGGTCGACGTTGCCGCTGTCGTAGCGCGACCGGCCGTCGGCCTTGACCGTGAAGGACGCCGTGCCGCCCTGCGGCCCGACCGCGTTGACGGCGTCGTCGATGCCGACGGTGCCGGTCAGACGCGTGCAGTCGCCGCCTAGGTAGTAGTCGACGGTCGACGGAGAGGCGACGCCGAGCCCACGGTCGTACGCCGTGCCGCCCATCGTGATCGGGGTGCCGCCGACGCTCGCGTCCGGCGCGGGCACCTGCCATCCACTGCTCGCGTTCAGCCAGGGCTGGTCGCTGAGGTACCCGTCGCCGCCCGGCGGCGTGGAGGGCACCTGGACCATGAGCTGCGCGGTCCGCTGCTCGGCGTGCCTTCCGCCCCACTTGTAGGCGACCTTGACGGTGAGCGCATACCGGCCGGGCAGGGTGCCCGCCGGTGCGGTGAGCTGCCAGCGGCCGGTCAGCGTACGGCCGGTGGGCAGCGTGCCGCCTCCGGACGCCTCGCCCGCGCCGGTCCAGCCGGAGGGCGCGCCGAGGGAGAGCTTCACGTCCGTCACCGGGGTGCGCCCGTCGTTGGTGAAGCCGGCCGTGACGTCGGTGGCCTTGCCGGGAAGCGCCAGCTCACCGGTCCATCCCGGGGTCGCCGGTACGGTCGGCGCGCCCAGCGTGGCGGACGGTGCGAGCCCGGGGTGCGCGCCGGTGGAGACCCGGTAGAGCACTGCGCTGCCCGGCGGCACCGTCGCCCGGATCGTGCCGGCGCTCTCCGTACGGGTGTGCGACCACAGGTCGTCCAGCGTGTACTGCGAGGCGTGGCCGAGGCCCGTCGCCGTCGCCGAGGTCGTGATGGTGAGCGGTGTACCGCCGCGGTTGAGCAGCGCGACGGCACGATCCCCGTTGGCCAGCCGCCGGACCCACACGTCGCCGGACCCCTGGATGGCGATCCTGGTGCCCTGGACGCCGAGCCTGTCCTGGTCGACGGCGAGCACGTCACGGTTGGTCAGCATGTCGATCGTGCCCTGGGACAGCGCGCGCACGTCGCTGCCGACGATGAGCGGCGCGGCCAGCACCGACCACATCGTGAACTGCGCCCGCGCCTGGTCCGCCGTCATGCCGAGCTCCGGGCCGAGGTAGTCCGGGTCGTTCCAGTGCCCCGGTCCGGCCGCCTCGGGGTGCGCCGCGTCGTGGTCCATGTTGCGGAGCACGTCCGACCACTGGACGCTGTGCACGAAGCCCACGTCGGTGTCGGTACGCCACGAGTTTCCGGTGGTCGGACCGAACGTGTAGGAGTTGTAGACCGAGCGCTCCAGCGGCGGGTCGCCGGGGCCGGCGGCGCCGGGCGTGAACGGGTTGCAGATGTTGAACAGCATCGGCCGGTGGCTGCTGTTGGCCAGCAGCGCGTCACGGAACTGGCCGTACGCGTCGGCCGGCACGAGATGCATGTTGGTGCCGCCGCAGAAGTCCACCTTGACGGCGTCGTAGCCCCAGGACGCGAACTGGTCGACGTCCTGCTGGTAGTGGCCGTAGCTGCCCTGGGCGGTGCCGCCGCAGCCGTCCTTGCCGGCGTCGGTGTAGATGCCCGCCTTGAGGCCCCTGCTGTGGATGTAGTCGGCGACCGCCTTCATGCCCGACGGCCACTGCTTCGCCTCGACCGTGATGCTGCCCTGGTCGTTCCGGGTGCCGGACCACCAGCCGCCGTCGAGCCAGACGTACCGGTAGCCGGCGGCCTTGAGGCCGCGGCTCACCAGCGAGTCGGTGACGCGCTTGATGGCGTCGAAGTCGTACGTCGAGCCGAGGCCGTAGTAGGTGTTCCAGCCGAGGTACGGCGTACGTGCCAGGTCGTTGATGGCCGTGCCGGACCCTGGCCGCGGCGTCGTACGGACCGGTGCCGTCGCGGCGTGGGCCGGCGCCCGGCCGGGCGCTGTCGCGGTCGGTGCCGCACTGGCCGGACCGGCCATCAGACCGGCCGTCAGACCGGCCATCAGACCGGCCAGCAGGGTGCCTGCGGCGAGGCAGGCGAGAGGCTTTCGCATGGCCCGAATCGTGGACGATCACAAATTCGGCCGTCAATGTTTCCGGACCTAACAGATAAATTGGTGGAATATGTCGGAAATCCGGCGCAGGTCGGCGATCGGAGGCCGCCGACCCGCCGAGGCCGGCGACCGGTTCCGGTCGCGTACTGATTGCCGCAGGTCAGCCACGATCTGTGATGAACTTGTCGGATCCGGTCTGCCTCTGTGTCAGGAATCGGGAAGATAGTGCCGATTGTCGTGCGAAGCGGAGGAGCCGAATGGGGTCAGGGGACGCGGGACTCGAGCCACTGTCTCAGCAGGACCCCCTACGTGTCGGCGGCTACCTGCTCCTGGCGCGGCTGGGCACCGGTGCGATGGGCCGGGTCTACCTGGGAAGGTCGGCGTCGGGCCGGCTGGTGGCGGTCAAGACGATCAGAAGCGAGTTCGCCGCCGACGGTGACTTCCGTACCCGGTTCGCCCATGAGGTGACGGCCGCCGGCCGGGTGAGCGGGGTCTACACCGCCGCGGTCGTCGCCGCCGACCCGGACGCCGAGATCCCGTGGCTGGCCACCGCCTACATTCCGGCGCCCTCACTCGAGCAGCTGGTGCGGGCCTGTGGGCCGCTGCCGGTCGAGGCCCTGCGCTGGCTGGCCGCCGGTTGCGCCGAGGCGCTGGAGTCGATCCACCAGGCCGGACTGGTGCACCGCGACCTCAAGCCGTCCAACGTCCTGGTCTCCGCCGACGGCCCACGGGTGATCGACTTCGGGGTGGCGCGGGCGACCGAGCGCAGCACGGTCACCGCGACGCACCAGGCCGTCGGCACCCCCGCGTACATGGCGCCCGAGCAGGCACGCGACAGCCGGCAGACCGTGGCGGCGAGCGATGTCTTCTCACTCGGTTCGACCCTGCTGTACGCCGCCACCGGCCACCCGCCGTACTCCGGGGACTCGGTCACCGACGTCCTGGTCCGGCTGGCGACCGAGGAACCGGATCTGACCGGTGTGCCCGACGAGGTGGCCGACCTGGTCCGCGAATGCCTTCAGCGTGACCCCGACGCCCGGCCCACCGCCGCTGCCCTGCTGGCCGGCCTGGCCGAGCAGCTGGACGAGGACGGCGACTACGAGCTGCGCCCGGCACCGCTGCCCGCCGACGCGGTCGACCTGATCGAGCAGTACCGGCAGGGCAAGCGGCCGTCCACGCCGGTGCGCGCCGGCGAGGGCGGCGTCGCCGATCCGACGCTGGACTCCCCGACGTCCTTGGGGGCACCCTCCCGGCCACCGAACCTGCCCCGCCGGCCGCCCGCACCGGCGGCACCGCCCCGTACGCCCCCGCGTCACGGCGGGTCCACGCGCATCATTCTGATCTCCGCCGTGGCGTTAGCCGTGATGGCCGGGGCACTGCTTCTCGGCATGGCACTGGGGAGGACGTCCGGTGACCCGAACCGGCCGCCGGGGCCGCCTCCCGCTGACTTCCCCCCGGGGAACAACGGCCCGCCTCGCGTGTCGGGGAGCTCGAGCATCGCCCTGAGCCAGAACTTCGGCGACGGGAACACCGGGTTCACCGTCCACGGTGCGGGCTTGACACCTGGGCGGAAGGTCACCATCCAGGTCGACCGTGGACCGGTGTCGCCGTTCACGCCCGTGGTCGACTTCGGGGGAGTGTTCAGCTATGTCATCAACCAGGGCCATGAGTTCTTCGCCGGGAAGATCCCGCCGGGGTCCCATCAGGTAACGGTGACCGTGTCCGGGGGCCGTCAGACGAAACTGGCCTTCACCGTCAACACGCACTGACCGAGGTTCCACGAGACGCCGCGCCTTCTCACGTACGGTCCCACCAGAGATCCTCCTGTCGCGAACACCATGACGGGTCACTCAGCCGGCCCAGGTCGGTGAACGTGATGATCGCGTGCTCGATGAGCACCCCGACCACCACCTCGTCCGACAGCCGGGTGCCGTCGCGCACCAGCCCCCGGATGTTGATCTTTCGCCGCAACACCTTGACGTGCTCCCCGACGCGCGCGGCCAGCCGGTCGCGGAACAGCGGGTCGTTGTCGAACTGCTCGATCTGGTGATGCGCGTCCGTGACCTCCAGCGCGGCACGCGCGATCTCCGGGATCCGCGGTAGCGGGGTCGTACGCGTGGGGTCGACCAGCCACGGCCGGCACCACAGCAGCGCGACCAGGAACAGCTTGGTGTTCGGGTCGAGGTACAGCGGAAGCAGCGTCGAATCGTCGTCCGGCCGTACGCCCGACGGCCGCTCCCCGCCGGCACCGGTCCCCGCACCCGTGGCGGGCAGTACGGTCACGCGCAACGGCTGACCGTCGTCCAGCATCGCCCGCGAACCCACCAGCGTGGTGCCGGTCCGCATGAACCATCCTCCGGCGGGATCGCCCGGAGCCTCCATGGGCGGCAGCCGGATCTGGTACCCGTCGCACTCCGCGTAGAGCGCGTGTGTATGACTGAGGTTCCCCACCCACGCGCCGCCGCGGACCGCACTGATCACCCCCGCCCGGCGCGACAGCCCCCGGTCGGCGGAGATCACCAGATCGGCCTCCGCCCCACGCCCGAACACCACCTGCTCGTACTCGAAGATCTCCGTAACGTCTCCGGAGGGCGCGACGACGTGAACCACTGCGGGAGTCGTGGCGTCCGATGTCATGACGGTCTCATCGCTGTCGGCCGGGGCAACCTGCTCATGGCCGGTGAGTGTAGAACCGGCGCCCCGGCCGTGGACATCCCGGAATCCGGGGATGGTCGCAGGCCCACATTCGCGCTTGGCTGCTCCTAGCAGGTGAGATCAGGCACTCACCTGCCGCGGGATTCACCGAACGTGCCGGCTCTGAACCGGACCCACGGGGGCTGTCCGGAGGGGGCGGCGGCACCGTCCGGGTTGATCCGGGGCGCTTTGGAGGGGGCGCTCCGGGTCAACCCGGACGCGATCCACCATGGGAAAGGCCTCACGCAGGACCCCCGGCAGACTCATTCCGGCCACACGGAAAGCCATGAACGAGCTCAAGAGCCAACGGTCCTTAACCGGCGATGACGACCTCGCCCTCACCCTGATGACGATGTGGGCACTGTGGACCCGCCGCCCGATTCCCGGCGGACCGGTTCCCCTTCTCACCGAGCAGCAACTGATCGACTTCTGGGCGGAGTGACACCGACGCTGCCACGATGCAGACCCTGCCCACGATCTGGTCCGCAGGCCGGCCAGGCTTGCGGTGATCGTTGCCTGAGTAGCCTCCCGGCCCACCACCCGTGTTGCCCCTTGAATCCGTCCCGTAGGGCCGGCGCGCTAAGGTCGGTGCCGTAAAGGTCCGCCTTAGGCGTTGATGAGAGGTACCGCTGGATGGGTGAGATCGACGCCGGTCCGCCGGCGGGTGCGAAGGTGGATCCGACGGTGCCCAGCGTGGCCCGGATGTATGACTTCTTCCTGGGCGGCAAGGACAACTTCGCCGCGGACCGGGCGGTGGCCGAACAGGTCAGCCGGGCGCTGCCGAGCGTCGAGGGCGTGGCACGGTCGAACCGCCAGTTCCTGCAGCGGGCCGTGCGTTTCGCGGCGGGCCTCGGGATCGAGCAGTTCCTCGACCTCGGCGCGGGCCTGCCCACGCAGGGCAACGTGCACGAGATCGCGCGGTCGATCCGTCCCGCGGCGCGCGTCGTGTACGTCGACAACGACCCCGTGGTGAGCTCCCACGGGCGGGCGCTGCTCGCCCGCGACGAGCAGACGGCGGTCATCGAGGCCGACATGCGCGATCCGGCCGGTGTGCTCGGCGACACGACGGTGCGAGAGCTCATCGACGTCGACCGGCCGGTGTGCGTGCTCTTCGTCGCCGTGCTGCACTTCGTCCTCGATGAGGAGGATCCGGCCGGTCTCGTCACACGGTTCCGTGACGCCGTCCCCCCGGGCAGTTGCCTCGTCGTGTCCCACGCGGCGATCGAGGAGCAGCGCAACCGGGGGGTCGGGAACGCCTACCGGTCGGCGAGCGCGCCGTTCCTCCCCAGGACCCGCGAGCAGGTCGCGTCGTTCCTCGACGGTACGCGGATCGTCGAGCCGGGTGTGGTCGCGCTCCATGAGTGGCGCCCCGAGGGCGGGGAGTACGCCACGAACGCCGGCTGGACCGCCGTGGCCCTCACAGGTTGATCACCTCGAAGGACACCGCGTAGCGCACGCCCATCCGGGTTCCGACCTGGCCGGCCATCGGCTCCAGGAACTCCTGTGGATCGCTCGGCATGGCCGAGCCCAGTCCGCGCATGTACTCCGCGTGAGCCCGCAGAGAGGCCACGCCGCGGGCGAAGGTGGCGGTGACCTCGACGCCGTGCGTCGGCTCGGGGCTCGCGGCGACCAGGATGCGCTCGGCTCGCCAGGGGGGCAGTTCCTCCTCCAGCAGCTCACGGAACACCCACCGGTTCGCGGCGTCGCGTACGCCGTCGAGCACCGAGCGACCGAGTGCGATGTGGTCGGCCTGGTTGGGCGCGCCGGGTCCCCAGGTGTCGTGGTGGTTGACGGTGATCACCACGTCCGGCCGGTGCCGGCGTACCGCGCGGGCGATGTCACGCCGCAGCGGGAGCCCGTACTCCAGCATCCCGTCGGGATGTCCGAGGAACTCGACGATGTCCACCCCGACCAGCGCCGCGCCCGCGCGCTCCTCGGCCTCGCGCAACGGGCCGGCCTGTTCGGGCGCGATCCCGTCGATCCCGGCCTCGCCGCTCGTGGCCAGGCAGTAGACGACGCGCTTGCCCTGATCGGTCCAGCGAGCGACGGCGGCGGCGGTGCCGTACTCCAGGTCGTCGGGGTGCGCGACCACGGCCAGCGCGCTCGTCCATGACTCGTCGACCGCATCCAGCGGGGGGCTCGGCTGGTCCATGGCGCCGACAGTAGCGACATTCGTAGCACGGACGCTATGCGGCTTTGCCGACGCTGATCCTTCCGCGTCGTCCGCGTGACATGTGCCACCGACCCGCGAGTCGGTTTCGCGCATACCGAGAAAAGAGGAAGGGCGGGTTCGGTGACGCGTGATGACGAGGTGACCAGTGCTCGGCTGATGGTCCTGGAATACGAACGCATCAAAGACGAACAGCGCACCCGAATTGGTTTCCGCGACAATCTGCTCTATGTAACGCTCGCGGCAATGGCTACGGTGATCGCCGTTTCTGCCTCCGCCCGTGATCCTTCCTATGTGTTGCTCCTTCCGCCCGTATCCCGGATTTTGGGCTGGACCTATCTGGCGAACGACGAGAAGATCTCCGCGATCGGTCGCTATATCCGCGGCGAACTGGCTCCCCGGCTCGCGGCACAGACCGGCGACGACTCGGTGATCTTCGGCTGGGAGACCATCCACCGCAGCGATGCTCGCCGCTCCCCGCGCAAGTTCCTCCAGGTCGGGTGGACCTGCTGACCTTCTGTGGCTCGCCACTGACGGCGATCGTCGGCTTCCGGGCGACCGGACGAACCTCGGCCGGGCTCGTCGTCGTGTCCGTCGCCGAGATGGCGGCCATCGTCTTTCTCGTCGCACAGATCGTCCTGTACGCCGACCTGAGACAGGACATGCCCCCGAGTGAATCGGACAAATGTGTGAAATAGGTATCTGCGGCGGAATTCCTCTGTTGTAGCGCCGCCGAGCGTCGTTTGCATTTTGTGATCAATCGACGTGATCCAGGGAGGTTCCGTGCGCGTCACACTGATGGTCTCGGCAAACTGAAGATCATTTCGGTGGTGAAGGGCGGGTTCGATGAGC
The DNA here is from genome assembly GCA_025964685.1 of Actinoallomurus sp. Classification (GTDB taxonomy): domain Bacteria; phylum Actinomycetota; class Actinomycetes; order Streptosporangiales; family Streptosporangiaceae; genus Actinoallomurus. The sequence goes on along the minus strand of JAOPYG010000009.1, from coordinate 53,157 downwards.
GGTGAAGGTGTCCATCGTGCTGGAGGTCCAGGTGAGCCCGATCAGCCGACGACCCGTCACTACTTGTTGTCGCTGTTCTTCTCTCTCCAGGAAGACGTTCGCTCGCTGGTGATATGTCTTCTGCAGGTGTCGGCGCTCGTCGTTCTCCTCCTCGGCATCGTCATCGTCATGCCGCACAACCCTTTCTCCATGTACAGCCCGTACGGCGGTTTTCCCGGAAAAGGCGAAGTCGCCGCGCCGCCCACCCGCTCGCCCACTGCCACTCCGACGCCTTCGCCGAGTCCGACGGCGACCCCGTCCGTTCCCCCCGAGACCGGCGCGTCCGAGGCGGCGGCGCTGGACGGCCTGTTCGACCAGGCGGAGCAGGATCGGACGCTGGTGTCGGCGGCGGTCGTCCATATTCAGAATTGCGACGCTTCGCTGGACGATGCCGTCACCCAGCTCGATCAGGCGGCACAGAGCCGATCCGACCTGGCCGACCAGGCCGAGCGACAGGACGTGAGCCAGGTGAGCGGTGGCGACGAAGTGGTCCGGCTGTTCGCCGCCGCCCTGCGCGACTCGGCCCAGGCCGACCAGGAATTCTCGGCCTGGGGAAGTGATGTCAGCGGATCCTGTTTCGCCGGTTCGGAATCCTCTGACGAGCACGCCCAGAACGGCATCAGCCTCAGCGACCAGGCGGGCGAGGAGAAGAAACAGCTCGCAACCGCCTGGAACACCATCGCCGACACCTACGGCCTTCCGCACAGGAAGGCGTCAAAGCTGTGACCGCCGAACCGAGAGGGCGAACCGCCATGGGTGAAGGCACGTCAGCGGGCACCACCGCGGCAGGGCCGTCCGTCGACGACGGCTCCGCGTCGACCGCACGGCGGGACACGGGGATCGTCACCCGTCTCCTCTGCGCCGGGACGCACCTGGACTCGTCCTATGCCGACGCCGTCATCGCGGAACTGCTCGGTGAGGGCCACCGGTTCGTCGCGCCCTCGTACGGCTTCGACGCCGTACCGGTCCTCGGGAACGCTCTGCTCGCCCGTGACCGGCAGAAGGCCAAGCAGACAGTGATCATGCTCAGCCCGCTGATCGTCGTGGTGTCGGCCTTCTTCGGAATCAAGGGAGCGGTCATCGGGTTCCTGATCGCGCTGTGGGTCGTCTGGGCGGCGGTCTTCCTCGAGAAGCTCCTCACACTGCAGGTTCTGACGATCTACGGTGGTGGCCGCCGCGAAGGCCCTGACCACGCCGACATCGGCGCGCCCCGTCATCGGCAGCTCAATGACGGCGTGGTGCGCCGTATCGCGAACGAGCAGGACAGCAGCAACGGCGTGGTCTACTACAGCGGATTCAAGCCGTTCGTCGGTGCGGGCTTTCTCGTCAAGTCATCCTCGTTTCCGATCCTGCTGACCCCCCCGGCGGACTCCGAGGATGAGGCCGAGGAGTTCACCGGTGACGAGATGATGCGCTACGTCCAGGATCGTCTGCGTGGCGCTCTCCGCGACGACCTTTCGGTGGAACGGCAGATCCGCGGCCTTGAGGTGACCCGTAAGTGGTACCGCACCGCGGTCGGGCGGGAGCGCCCGTGGTGGCCGGATCCCTTGTCCCGCCCGGCCGTGCAGGGGGAGGAGGCCTACGACTCGGCGCGGGAGTATCTCTGCATCCGTGTCGGCGCGTGGGAGCAGGAACTCGTCAACTCCCTGTTCGTGAACTTCGACGTCCGGGGCCGCACGTTGTACAGCGAACTGCACACCTACGTCCTGCCCCCCATCCGGGCGTCGTATCACACGGTCAACCGGCTACCGGACCGGATAACTCCGGCGAAGGTGATCGGCATCGCTCTGGAGTCGTCCGCCTCGATGATCGGTGAGGCCATCGTGGCCGTCGTCTTGTTCCCGTTCCTCCTCTTCCGGCAGGCGAAGAAGCGGAAAGAGAGGCTGGAGGTGGCCGCCGACGCCGCCGACGCCGAGGGCGTCTGGTCGGCGGTCTCGGGGCCGAGCGGTGGGCTCGCGGATTTCGGCGCCCGCCGGAGCATCCGCGAGATGGCCACGATCGACGGCTACCATCACTTCTTCCAGTCCGTCGACGCGGTGAAGTACGCGAAGATCGTCGAACGCCGCGTGCTGGAGATAATCCTCGACTTCCTCGAGCAGAAGAACGTCGACTCGAGTGAATACCGCACCCGGCAGACGTCCATTCTCAACTACGGGATTCTGCAGACGGGCAGCGGCAGGATCGTGACCCAGGGCGCCACCGCGGTCGGCCCTAACGCCACCGTCTCGTGACGATGTCCGCCGTCGAAAGGGCCGTCGATGAATGAACTGCCGCGACAGAACTATGGCGTCATCAGCAATGGGAGCGGTGGCATCAGTTTCCAGGGGAACACCGCGATCGGGCCGAACGCGCACGTCCAGGCCACGCCACCGCCCGGCGAACGGGACTCGGTGGACGACGCGTCCCGGCGGAGGACCGGATCCTGGGACGTAGGGGTCATCACCGCGCTCAGTGAGGAGACCGCGGCGGTCACGGCGATGCTCCGGCGCCACGGTGACTACCACGAGGAGACGTTTCCCGACGGCCGGCGTTGCCACGAGGCACGGATCGCCATTGACGAAGCGGACCTCGGCGTCGTCGCGATCCAGGCCGTCCAGCCGGGCCAGCGTTCGGCCGCGGTGGCGTTCCAGCGGATCCGCGACACCTACGCCCCGGCGGTCATCGTCCTCGTCGGCATCGCGGGCGGGATCCATGCCGACCTCGCCCTCGGGGACGTCGTCATCGCCCAAGGGGTCGTCTACTACGACCTGCGCAAGGAGACGCCTCACGGAGTGCGGCGGCGGGGGCAGAACCTCCAGGTGCCCCCCGCGGTCGTGCGCTGCGTCAACGCCTTCTTGGCCGACCACCCGTACCCGCTGCGTCTCACCGGACGAGACCCGGCCGGCGGCGAGAGGCCGTTCACCGTCCTCACCGGGCCGATCGGCTCGGGGGACGCGGTCGTCGCCGACGACCACTCCGCCATCCGCGACTATCTCGGCACCGTCAACGACAAGACGCTGGCGCTGGAGACCGAGGCCGGCGGGATCGCTCAGGCGTTCTATGAGCAGGTGAGCGACGAGAATCCCGTGGTGGGCTGGTCGTCCATCCGCGGGATCTCCGACCAGGCGGACATCGTCAAGGACGACTCCTTCCATGTGATCGCCGCCGAGAACGCCGCCACGGTCCTGGAACGACTGCTGCCGTATCTGGCGGTGGTCACAGGACGCGGTGCACCACGTCGTCGTTGATCGCGTCTCCGATCACCTCGGTGAGGGTGGTGAAGAGCGGACCGGAGTCCGAGCCGGCCAGGTAGTGGGGCATGTCGGCTCGCTCGACGACGGGCGTGGTCGTGCGGGTGCCGAGCAGGTACGGCGAGTACAACACCAGCGCCTGCGGCGAGCGGAGGTCGACGCACAACGCGGCCATTCCGGGGAACTCATCGGTCTGGTAGACGTGCAGCCCGTCCGCCGCCGCGCCGAAGCGCTCCTTGAACCGGGCGAACTTCGCCAGTGATCCCTTGATCTTCACCGAGAGGTCCTCCCGGCGAAGCCTGGAGTAGATCTGGACGGCCTCGCCGGCCGGGTCCAGCAGCACGCAACGGTAGATGCCGCCCCGCCGGAAGAACTCCAGCACGGCGTCGCGGAAGATGGCCGGGCGTTCGGTCGTGACGAGATAGCCCGCACAGGTGTTCAGGGCAGTGCCCAGGTCGACGATCTCGCTGGTGGCGGCGTCGATGAGCCGAGCCTTCTCGTGCTGGCTCGGCCGCTGGGCGTACGCCTGGACCGGCACCCGGCGCGCCAGCCCGGCCGTTCTCAGCCAGGCTGTCCTGCCGTCGCTCGTCCCGTCGCACGGACGCATCAAATAGATGTTCTCGCCCTCGAAGACGCCGACGGGCTCGAACAGCTCCGCGAAGTCGCCCGCGACGCGGTGGACGTCCTCGGAGATGGCCAGGCAGTCGCGGGGCGTCACCTCCTCCAGGTGCGCGGCGAAGTTGATGTCGGGTGAGTGGATCGCGCCCGTGTCGTTCTCGACGGCGTACCGGATCGGGCCCTTGTGCACCGCCATCCGGATGTGCAGCTCACCTCGCAGCTCGGCCGGCCTGAGCTCCTCCCGTAGCTCCGGAAGGTCGACGGTCAGGACGTACCGCGCCGCCTTCAGCGCGATGTCACGGGCGATGCTCTCGTTGTCGTCGTGGATGACCAGGAAACCGCCGTCTCCACGCCAGCTCCACAGCACCGCGCGTGCGCAGCCGTGCTCTTCGGCCAGCCGGGTCACCCGCGCGACGACCCGGTCGCGTAGCCGGTCGAAGGCGTGCGCCGCCCGGTCCCGCGGGTTGAGACGCACGATGCTGGAGTAGCCGGAGGCATCGAGGAACAGAAAGTAGACGTTGTCGTAGGTACTGCCTGTCCGGAACGCTTCCCTGCTCACGAAAGCTCCTTGGCTCGGCGAGCCCAAGTCTGCCATCCGCCCCTCAGCGCGCGAAGTGCTCCGCCGGGCCCTGATCGCGGTAGGCCTCCAGGAGGCGCAGCCAGACCTCGCTGATCGTCGGGAAGCACGGGACCGCGTGCCAGAGACGGTCGATGGGGATCTCGCCGGCGACCGCGATCGTGGCGGAGTGCAGGAGTTCGCTGATGCCCGGGCCGACGAAGGTGACGCCGAGCAGGTGACCACGGTCGAGGTCGACGACCATCCGCGCCTGGCCACGGTAGCCGTCGGCGTACAGGCCCGCCCCCGTGACCTGGCCGAGGTCGACGTCGACCGCCTGTACGCGGTGCCCGGCCCGCTCTGCCTCCTCGGTCGACAGGCCGACCGCGGCGGCCTCCGGATCGCAGAAGAAGACCTGCGGCACCGCGCGCGCGTCGGCGGTGGTGGCATGGGCGCCCCACGGGGCGGTGTTCAGGGGCCGGCCGTCGGCACGGGCGCCGATCGCGTCGCCGGCGACGCGCGCCTGGTACTTGCCCTGGTGCGTGAGCAGGGCACGGTGGTTGACGTCCCCGACCGCGTACAGCCAGCCGTCGTCGACGGCCTTCACCCGGCAGGTGTCGTCGACGTCGAGCCAGGATCCGGGGGTGACGCCCACGGTGTCCAGGCCGATGTCGTCGGTGAGCGGCGCACGGCCGGTGGCGAACAGGACCTCGTCGGCCTCAAGCTCGTCGCCGTCGCCCAGCAGCAGGGTGACCGGCCCGGTGCCGCCCGTACGGCACAGCGCGGCGACGGAGACACCGGTGCGCACGTCCACTCCGGCCTCGGTCAGCCCGCGGGCGACGAGCTCACCGACGAACGGCTCCATCCGTGGCAGCAGGCCCTTGCCGCGTACGAGAAGCGTGACCGCGGCCCCGAGGCCCTGCCACGCGCTCGCCATCTCCACGCCGACGCCGCCGCCACCGACGATGGCGAGCCGGCCGGGAACGGTGTGGGAGTCGGTGGCCTCACGGTTGGTCCACGGCCGGGCGTCCGCCATACCGGGGAGGTCGGGGAGCGCGGCGCGGCTGCCGGTGCAGACGGCCACCGCCTGCCGGGCGGTGAGCGCGACCCGGCCGCCGCCGGGCGTCGAGACGGCGACCCGCCGGGGCCCGTCCAGCCGTCCGTGGCCGCGGACCAGCGTGGCGCCGATGCGGTCCAGCCAGCCCGCCTGCCCGTCGTCGTCCCAGTCGCTCACGAAGCCGTCGCGGCGCGTGAACGTCGCGGCCGCGTCGAGCCGTCCGGTGACGGCCTCACGCGCGCCGCCGACCCGGCGGGCGTCGGCGACGGCGATGACCGGCCGCAGCATCGCCTTGCTGGGCACGCACGCCCAGTAGGAGCACTCGCCGCCGACTAGTTCCCTCTCCACCACCGCGACGTCGAGCCCGGCCGCGCGGGCACGGTCGGCGACGTTCTGGCCCACCGGGCCGGCCCCGATGACCACGACGTCGTGGACCTCTCCTACCGGGATTCCGCTCATCACCCCTGCCCCCTCCCGCGTGAAGCGGTCCAGGCACGTGCCTCGGCGGAATCGGCCGGCGGATTCGTGGTGTGGGCCGCGTGGGCGTACCAGCGGCAGCGGCGGACTGCCGCAGGCGGCCGGGCCCCGTCGAACAGCGTGGTCCAAACATGCCTGGGCGCACGGCCTTCACGCCGTACGTGCCCGGGCCGAGCCGCCACCACACGCGCAGCCGGCCGCCCGCCGCCGACGCGCGGGGTCGGACGGCCGCCACCGCCCGCCCCGTACGGGACGCCGCATCGGCTCGGAACCCGCCAAAGATCCGAGGTATCGCCCGCGAGGGCCGGCCTCGCCACCGCGCCCGGACCCTCATATCCGGGCCCGATCGCGCCCCGAGACCCCGCCGCCGGAGACGAGAAACGCCTGGCAGGGGCGCAACTTCCGACAGAAAGCCCGCAAGATTGACAGCTATATCAGCAAAGAGTCTTGACTAAGGTGAAATATCCGAGCAAAGTGCGTCGGCGACCTGTTTTACCCGCCTCGCACCCGGAGGGCCCGGCACACGTTCACGGCCCGCCACGATCCCCGTCCCCGCCAGGAAGGATCGCGTGATGACAGCTCGCGGAAGATCGATCCCAACCCTATCCCTGCTGGTGGCCGCGGCCGCACTCGTACTGCCGGTGACGGCGTCGGGTGCCCGGGCCACCGCGCGCGCCGCGGCGTGCATTCCGTCCGGTTCCGAAGCCGGCATCAACGCCGCCCTCACGGGAAGCGGAGCGACCGCCGCCCTGTGTCCCGGAGCGGTCTTCACCCTCACCAATCCGGTCACCTTCACCGCCCCCAACCAGGTGATCGAGACCCAGGGTCTGCCCACCGACGGCACCCGGGCCACCCTGAAGGTCGGAGGTTCGCTCACCACGGCGATCAACGGTAACGGCCAGCCGGGCATCACGGTGGAGAACATCCAGATCGACGGCGGGCGTCCCGCCCTCGGCCGGCTCGACGGCGGTGCGCTCATGGAGATGGGCGCGGCCGGCACCGGCCAGACCGTGCAGAACGTCTACGCGCACGACACCCGGAGCTGGTCGACGCTGCACTTCATCGAGGGCGCCGTCACGAACAGCACCCCCGCCTGCCAGGGCGCGAAGATCCTGAACAACACCATCGGCCCGGCGGGCACGGCCACGCCCAGCGGCACGTGGGCCGACGGCATCTCGCTGGCCTGCGGCACCAGCACGGTCGAGGGCAACACCGTGCAGGACGCCACCGACGGCGGCATCGTGATCTTCGGAGCGCCCGGCTCCTCGGTCAGGAACAACACGATCGTCGCCAAGACCCAGACGCTGCTCGGCGGCATCAACCTCGTCGACTACGCGCCCATGAACGGCAACTACACGGGCACCACCGTGACCGGCAACACGATCAACGCGCAGAGCGCCTTCATCAAGGTCGGCATCGCCATGGGCCCGCAGGTCTGGGGCTGCGGCACGGGCACGAACTACGGCGCCTCGGTGACCGGCAACACCCTCCAGGGCGCCCACATGGGCTACGGATACGCCGTCAACGGCGTACGCGACTGGACCGTGACCGGCAACGCGGACAACTCCACGCACGTGGGCACGCCCAACGCCGGATGCGGCGGCACGGTCTCGGCCCCGGGCCGCTTCCAGGTCCAGGCCTCGACGTCCAGCACGTTGCAGCCCGAGTTCACCAGCGCCCAGCTGACGTACGTCCTCGGTGTCGCCGAGCATCCCCCGAACGGGGCGGTGATCAGCCTGCGCTCCCACGCCAACGGCAGGTACGTCACCGCGGACGGCACGACGCCGCTGATCGCCGCCGGCACGGCCATCGGCACCGGGCAGCAGTTCGACGAGATCGACCAGGGCGGCGGGGCGATCGCCCTGCGGGCCCACACCAACAACCAGTACGTCACCGCCGAGAACGGAGGCGCGGCGCCACTCGCCGCCAACCGCGGCGCCATCGGCCAGTGGGAGACGTTCGCGCTTATCCACAACGGCGACGGCAGCGTCAGCCTGCGGGCCAACGCGAACGACCAGTACGTCACGGCGGAGAACGCGGGTGCGGCGCCCCTGATCGCGAACCGCACGGCCATCGGGCCATGGGAAGAGTTCGATCTCATTCAGGACTGACGTGGCAGGCGAGGACATGAACCGCACAAAGCAGAACAGATCGATCCGGCGCCTGCTGGCGACCCTCGCGCTGGTGGCGGGGACGGTCAACGTCGTGGCCATCGCCCCGGCCCTGGCGTCCACGACCGATGCCGCCTTCAACGGCTCGACCGGCGCGCTCAACGTCGACTACGCGAACTACCTGGCCAAGCACGACATCGTCTACAACCGGGCCAACACCAACCCGGCGTACGGGCTCACCGTCGGCAACGGCCGTACGGGCGCCATGGTCTGGAACCAGAACGGCCTGACCATGCAGGTCTCCGGCGCCGACCTGTCCGAGCAGTCGGCGTACGCGGCCGGCCAGGTCAACCTGTACTCCAACCCCGGCATGGACACCGGCTACTCCACCTACCAGCAGCGGCTGTCGCTGTACGACGGCGTGCTGACCACCAAGTACGACACCAACCGCACGGTGACCATCATGGGGTCGCCGAACTCCGAGGTCATGGGCATCCATGTCGACGACAGCCGGAGCAACGTCTCCAGCGTGGCGCTGGACCTGAGCCTGTGGGACCCCGGTACGGTCACCAACGTCGCCGACGTCCCCGACCTGAACACCTGGAAGACCTACTCGACCTTCGCCGACTCCAGCGGCGTGGGCCTGAGCCGTGGGCAGACCGACGCGAACAACTTCGGCTACACGCTCGCGGCGACGGTCGAGGGCGCGAACTACACCAGCCAGACGGTGAACGGCTCGAAGGTACGGCTGAACATCACGCCGTCGTCGAGCTACACGATCTGGTTCACCGCTGCCAGCAGGATCAACGCCTCGAACCACGACTCGGTCGCCCAGGCCCGCACCCAGCTCGCCTCGGTCAAGAGCACCGGGTACGGAACGACGTTCACCAACTACAAGAACTGGTGGCACGGCTTCTGGCAGAAGTCCTTCGTGCAGTACTCGAACGGCTCCGGCGACGCGGACTACATGGAGAACATCTACTACCTGGCCACGTACATGATCGCCTCGGGTGGCTACGGCAACTACCCGTTCCACTTCATCAACGGCGTCTACCGCTCGACCGGTGACCAGACGAAGTGGAGCAACGCCTACTGGTACTGGAACCAGCGGGACGTCTACAACTCCTTCCTCGCCTCCAACCACGCCGACCTGATGAGCGTCTTCAACAAGCTCTACAGCCGCAACCAGGGCGCGCTGAAGTCCTACACGCAGACCCGGTACGGCGTTGACGCGCTGTGGGTGCCCGAGACCATGGGCTGGGACGGCAACGCGCGGGGGACCGTGGGCAGCGACTACACCAAGAACATCCTGTCCACCGGCACCGAGGCCGCGTTCAACATGTACCTGCAGTACCGGTACACGAACGACACCAACTACCTGCGCACCACCGCGTACCCGTTCATGCGCGACATCGTGCGGTTCTACGCCGCCAAACTGACCCGCGACGGCAACGGCAGGTACTCCATGGCGAGCAGCAACGCCCACGAGACGTACTGGAGCGTCCCGGGTGCCATCACCGACCTGGCCGCGGTGAAGAGCCTGTTCCCGGTCACCATCCAGGCGAGCCAGGCCCTCGGCCTGGACGCCGACCTGCGGAGTCAGTGGCAGAGCATCCTCGACAACCTGGCGCCGTATCCGACCGACGGCAGCGCCTACCTGCCGCACACGCCGCCGATCGCGCAGACGAGGAACGACGAGAACGTCGCGTCGGAGGCGATCTGGCCGTACAACACGACCGGGATCGGCGCACCGGACTACCAGACGGCGGTCAACACCTGGAACAAGCGGCCGTTCCCGTACGACAACGTGTGGGCCAACGACGCGATCCAGGCGGCCCGGCTGGGGCTCGGCGACCAGGCGTACAACGGCATGAAGACGATGCTGCAGAAGTACCAGAACTTCCCCAACGGCCTGACCGCCAACACGAACGGCGTGTTCGAGTACCTCGGCGTGCACCTGTCGGCGACGAACGAATCGCTGCTGCAGAGCTACAACGACAAGATCCGGGTGTTCCCGGCGGTGCCCTCGGACTCCTCGTTCGTCGGCAAGTTCACGCTGCTCGCCAAGAACGGGTTCCAGGTCAGCTCCGAGCGTGAGGGCGGTGAGATCAAGTACGTCGGGCTGAAGAGCCTGTACGGCAACGCGGCCACGGTCGTGAACCCGTGGGGGACCCAGCAGGTACGGGTCCGCCGGGTCTCGGACAACGCGATCATCACGACGTCGTCCAGCGGAGAGATCACCTTCCCGACGGCGGCAGGCACGGTGTACGTCGTGGAGCGGACCGCCAAGCCGCTGAGCGGCTACTCCGCCACGCGCCTGACGGGCACGGCCAACCAGGACAGCAAGTCGCTGAAGAACACCAGCTCCACGCTGGGCCTGAGCAGGACCGCGAGCGGGATGGTCAACGACGCCGCGCTGACGTACGACTCCAACTGGTTCGGCAGCGGCGGCCGTGGGCTGGGCGACTACAACGACGACGTGCACTACACGTACACGAACGGAGCGACGGCGCAGTACACCTTCACGGGCACCGGGATCGACTACCTGTCGGAGAAGAACGGCGACATGGGCAACGTCGACGTCTACATCGACGGCGCGTTCCAGGCCAACGTCAACCTGAACGTGAGCGGCGCGCGTCAGTCTCAGCAGGTCGTGTACTCCAAGAGCGGCCTGGCCGGCGGCACCCACACCATCAAGATCGTCAACAGGACCACGTCGGTCGGAATCGTGGACGCCTTGAAGATCACTCCTTGAGAGGCGGGGGAGCGGGTCGGACTCTTCGCGGCAAACTGTTAAGAACCTTGACAGAAGCGGCACTCGGGTCTGACCATGGGCCACGCGGATCCGCATCCTGCTCGCCCCACCTCCGTGACGTTCTTTCCTGGCCCGCGCACGGCCAGGCTCGGCCGGTGTTCTGCCTGCCCCAGGGCGGGCACCGGCTCGTCACGCCTCCCCGCTGGAGAGTTCATGCGACCACGTACGCCCCTGCGTGCGATCCTCGCCGCGACCGCCATCACCCTCGCCGGATTCGGCCTCGCCACGGTCACCACGACCAGCGCCGACGCGGCCCCCCTGCCCACTCATGTGTTCGCCCCCTACTTCGAGGCCTGGACCGGCGAAGACCCCGCCGTCCTGTCCCAGCAGTCCGGCGCGAAGTACCTGACCATGGCGTTCATCCAGGCCAACACGAAGGGATCGTGCACGCCGTACTGGAACGGCGACACGGGCAGCCCGATCGCCTCCTCATCGTTCGGCGCCTCGATCTCCTCGATGAAGGCGGCCGGCGGTGACGTGATCCCGTCCTTCGGCGGCTACACCGCGGACAACACCGGCACGGAAATCGCCGACAGCTGTACCGACGTGAGCCAGATCGCGGCCGCGTACGAGAAGGTCATCACGACCTACGGCATCACCCGGATCGACCTCGACATCGAGGACAACTCCCTGCACAACACCGGCGGGATCGACCGGCGGAACAAGGCGGTCAAGCAGGTCGAGGACTGGGCCGCGAGTACCGGCCGTACCGTGCAGTTCTCCTACACGCTGCCCACCACGACCAGCGGGCTCGGCTCGGACGGGCTCGCCGTCCTGCAGAACGCGGTGTCGAACAACGCCCGGATCGACGTCGTCAACATCATGACGTTCGACTACTACGACAACGCGAGCCACCAGATGGCGACCGACACGCAGACCGCCGCCACGGGCCTGCACGGTCAGCTCGGTTCCCTCTACCCGGGCAAGAGCTCGACGGCACTGTGGAACATGGTCGGCGTCACCGAGATGCCCGGCATCGACGACTTCGGGCCGGCCGAGACCTTCACCACCGCCGATGCGACCACCGTCGAGAGGTGGGCCGCGAGCACCGGCATCAACACGCTGTCGTTCTGGGCCCTCCAGCGCGACAACGGCGGATGCCCCGGCACGGGCGGCGCCGGTAACTGCTCGGGCATCGCGCAGGACACCTGGTTCTTCAGCCACACGTTCGAGGCGTTCACCGGCGGTGGCGGCGGCACGCCGTCGAACGACTTCTCGGTGTCGACGTCGCCGTCCTCGGCGGCGGTCAGCCCCGGCGGCACGGCCTCGGCCACGGTGAACACGGCCGTGTCCTCGGGGTCGGCCCAGACGATCGCGCTGACGGCCGCCGGCGCGCCGTCCGGAGTCACCGCGTCGCTGAGCCCCGCCTCGGTGACCGCGGGCGGATCGTCCACGCTGAAGCTGACCACGACCTCGGCGGTCGCGCCCGGCAGTTACCCGATCACGGTCACCGGCAAGGCCTCGTCCGGCAGCCACACCGCCACGTTCACGCTGACCGTGAACGGCTCCGGCGGCGGCGGTGGCGGATCGCTCCTCAACGGCGGCTTCGAGTCGGGCCTCAGCCCGTGGACCTGCCAGCCGGGCGGCACGACCGTGACCACCCCCGTGCATTCGGGAGGCCACGCCCTGGTCGTGGCCGCGACGTCGAGCCAGACCGGCGAATGCGACCAAGCGCTCACCCTGCAGCCGAACCACGCCTACACGCTGACCGGCTGGCTGCAGGGCAGCTACGCGTACCTCGGCGTCTCCGGCGGTGCGAACGCGAGCACCTGGACGTCGTCCACCGGCTGGACGAAGCTGACCGTGCCGTTCACCACCGGCTCCTCCGGCGCGGTGACGGTCTACACCCACGGCTGGTACGCCCAGGGCAACGTCCACGCGGATGACCTGAGCGTGTCCTGACACCGTCCCGCGGGTGAGGGCGTTCGCGTCCTCACCCGCGGGTCGTCACAGTTCCGCGCGGAGCAGCTCCTCGACGGCGCGGGCGGCGTCGGTGACCAGCGGCGCGAGGGCCCGGCCCGCCTCGGCGGTCGGCATGCGGCCGGTCGGGATCACGGCGGCGATCGCGGCGATCGGAGCTCCGGTCAGGTCACGCATGGCCGCGCCGACCGCGCAGATGCCGCTCTCTCCCTCTTCCAGGTTGAGCGCGTAGCCGTTGCTCCGGATGTAGGTCAGCTCGCCCATGAGCGCGTCCCAGTCCGCGACGGAGGACGGCGTACGGGCGGTCAGCTCGTGCCCGGTGTAGCGGCGTTCCAGCTCGGCGGCCGGCATGGCCGCCAGCAGCGCCTTGCCCCCCGCCGTGCAGTTCGCCGGCAGGACGACCCCGGTACGGCTCCCGACCCGGACCGCGCGGGGGCTCTCGACACAGTCGATGAAGCGGATGTCGCGACCCTCCAGCAGGCTGAGGCTGATCGTCTCCTGGGTCCGTTCGCGCAGGTCCTCCAGCACGGGACGGGCAACGCGCCGGATGTCGATGCCGCCGATGGCGGCGAGGCCGATCTCGTTGAGGACCGGCCCCGGGCGGTAGACCCCGTTCGGCTTGTCCTGCAGAACGAACCCGTGCCGGCGCAGCGCGGTGAGCAGCCGATGAGCCGTGGAGCGCGCCGTTCCCAGCGTCTCGGCGGCATCGGCGACCCGGATGACCTTGCGCTCTCCGATCAGTTGCAGCAGCCGGAGGGCGTTGTCGACGGAGCTGGCACGCTCAGTATTCGGCACAGAGGAACTATATCCACAGCTATTCCCAACAGGAGAACGATTTCGTACTGTTCCGATCATGCCGAACAGAACCGATCTCCCGGTGGTGGTCGTCGGCGCGGGCCCGGTCGGCATGACGGCCGCCGCCGCGCTCGTCCGGCGGGACGTGCCCGTCATCGTGGTGGAAGCCGCCCCGCGACCCAGCCCCGACTGGCGGGCGTCCACCTTCCACGCGGCAACGCTCGAGCTGCTCGAGGAGATCGAGATCACCGGGCGGATGCACGACGAGGGCCTGGTGGTGCCCAAGTACCAGTTCCGGGACCGGACCGAAGGGCTGGTCGCCGAGTTCGACCTCGGACTGCTCGCCGACGAGACCCGCTATCCGTACCGGCTCCAGCTGAACCAGCAGCACCTGGTGCGCTTCCTCTATGAGCGCCTGCTGCGGGACGACAAGGCCGAGCTGTTGTTCGGGTCCCGTTTCGCCGCGGCCGAGCAGACCGCCGACGGCATCGAGGTCACCATCGAGACCTCCGAGGGCCCGCGTCTCCTGAGCGCCTCGTACCTCATCGGTGCCGACGGCCCGCGCAGCGCCGTCCGCAAGTCACTGGGGATCTCCTTCGAGGGCCACACGTACACCGAGCGCTTTCTGATCGTGAGCACCACGGTGGACATGCGCGAACAGCTTCCCGGAATCGCCGAGGTCAACTACATCGCCGACCCGGAGGAGTGGCTGTTCATCCTGCGGACGCCCGAGTCGTGGCGGGTGCTGTGGCCGGTGCCCGCCGAGGTCTCCGCCGAGGAGGCGACCCGCCAGGAGGTCATGCAGGCCCGCCTGCGGGGCGTCGCGCCACGCGCGGAGGGATACCCGATCGTCGACCACCAGATCTACAGCGTGCACCAGCGGGTCGCCGGCGCCTTCCGCCGGGGCGACGCCTTCCTGATCGGCGACGCGGCGCACATCAACAGCCCGATGGGCGGCGTGGGCCTCAACAGCGGCATCCACGACGCCTTCGACCTCACCCGCCGGCTGGTGCGGATCCGCGGAGGCGCCCCCGACGTGGAGGCCGAGCTGAACGCGTTCGCCCAGTGCCGCCGCCGCATCGCCCTGGAGTACGTGCAGGCCGACACCGAACGCAACACCCAGCGGATGCGGGAACGGGACGAGACGCTCCGCCGGCAGAACCAGGCCGAGCTGCGATCGATCGCCGCGGACCCCGCCCGCGCCCGCTCCTGGCTGCGACGCGTCTCGCTGCTGGAGAGCGTCCAGAAGTTCGGCATCGGCGTCCCCGCGGCCGAACTGGCCGACCGCCTGGCCGAACCATCCATGTCCTGATCCCCCATCGGTTGAGGAGGTTCCCTATGGCCGCCACCGAGTCCGGTGCCGCGGGTACGGTGCTGGACGCTCGTGAGGAGTTGCGGTCGGCGTCGTTGTCGCGGTTGCACTGGTCGTTGATCGTTTCGATCATGGCCGCGACGATCTTCGATGGCTATGACACGCTCAATCCCTCCTACGTCATTCACTATGTGGTGAAGCCGTGGGGGTTGACGCACAGCGAGACCGGGTTTCTGGTGTCGTCGGGGTTGATCGGTTTCGCGGTGGGTGCGCTGGTGCACGGGCCGATCGCGGACCGGTACGGGCGCCGTCCGGTGCTGTTGGGCGCACTCGCCGGCGCCGGGGTGTTCAGTGTGTTGACCGCGACGCTGGCGGATTCGTTCACCGGTTTCATCGTGCTGCGGGGTGTCACCGGCCTGGGGTTGGGGGTGATCATGCCGCTGGGCACCGCTTACATCAACGAGTTCACCCCGGCCGGCAGCGGCAACCGGATGGGCACCCTGGCGATCTCCGGGTACGCGTTCGGTGGTGTGCTGGCCTCGGCCGCCGGGATCTGGCTGACCCCCGGCCACGGCTGGCAGGTCCTGTACTGGCTCGGTGGCCTGTCCATCCCCCTGGCCCTGGTGTTGTGGTTCACGCTGCCCGAGTCGGTGCAGTACCTGGTGATGCGCGGACGTCACGGTGAGGCCGCCACCATCTTGGGCCGGGCCCGCCCGGACCGCACCTACACCGGGATGCGCTTCACCCAGCCCCGCGACCGGGCCCGCACCACCGAGATCGCCGCGATCCTGCTCTCAGCCCGCTACCGGCCTACGACGATCGCGCTGTGGGCGTGCGCGTTCTTGGTCCTGTTCGACATCTACGGCCTGTCCGGGTGGATGCCCACCCTGATGGAGGCCCGCGGCAACGGGTTCGGCACCTCCTTCTCCTTCGGTGCGCTGCTGCAGATCGGTGGCGTCGCCGGGGGCCTGAGCATCGCGTTGCTCGATGACCGCGGTTTGACCAACATGCGCCGCGGCCTGGTCTACCTGCTCACCCTGGCCACCATCGCCGTCGCGCTCATCGCCGCGATCAACGGCACCGCGGTCGACATCGTGCTCGTGGTGGTGGCCGGGTTCGGCATCGTCGGCGGCCAGTTCGTCCTGAACGGCCTGTGCGCCCAGTCCTACCCGACACACGTGCGCAGCACCGGCACCGGCGCCATGTTCGGCGTCGGCCGCGTCGGCGCCATCCTCGGCCCCTACATGGGCGGCTGGCTGCTCGGCTGGTTCCACGACAACAACAACGTCCTGTTCATCGCCGTCGCGGTCGCCGCCGCCATCGGCGCCCTCATCGCCCTCACCCTCAACCGGCGACCCAGCGTGCTCACCACCCCGATGACCGCCGACTCACTCACCTGAAACGGAGGAACCCATCATGACCGTCGAGACCGATCAGGCACTGGACGCGTTCTACCGCGACGTCGACGCGGTCGGGCTGGCCCCCCTGTGGACCGTCACCGACCAGCTGCTCACGCCCGTCCCGCGGCCGAAGTCCGTGCCGTGGCTGTGGTCGGCCGAGACGTACCGGCCCCTCGCAGCACGCGCGATCCAGCTCATCCCGGTCGAGCGGGGCGGCGAACGCCGGGTGCTCAGCCTGCGCAACCCCGGCCTGGGCGGCCGCCCGTACGCCGCGGGCACGCTGTGGGGTGCGGTCCAGTGCCTGGGCGGACGTGAGACGGCGCCCGCGCACCGGCACACTCCCGGGGCGATCCGGTTCGTGCTCGAGGGCGAGGGCGTGTTCACCACCGTCAACGGCGATGCCTGCGACATGCGCCCCGGGGACCTCGTACTGACCCCCGGCTGGGCCTGGCACGACCACTCCAGCACCTCGGACGCGTCGATGCTGTGGTTCGACGGCCTGGACCTGCCGATGATCGAGGCGCTGGACGGCGTGTTCTTCCAGCCCCACCCGGAGAACAGCCAGCCGGTGGACGGAGCCCACAACCGGTCGGAGGCCGCGTACGGCACGGCCGAAGGCAGGTTCACCGACGATCAGGTGACCGGCGCGCTCGACCCGGCACCGTCACCGCTCCTCATCTACCGCTGGGCCGACACCGCCGCCGAGCTGGACCGCCGCGTGGCGGCGGACCCGGACGCCCCGACCGTCGCGGTCGAGTACACCAACCCGCGCTCGGGCGCGAGCGTGCTGCCGACGCTGGCCTGCGGGATGCGGCGCGTCATCGGAGGCCGGTCCACGGCACCGCGCCGGCGGTCCGGCAACCAGATCTTCGTCGTCCACCGCGGCACCGGGCACAGCGTCATCGACGGCCAGAGGTTCGCCTGGGCGCCGGGCGACATGTTCGTGGTCCCGTCCTGGTCGGCCGTCGAGCACCACGCCGAGCAGGCCGCCGACGTGTTCGTCCTGAGCGACACCCCCGTCCTGCGCGCGCTCGGCATCTACCGCGAGCAGACGCTGACCGCGCCGCAGGAGGTCACCTCCACCTTCGTCCCGCAGTGACCCTTCATTCCGAGGAGAACCGTGAAGCTCGCCCTGTTCGATGACCACCGGCTCGGCGTCGTCACCGATGACGGGATCATCGACGTGACCGACGCGCTGCCGTGGCCGCACGACCCTGACCCGCTGACGGCCGGCTGGTGGCGCCGGCTCTGCCGGGAGTTCGCCGCCGTACGGCCCGGGCTGGAGGAGGCCGCCGCTCGCGGCCGGGCCGTTCCGGTCGCCGAGGCGCGGCTCCTGGCGCCGGCCCTCAACCCGTCCAAGATCGTGGCCTGCGCCAGCAACTACGCCGCGCACGTCGAGGAGATGCACGGCGTCCAGGAACGCACGCTCGGCGGCGTCGAGTCGTGGATGATGAACTTCGACGTCTTCCTCAAGGCGCCGTCGTCGATCAGCGGACCGCGCGACGACATCGTCCTTCCCGCGGCCGAGGTCGAGGCCGGCCACGAGATCCACCATGAGTCCGAGCTGGTCATCGTCGTGGGCCGGGGCGGCAAGGACATCCCGGTGAGCGACGCCCTGGACCACGTGTTCGGATACACGATGGGGCTGGACATCACGGTCCGCAGCGCCGCCGACCGGTCCCGCCGCAAGAGCTATGACACCTTCAGCCCGCTCGGCCCGTGGATCACGACGAGCGACGAGGCGTCCGACCCGGCCGGCTTCCAGATCGACCTGGTCCTGAACGGCGAAGACCACCGCCAGCACGTCTCGACCAAGGACCTGCTGACCCCCGTCCCGGCGATCGTCTCGTACGCCTCGCAGATGATGACCCTGCTGCCCGGCGACCTGATCTTCAGCGGAGCCCCACCCGGCGTCGGCCCGATCCACGGAGGCGACGTCCTGGACACGGCGATCAGCGGCATCGGAGAGATGCACATCGCCGTACGTGACTGACGGACGGCACCGCCGGCCACCGTGTACGCCGGCGGCGCTCGGGGTATCCGGCCTTGGTCCGCGGAGAGACGGGCCAGGGAAGGAGGACGTCTCGATGTGCCGCCTGTTCGGCCTGAGCAGCGCTCCGCGCCGCACGAAGGCGACGTTCTGGCTGCTCGACGCGCCCGACAGCCTCAGCGACCAGAGCCACCGCGACCCTGACGGGACAGGCCTCGGTTACTTCGGCGCCGACGGCGCGCCACACGTCCACAAGGCGCCCATCGCCGCCTACACGGACCGCCGCTTCGCCGCTGAGGCCCGGCAGGTGCGGTCCGCCACCTTCCTGGCGCACGTCCGTTTCGCCTCCACGGGCGACCTGGAGGAACGCAACACCCACCCGTTCGAGCAGGACGGACGGCTGTTCGCGCACAACGGCGTCATCGAGGGACTGGACGCGCTCGACGCGCATCTCGGTGAGGACCGGTCGCTGGTGCGGGGCGGGACCGACTCCGAGCGCCTCTTCGCGCTGATCACTCGGGAGACGCGGGCACGCGGGGGAGATGTGTCCGCCGGCATCGAGTACGCCGCTCGCTGGGTCGCCCGCAACCTGCCCGTCTTCTCCCTCAACCTGATCCTCACCACCCCGGACGAGCTATGGGCGCTGCGGTATCCCCGGACCCACGACCTGTACGCGCTCCACCGCGGCACCGGCGGTCCGCACGGCGCCCGGCACCTGGACCACAGCGGTGCGGGCGGCCGTATGCGCGTCCACTCTCACGACCTCGCCCACGCCCCCTCGGTCGTCGTCGCGAGCGAACGCATGGACGACAACCCCCGCTGGAGTCCGATGGCCCCGGGCGAGCTCATCCACGTCGAACCGGACCTCCGCTGCACGCGACGGGTCGTCCTGCCCGACGGGCCCGTCCATCCGCTCGACCTCGGTGACCTGCGTCCTGAGGCCGCCGCCTCTCAGCAGGGCACGTGAGACGGGGGCGGATCCTCGGATCCGCCCCCCTTCCGCCCCCGGGCCGTATGTCACACGACGGCCTCCTGCTCTGACACGGCGGCCGTTGGTTCCGCTTCTGACAGGGCCAGGCGGTCGTGGACCCGTCGCAGCGGGCGTGGCAGCCACCAGTTGCGCCGGCCGAGCAGGGTCATGGTCGCCGGTACGGTCAGCATCCGGACGATCGTCGCGTCGAGGGCGACGGCCAGGACCAGCCCCAGCCCGATCGACTTGATCGGGACGAAGCCGCCGGAGATGAACCCGGCGAAGACCACCGCGATCAGCAGCGCGGCCGCGGTGACGATGCGGCCCGTGCGCTGCAGGCCCTCGGCGACGGAGTCGCGCGGACCGGCGCCGGCCAGCCAGCGCTCACGGATCCGCGACAGCAGGAACACCTCATAGTCCACCGACAGCCCGAACGCGATCGCGCCGACCAGCACCGGGACGGTGAGGTGCACGTACCCCATCCCCTCGGTGCCGAGCAGCCCGGCCAGGTGCCCGTCCTGGAACACCCAGACCACGACCCCGAGGGCCGCACCGATGCTGAGCAGGCTGGTCAGCATCGCCTTGACCGGCAGCACCACCGAACCGGTGAACGCGAAGAGCAGCAGCAGCGTCCCGATCACCACGACGGCGATCGCCCACGGCAGCCGTGAGGCCAGCATCGCCCGGTAGTCGACCATCTCGGCGGTGTCCCCGGACACCTCGACGGGGAACGGAGCCGGCAGGTCGCGGATCCGCGTGACGGCGTCGCGGGCCGTCGCGTCCTCCGCCGATCCGCGCGGCGGCGTCGCATGCAGCACGGTCAGCCGGGGGCCGGCGGATTCCACGGTCACACCGCCCACCCCGGGCACGGCCGCGACGTCCTGGCGCAGCCGGGCGAGGCCGGGATCGCCGGCGGGGGCACTGGCGATCACCTGAATGTCGCTCGCCCACTGCGTCCGGTCGGGGAAGTGGGTGCCGAGCGCGTCCCACATCTGACGCGAGGAGGTGGAGGTCGGCAGCAGCCGCGGGTCGCCCTGCGAGATGCGCAGTCCGAGGACGGGCGCGGCGAGCGTCAGCATGACTCCGACGGTGATGACGAGGGTCAGTACGGGCCTGCGCTGCACGGCATGCGCCACCTGGGCGAACCGGCCGCCGCCCGCGCGGCCGGGCTTGGCGGGGGAGATCCGGTGGCCGAACCGGGAGAGGAGCGCCGGAAGCAGGGTGAGTGCGGCGGCCATGTCCACGAGCACGACCGCGGCGCCGGCCAGTCCCATCGAGCGCAGGAAGGGGTCCGGGAAGACCGTCAGCCCGGCGAGTGCGACCGCCACCGTCATCCCGGAGAACATGACGGTACGCCCGGCGGTGACCGTCGTACGGGCGACCGCCTCGTGCACGTCGGCCGCGGCGCGCCGCTCCTCGCGGAACCGGTTGACCATGAGCAGCGCGTAGTCGACCGCCAGGCCGACGGCCAGCATCGTGGTGACCTGGATCGCGTAGACCGAGACGTCGGTGACCGTGCTGAAGGCGAACAGCACGCCGAAGGTCCCGCCGATCCCCACCACCGCGATCAGCAGGGGCAGCCCGGCCGCCAGCAGCCCGCCGAAGATCACCAGCAGCAGGACCAGCACGACGGGCATGCTCAGCATCTCGGCCCGCGCCACGTCCTTCTGCGCCTGCTCGTCGAACTCGGCGTCCGACAGCGGACCGCCGCCGACGGACACCTTCGCGCCCTCGATTTCGTGCAGGCGTGCGGCCGCGGCATGCGCCGCGTCCTCCTGCCCGTCCCCGGGTGCCAGCGTGACCTCGACCAGCAGCGCGTCATGAGCGGCCGACGGAAGCGGTTCGGACACGCCGCTCACGCCGGGCACCGCCCGTGCCCGGCCGAGGGCCGAGGCGACGCTCCGCCGTAGGGCGGGATCGTCGGCCGGCCGGCCGGAGACGACGGCGGTGAGTGTCTCGGGCCGTGGCGCGGCCTTCTCCAGCCGGCTCGCGGCACGCGCGGACTCGCTGCCGGGAACGGTGCCGATGTCGGAGACGAGCCGCCCGAACACCCCGGTGCCGATGCCGAACCCGACGCCCACGAGGACGAGCCAGGCCGCGATGACGACGAAGGGGCGCCGGACGGCGAAGCGGGGGATCGCCGGCAGGTGGGTCGGGGTTGGGTTCATGACAGCCTCCAGTAGGTGAGCTGCCCTGATGTTCGTCCTGTGGTGGCCGCGGCGGATCGCCGTGAGGAGTGGAGTCGCGCCCCGCTCTCCGGAGCGAGCGGGCTCGGTCTCAGGAGTGAGCCGGCGGGGGATTCTCGCCCGGCTGTACCAGGCCCGACTCGTACGCCAGCACCACCGCCTGCACCCGGTCACGCAGACCCAGCTTGCTGAGCAGGCTGCTGACGTGGGTCTTGACCGTGTGCTCGGTGACGTACAGCTCACGGGCGATCTCCGCGTTGGACAGCCCGCGGGCGATCTGCCGCAGCGCCTCCGTCTCGCGGGCGGTGAGCAGCGTGAGCCGGGACCCCGGCTGAGAGGCGGCGGGCGCGGGACGGGCCCGTCCGACCACATCGGCGATCAGCCGCCGGGTCACCGTCGGAGCGAGCAGCGCCTCTCCGGCCGCGACGACGCGTATCGCGTCGACCAGCTCGCTCCTCCGCATGTCCTTGAGCAGAAAGCCGCTGGCGCCGGCGCGCAGCGCGTCATAGACGTACTCGTCGAGATCGAAGGTGGTGAGCACGAGCACCTTCGCGCGGGTGTCACGGCAGATGGCGGCGGTCGCCTCGATCCCGTCGACGTTCGGCATGCGGATGTCCATCAGCACCACGTCGGGACGTAATTCGCGTGCCGCGCGTATCGCCTCGTCGCCGTCCGCGGCCTCGCCCACCACCTGGAGGTCGGGCTGGGTCGACAGGATCATCGCGAAGCCGTCGCGCACGAGTACGTGGTCGTCGGCGATCAGCACACGCACCGTCTGCTTGGCGGCCACGCGGCTCACTCTAGGGGCAGACTCGCCGCGACGCGATAGCCGATTCCATCGGGCCCGGGGCCGACGCTCAGCTCGCCGCCGGCCGCCGTGACCCGCTCCCGCATGCCGATCAGGCCGTGCCCGCCCGGCCCGACCGTACCGGCCGGTCCCCGCCCGTCATCACACACCTCGAGCCGCAACGCGCCGTTCCGCCATCCCAGCCGGACCCGTACGCTGCTCGCCGCGGCGTGCTTGACGGCGTTGGTCAGCGACTCCTGCACGATCCGGTACGCCGCGGCGGCGACGTCCGGCGGCACCGCACGCGCCTCGCCGTCCTCCTCGAGCGTGACGGCAAGGCCGGTCCGACGGACGCCGGCGACCAGCTCCGCCAGCGCGTCCAGGCCCGGCTGCGGCCGGCGCGCGGCCTCCTCCGACCGCAGCACGCCGAGCGCCCGGCGGAGCTGCTGCAGGGCCTCCCGCGCCGTCGCCGAGATGGTGTCGAACACCTCCTCGGCCTTGTCCGGATCGGTGCGCACGGCGACCGGTCCGGCCTCGGCCTGGATGACGACCATGCTCATCGAGTGGGCGAGGATGTCGTGCATCTCCCGCGCGATCCGCTCCCGCTCCCGGGTGGCGGCGGCGTCCTGCTCCCCGGCGAGCCGCCGCGTCCGCTCCTCCAGCATCGCGATCCGATCCCGGCGGGCACGGGCCGCGGTGCCGAGCGCGTACGCCACGGCGAACGCGATGCCCACGACCCCCAGATTCAGGACGTCGTCCTTCGGGATCATGATCGACAGCGTGATGCCGACGATGGTCCCCGCCACCCCGATCAGCCGCCCCGCCGGCGGGCAGAGCGCGGCGAAGGTGTACGTGGCGACGAGCTGCGCGGCAGGAAGATCACCGGCCGACCCCACGATGGCCAGCCACGTGGTGCTCAGGCCGGAGATCGCGGTGACCGAGACCGGGTAGCGGCGCCGCCAGAGCAACGGCAGCGCGTTGGCCGTGGCCAGGAGGCCGACCTGCCAGGTGAGATGGCCGTCGATGAGCGCCTGGATGACCACGTTGACCCAGCAGACGGTCGCGATGACCACGTCCACGGCGAACGGCGGCAGACGACGGGCCCGGTCCGCGAGCAGCCGCCCGTACGCCGGAAGGCTCGACACCTGAATCCGCTCCTGCGCTGGGGGAATGGCGACCACCAGTATCGGCGCCGTACCGGCCGCCGTCCTCCCTCTCACGAGGGAGGACCGCCCCCGCACGCGATGCGGACCGTCGTGCTCGCGGTCCTCGACGGTGCCCTCTTCAGCGCACGGCCTGGCAGAACAGCGCCACGGCGAAGACCAGGGGGAACAGGACGCCGAGGATGCTTTCCGGCTCGTCACCACCCTCGATCCAGATACGGGTCGGGGTCTTCGGGTCGTAGCGGATCGCGACCTTTTCGCCGCTGGTCATGTGCTCGCCGACGCGCTCCGGCACCCAGGTGCCGGCCGTGACCGGCCGGCGGTCGGGTCCGGCGGTGAACTCGACGACGGGGCGATAGGAGTGACCTCCTTCGTCGTAATGCTCGACCTCGATGTCGACGACACGGCCGACGGTGGGAACGGCTCGTGCGCGGTTTCGTCGGTCGCGGCTCGGCCCGGTGGCCGTGGCCACCGCCATCGCCAGGAAGGCGAGCCCGCCGAGCGCGTACAGGACACGAGCCACCATCTGCCCCTCCTGCGGATGTGACGGCGGTCACCTGGATCGTAGACCGGGACAGCCATCCTCGCCTCCCTCGCGGCGGATGAGCCGCCGGTGAGGGCCGAGGTGCGACAAGTCCGCTATGCGGCATTCCTGGGGGATAGCGGTATTGATCTACAAATGGCGGGTATAGGCGGGCCCGGGAGGTATGACAATGGTTCCTTTGTTGCTGGTACTGCTGCTCGCGCTCATCCTGTTCGGTGCGGGCTTTGCCTTGAAGGCGCTCTGGTGGATCGCGATCATCGTGCTCGTGGTCTGGCTCCTCGGTTTCCTGTTCCGTGGGGCCGGAGCCTCAGGTGCGCGCGGCCGCTGGTATCGCTGGTGAGGTAGTACAACAGGACAGGGCCCGTCGCGGAGAGCGACGGGCCGTGTCCATATGCGTAGCGGCCGCGTCCTCGGGTAGAGCCTGTCCCCAGGCGGGGCGGTCGGCCCGTTCGCGTCCGGAACCGGCGCCTACCTCCTCAGGTCAGACCGTCCCGTCCTTTTTCCGGCGAACAACATTGGCCCTGACGATTTGACACCGTTCAATGGGGAAGATCCCTGCGATGGCGGGCCTGGGGTATTACGCGGCGGTACGCCGGTGAGGTCTGTGCCGGGGTGACAGGCCGGGAGTCGTTGGAGGATGGCATGGAGTTCAACGTCGAGTACACCGTCACGGAGGACGACATCGTCTGCGTGGTGCTCGCCGGATCACTGGATGTGGCGACCGCTCCGCAGGTACGCGACCTGCTGATCCGTCTCATCGACGAGGGCCGTTACCGGTTGGTGCTGGAGCTGAGCGGGGTGGACTTCGTCGACTCCATCGGCCTGGGAGTCTTCGTCGGCGTGGTGCACCGGCTCCGCCCGTACGACGGCTCGCTGGCGGTGGCCGCGCCCTCGCCTCAGACGCGGAAGGTCTTCGAGATCACCCAGCTGGTACGCGTGCTTCCGCTGTTCGACAGCATCGGCAGTGCCGTCCAAGCGGTCAGCAGCGGAAACGCGATCGTCTCGATGCCCCGCTGAGCGAACGGCCACCGGCCGCGGCGCCCTGACCGACGGCCTGCCGAGCTGACGAGGGCCAGGTGACGCGGGCCGCACCGCGACAGGAGCGGCCGGTCCGCCTGGAGATATCGTGTGGCTGCCGTGCCGCGTCTCGGCTCGTCGGAAACCTCCAGAGCGTACAGCGGAGTGGTCATGGCCCCGGAACCGTCCTCATCCCTCGCCGAGATCGCCCGGAGCGAGCGGACGCCGGCCGAGGACGGCGGCCAGGATCGCGTCCCGCAGGCAAGCGCACAGCTCCCCGGATCAGGAGCATGGTCCCGCTGGACGACGCGGCGCTGGCTGCAGATCGGCGTCGGCGTGGCGCTGGCGGTGCTGGCCGTCCTCGGTCTTCTCGGAGTCTGGGTGCTGAAACACGCCGGTACGGTGACCGACCAGGTGGTCGACCGTGAGTCCTCGGTGCTGGTCGCCTCGATCCGGTTCGAGGCCGCCATGCTGGACCAGGAGACGGGCATCCGCGGCTACGGACTGACGGGCCGCGCCGACTTCCTCAGCCCCTACGCCGAGGGCAAGGCACAGGAACAGGCCGCACTGCGCACGCTCGGGTCCGTGACGAAAGGGGCGCGAGAGCGCACGGACCTGGCCACGGTGCTGCAGCGCGCGCAGATCTGGCAGGACCACGTCGCCACCCCCATCGCGGCCCGCAAGGGCGACGCGGTGACGGGGCTCGCCGCCCGGCAGGCGGCCGAGGGCAAGGCCGACTTCGACTCTCTGCGCGCCGCCATGGCCACGCAGCAGCGGCATCTGGAAGAGGCCCGCGACGCCGGACGCGCCGACCTCGACGCGGTCCGCGTCGAACGCGACGTCATCTTCCTCGGCATCGCGGCGGTGATCCTCGTCATCGCCGGGCTGGTGTTCGTCGGGTTGCGTCGGGGGGTCACCACGCCACTCGAGCGGCTCGCCACCGACACCGGGCAGGTCGCCGCCGGTGACTTCGACCATCCGATCGCCGGCCACGGCCCCGCCGACCTGCGGCAGGTGGCGGTCGCCGTCGAGGCGATGCGGCGGCGTCTCACCGAAGAGCTCGTCTTCTCCGGCGAGGCGCGTGAGCGGCTGGCGGCCCAGGCCGCCGACCTGCAACGCTCCAACGCCGAGCTGGAGCAGTTCGCCTACGTCGCCTCCCACGACCTGCAGGAGCCGCTGCGGAAGGTCGCGAGCTTCAGCCAGATGCTCCGCCGCCGCTACAGCTCAGAGCTGGACGAGCGAGCCAACCAGTACATCGACTTCGCCATCGAGGGTGCGAACCGCATGCAGACCCTCATCAACGACCTCCTGCAGTTCTCCCGCGTCGGTCGCCTTCACGAGTCCCGCGTGGACGTCGACCTTGAGAAGATCTACGCCACCACGGCCGACACGCTGAGCATCGCCATCGAGGAGTCCGGCGTTCACCTCTCCCATGACCCGCTGCCCACCATCACCGGGGATCCCAGCCAGCTCGGCCTCCTGCTGCAGAACCTGCTGTCGAACGCCGTGAAGTTCCGCTCGCCCGACCGGGAGCCCGAGATCCACGTGTCCGCGGTCCGGGACGACGACACCTGGCATCTCGCGGTGACCGACAACGGCATCGGCATCGGTCCGGAGTACACCGAACGGGTCTTCGTCATCTTCCAGCGGCTGCACACCCGCGAGGCATATCCGGGTACGGGAATCGGCCTGGCGATGTGCAAGAAGATCGTGGAGTACCACCGCGGCACCATCGCCATCGACGCGTCGCACACGCCCGGCACGCGGATCACCTTCACGCTGCCCGCCGCCGAGCCGGCGCAGGAGTCCGAGCGCGCCGAAAGCGACTGAGCCGGGCCGACACCGGCAGCCGGTGGGTCAGGTCAGGACCAGCCACGTCCTGCCGTCGATGAGCTCGCGCACCGCGTCGAGGTGACCGGCGTGGCACGCGGTCTCGGTGATCACATGCAGGACGGTCTCCCGCAGCGTACGGGAGGGCTGGTCACCGAAGAGCTCCTCGGGCCACCAGGCCGGTGCGGCGTCCAGATCGGCCCCGGCGATGACGGCGTTCGCGAGCTCCGTCTCCCGGGTGTACAGGTCGAACACCGCCTGGGCCGCCATGTCGGAGGGGACCTGCCAGGCGCCGTCATCGGACTCCAGCTCGACCTTCTCCCCGGCGACGACGGCGCGGAACCAGAACCGCTCGACGTCGAGCGCGAGATGCCGTACCAGTCCGAGGCACGTCCAGCCGGAGGCGAGGACCGGCCGGCGCAGCGCCTCGTCGGGGAGGCCGTCCACGATCCCGAGGACGTGATCGCGCTGGTTGGTCAGGGCCGAGAGGAGCGCCCTCTTCTCGCCGGTGATCGCCGGTTGCAGCACTGCTCCTCCACGGTTCCAGGGGGCCGGGCGTCAGTCGTTGGGGAGATGCTCGGCGAGCTCGCGGTAGAAGGTGTCGATGTTCTGTACCGCGTTGATGAAGTCGTCCAGGTTGACGGGCTTGACGACGTAGGCGCTCGCGTGGGTCGCGTAGGCGGCGGAGATGTCCTCGTTCGCCGCGGACGTCGTGAGGATGACCACCGGAATGGCTCGGAGCTCTTCGTCGTCTTTCAGGATCTTCAACATCTCGGCGCCGTTCATGCGCGGCATGTTGAGGTCCAGCACGATGAGGTCGGGGCGGGGCCGGTCGGGGTCGCGCAGGTGCTCCAGCGCGGCGACACCGTCGGGTACCTGGACGAGGGAGCGGTCTTCCGCGCCGTCGATCAGGGCTTCTTCGACCAGCATCGCGTCGGCGGGATCGTCTTCGACGAGCAGGATCCGGTATGGGCGTGCCGATGCCTTCGCGGCCATGGCGACTCCTGTCATGCGGGCTCACATCAGGAGCTCAGGGCGGTTACGGGGCCTCGCACCGGGACGGCAGCCTCCACCAGCGTCACGGTCGCCCCGATTCTAGGCTGACTTGTCCCGTTCTTGAATGCCGCTTCGCCGAGTGGATCGTCACAGACCGGATGGGGCGTGGCGGGGATGCTGAACTGATGATCCGAACTGGGCTTCGCCGCTGGAACAGGCGGCCACGCTGCTGGCGGGCTTCGCCGCACCCTCGGCGCCGCACCCTCGGCGCCGCATCCCGAGGCGCTTTTCGAACAGGACTGGACCGAGCGCGTCCACGAGATCATCGGCTCCTTCGTCCGCACCCGCGGACGCCCCGTCGAACGCCTCGGGCGCGAGGGCCGCCTCGCGGTCCTGGCCGAGCTCGACCACGCCGGGGTCTTCGCCGTGCGCCGGGCGGTCCCGATGGTGGCCGGCGCGCTGAAGGCGTCGCGGTCCACCGTCTACGCGCTCCTCGCCGACCTCAAAGCGCAAAGGAGCGACACGTGACCCGGCTGCCGGACTTCCGCCTCGAGACCTACTTCTCCCGCTGGGAGTTCACCGCCCGCCACAACCTGACCGCGTCCGACGCGCACACCATGGCCATGAGCGAGCTGCTCGAGCTTGCCGACGCCGAGGACCGGCACGCCTGGGGGACGCGGTCGCTCGGGTACACACGGGAAAGATCATCGACGCGGCGGACTTCGCCCGCCTGGCCGAGCTGTGCGACGAACGCGGGATCCACCTGTTCAGCGACGAGGTCTACCGGGGGCTGGAGCTCGATCCGTCCCGCACGCTGCCGCAGGCCGCGGACCGGTCGGAGCGGGCGCTGTCGCTGAACGTCACCTCCAAGTCGCTGGGGTTGCCCGGGTTGCGGATCGGCTGGATCGCCTGCCGCGACCGGCGGCTGCGGTCCCGCCTCGAACGAGCGAAGCACTGCACGACGATCTGTAACTCCGCGCCGAGTGAGATCCTCGCCCGCGTCGCGCTCAAGGCGCGCGAGCCGATCCTGGAGCGCAACCGGGGCATCATCGCCGCCAACCTGCGCGCCTTCGCGGCGTTCTTCGCCGAGTTCGGCGAGCTGTTCGAGTGGTAGGCACCGGACGGCGGCTGCGTGGCCTTTCCCCGCTACCTCGGCGCCGACGGGGCGGAGAAGATGTGCGTGAACCTCGTCGAGGAGGCCGGTGTCCTCCTGCTGCCGGCGAGCATCTACCGCTCCGCGCTCACCGACACACCCGCCGGCCATTTCCGCATCGGCGTCGGACGCTGCGACCCCGCGCCGGCTCTGGAGGCGTTCGCGGCCTGGCTGCGCGGCCGCTGACTTCGCTCGAAGGTCAGCTGAGGCCGGCGTAGAAGTCCAGGTGACGCGAGGCGGCCGCGGACCAGGTGTGGCGGGCGGCGAGGTCGCGGCCCGCAGCTCGGCGGATCGCGTCGTCACCGATGAGTGCCTCGCCCAGCTCGCCGGCCAGGGCTTCGGGAGTGGCGGCGAAACGGGCCGCGGGGCCGAACACCTCGCGCAGGACCGGCAGGTCGCGGACGACGAGGGGGACCCCGGCCGCGAGGGCCTCCATGGCGGCCAGCCCGAAGCCCTCCTTGCGGGAGGGGAACGCGAACGCGCCGGCGGCGGCGACCAGCGGCGGGAGGTCGTCGTCGGGCACCGGGCCGAGGACGACCGGTTCGACACCCAGCCCGGCCGCTCGCGCCTCCCATCGGGCGCGGTAGTCGCGATAGTCGAAAAGCGTTTCGCCGCCCGCGATGACCAGCCGGGTCCGTGGATGACGGTCGCGCAGCAGGGCGTAGGCCTCCAGCAGGTCCAGCGAGCCCTTGCGGGGTTCGATGCCGCCGACGGTGAGGACGTAGCGGCCGAGCCGGTCCCGCCATCGGGCGCGCGCGGCCGGATCGGTCGCCGCGAAGCGCTCGTGGTCCACGCCGTTGGGGATGACGGTCGCCTTGATGCCCCACCCGCCGGCGAGTTCGCCGGCGACCGCGGAGGACACGCAGATGTGCGCGTGGGGGCGGGTGATGGCCCGTTCGTGGCAGGCGGCCAGTTCGGGGGTGGTGAAGTGGTCGATGTGGTGGACCGTGCGCACGCAGCGGCCCACCGCGTTGGCGCTGATGCAGTCCTGCGCGTGCACGATGTCGTACGGGCCGGGGTCGAAGGCCTCACGCAGAACGGCGATCGAGCGTTGGACGCGTTCGCCGACGGTCTCCCGCGGCGACCCGTCGGCGAAGGGGACGATCCGCTGCCGTACCGCGGGGTCGACCACGCGGAAGAAGGCGGCGTCGCCGCCCCGGCCCAGGGTCCATACGGTGACGTCCTGCCCGGCGGCGGCCAGGGCCTCGGCGAGCGCCAGGGTGTGCACGACGCCGCCGCGCGGCCGGGTGGAGTAGCTCAGCAGCGCGATGTTCACGACGGCGTCTTCCGGTAGGCGGCGGGCCGCCGTTCGTCCAGATGGCGCAGGACACGCCGGGCCCGGGAGATCTCGGCGGCCACCTCGAGCTCGGCGATCGCGAGGCCGGCCTTGGACCAGGTACGGGCGAGGATGTCTCCTCCGGGGCCGACCACCTTCGCTTGGCCGAGGAAGCGCATGCCGCCCATCGCGCCGGTCTGGTTCGAGGAGGCGAGAACGACCTGGTTCTCGGCGGCGCGCGCCTGGTCATAGAGGTCGAAGAGCTTCGCCTGCCGGTCCTGGGCCATGCGCGGTGCGCGGTTGGTGATGCTCGTGGGCCAGGCCGACAGGCAGGCGAGGATCTGGGCGCCGTCCAGGGCGAGGCTGCGGGCGGACTCGGGAAAGGTCTTGTCGTAGTCGATCAGCATGCCGATCCGGCCGACCGGGGTGTCGAAGGCGTCGAAGCGGTCGCCGGGGGAGTACGCGGTGGTCTCGCCGGCCGGAAGGTGGACCTTGCGGTGGCGGCCGAGGACGCCGTCTCCGCTCACGCACACGGCCGCGTTGTAGCGTTCGTCGCCGCCGTCCTCGCAGTAGCCGAGGCAGACCACCATGTCGGCGGCCAGCGCGGCGACGTCCAGGATCAGGGAGTCGTCCGGCTTGAGCGCGGGCGGCAGCGCCTCGGGGTCCGGGTGGGCCAGGTCGGCGAGGTAGCCGCCGAGTGCGGCGTCGGGCAGGACGAGCAGCCCGGCGCCCTCCCGGCGGGCGTCGCTGATCAGCTTGGCGATGCGGGCCAGGTCGAACTCCAGGTCGCGGCCGAAGTGAGCGGCGACGGCCGCGATCCGGACCAGGCTCATACGCT
Source organism: Actinoallomurus sp. (assembly GCA_025964685.1). Classification (GTDB taxonomy): domain Bacteria; phylum Actinomycetota; class Actinomycetes; order Streptosporangiales; family Streptosporangiaceae; genus Actinoallomurus. The sequence goes on along the minus strand of JAOPYG010000009.1, from coordinate 22,077 downwards.
GACCACTCCGGTGGCCGGCGCATAGGTGTCGGGCCGCCGGTCGCGCAGATGTCCCATGGACCGGCGGGCGGTCTCCAGGGTCTGGACGACGTCGAGTTCGGCGACGGCGACGCCGGCGGCCAGCCCCGTGCAGGCGAGGACCTCCCCGCCGGGGTCGACCACCTTGGCGCTGCCCACGAAGCGCAGAGCTCCGAAGGCGCCCGTCTGGTTGGCCGACACCCACACGATCTGGTTCTCCAGAGCCCGCGCCCGGTCGAACAGGTCGAAGCGGCGTTTCCAGCGGTCCTTGGCCAGGTCGGCGGTCGCGTTGGTCCTCGCACCCGGCCAGGCCGAGACGCAGACGCCGATCTGGGCGCCGTCGAGGGCGATGGCACGGGCCGACTCGGGAAAGGCCTTGTCGTAACAGATCATCATGCCGATCCGGCCGACCGGGGTGTCGAAGGCGTGGAACCGGTCACCGGACGAGTAGTTCGCGTCCTCGCTGAGCGGCTGGTGGACCTTGCGGTGGTTGCCGAGCACGCCGTCGCCGTTGACGCAGACGACGCTGTTGTAGCGGGTGTCATCCGCGGCCTCGCAGTAGCCCGCGACCACGGTCATCTCGCCGGCGAGCGCCGCGAGCCGGCGGATCTCCGGGCCGTCGACGGCGAGCGGGGGCGGCCCCCCGTCGTCGTCGCTGTCGTCGAGGCTGAGGAGATAGCCGCCGAGGCAGGCCTCGGGCAGCGCCAGGAGCCGTACGTCCCGGTCCCTTGCCTGCTTGATCACCCCCTCGACGGTGGCGAAGTCCTCTTCGAGGTCACGGCCGAACTCGGCGGCGACAGCGGCCAAACGAAGGGTGGTCATGCCGTCCCCATTCCGGTCACCGGGCCGGTGACCGCTTCGGTGATCTGTCCGTCGGGCCAGCGCAGGCCGACGCCACGTCCTGCGGTCAGCTCCCCGCACTCCGCGCCGGCCGCCGGACCCGCGGGAAGCGGAAGCGTGCCCACATCGTCGGCGGTGAGCATCGCGAAACCGGGGAAGCAGGTCAGCCAGTCCCCGGCCGACGCGCCGGACGGACGGGGTACGCGGGCCACATCGAGTACGGCGCGGCAGCCGCTCGCCTCGGCGAGCATGCCGAGGGTGCCGGCGATCCCGGCCATCGACACGTCCTTGGCGGCGGCCGGACGGGCCGCGGCCACGGCGCCGACCAGCGTCCGGAGCTCATCGGCACGCCGGTGGGTGGTGGAGTCCCACTGCCGGCCCCGGTAGCCGGTGCGCCACGCGCCGCCGAGATCGGCGGTGAGGCGTACGGCGTGCCCGGGGCGGCCGCCGCCGCCCGCCACCGGATGCCGGGCACGGCCCAGCGCGGTCACCGACAGCGCGGCCGGTACACCGAGCTGGGTATGGCCGCCCAGCACGGGCACGCCGTACGCGTCGGCCGCCCGCCGGAGTCCCGCGAGGACCCGGCCGGCGTGCGAGGCGTCGCGGGCGCCGAGGGCGTCGAGCAGCCCGACCGGCGCCGCGCCCATCGCGGACAGGTCGTTGACGTTGACGAGCACCGAGCACCAGCCGGCCCAATCCGGGTCACGTTCGACCATGGACGGCACGATCGCGTCGCAGGCCGCGACGACGTCGGTGCCGGGCACCGGGGCACCGTCGTCCCCGACGAAACCGGCTCCGCCAAGCGTGGCCCGCCGTGCGCCCGCTCCGGCGGCGAACCCCGCCAGCAGCGGGCCGAGGGCCGTCTTCGCCGCCGAGGCGTGCTCGGCGATCCGGCCGATCGGCCATCGCATGAGCACGTGCGGGGCGCCGGCGACCGTCACCGGACCCACCCGCTGCCAGCCGATCCGGGTGAAGAGCACCTCGCCCCGTGCCTGGACCGTGGCGTCGAAGCGCAGCACGCCCTCCGCCTCGGCGCGGGCGCACGCGGCACGTACGAGTGCCGCGCCGACACCGCCGAGCCGGCGGGCGGCGGGCGCCACCGCCAGCCGGCCACCGGCCCACCAGCCGATGTCGGGGCCGTCCGCGACGGGCCCGAGGCGGACGCCGCCCACCACCGCACCGTCGCGGTCACGCGCCAGCAGTACCAGCGTGCGCGGATCGTCGTCCCGGTCGTCGAGGTCATGCCGCTCGTACAGGCCCTGCTCATGGACGAACACCGCCCGGCGTAGCGCCCGGTAGGCGCCGAGCGAGGCCGCGTCGCCGGCCTGCTCGACGCGGATCCGCGGCTGCCGGGCCAGCGTGCTGCGGTCGCCGAGCAGGAGCAGGATGTCCCCTGTGTCCTTGATCAGTGCCGGCGCGGTGTCAGTGCCGTCGAGGAACACGCCCTCACCCGCCGGCCGTGGACAACACGCTGCAGGCCCCGCAGGCGGCGCAGCCGGCCTTCTGGTCGGCGCCGCGCATCCCCGCGGCCCGCAGCCTCGCGGCCACGCGCTCGGTGACGTACCGCAGCACCTCGGCGTCGGGTGCGCCGACGCCGTCACGGGCGGCGAGCGTGCCGGCCATCGGGCGGAACGGCACGACGAACGGGTACACGCCCCGGTCGATGAGCCGTCCCGCGCCCTCGACCAGTTCGTCCGGGTTCTCACCGAGCCCGACCAGGAGGTAGGTCGAGACGCGGTTGGGCCCGAAGACGCGCACCGCCTCGTCCCAGGCGGCCTCGTACTCCGCCATCGCGACGGTCGACTTGCCCGGCATCCACCGCCGCCGGATCCTCTGGTCCAGCGCCTCGACGTGGATGCCGATCGCGGTGGCCCCGGCCTCGCGCAGCGCGCGGATCCAGGTCTCGCCGGGGGGTTCACACTGCACCTGGATCGGCAGTCCCGGCACCGCCTCCAGCACGGCGCGCACCGAGCGGACGAGAGCGCGGGCGCCGCGGTCGGGGCCGGTCGTGGTGCCGGTGGTCATCACCATCTGCCGGACGCCGTCGAGCCGGACCGCCGCCTCGGCGACCTCGGCGAGCTGCGCCGGGGTCTTGGCCGCGACCGTCGCGCCGGAGCGGAGCGACTCCTCGATGGTGCAGAAGCGGCAGCGTTCGGACTCCGCGTAGCGGATGCAGGTCTGCACCACCGTGGTGGCGAGCACGTCCGCCCCGTGCAGCCGGGCGATCTGCTCGTACGACACACCGTCCGCGGTCGTGAGGTCATAGAACCTCGGCCGGCGTACGGGGATCAGGGAGATCCCGGTGTCCTGCTCGCCGAGCCAGACCGTGCCGTCGCGGACCGTGTAGGGGCTGTGCGGGTTGGTGGGCAGCGCGGCGTTGGCACCGTCGACCAGGACGTGGCCGTCGTCGCTGGGGCCCGCGCCGTCCGGCCGCCGGACGGGCGCCGGTGATCGGACCCCGTGGAGGGCGAGTTCGGCGCGGGTCATGATCCGCACGTCTACCGTCGCGGGCCTGTCGGTGCCAACGCTCACGGCACCCCCTTACAACTGGTAGGTGGAGTTGATGATGGCGCCCTTGCGCGCGTAGTGGATCAGCGCGTCCTGGACGTCCAGCGGATGGGTGGGGATCACGCCCTCGATGAGGTCCTCCTCGCGGGCGCCGTGCAGGGACAGGCCGAACCGGCAGCAGTAGACCTTGCCGCCCTCGGCGATGAAGGTCTTCAGCTGGTTGTTGATGTTGTGCTCCCCGGGGAACGCGGAGTTGCCGGTGGTCGGGAAGCCGCGCGTGGCCAGGCAGTTGAGCGAACCGGGGCCGTAGAAGTAGATGGCGGTTTCGAACCCCTTGCGCAGGGCTCGGGTGGCCTGCAGGACGGCGACGAAGGACACCGACGACTCGTGCGCGATGCCGTGGACGAGGGTGAAGTACGTCTCGCCGTCCTCGGCCTTGTAGTCGGGGAAGACCTTGGTCGACCCGTAGATGCTGGAGCCCTCGGGCAGGGACGGATGGGGGATCTCGTCCATGCTCTTGGTCTCGACGTCGGTCAGCTCGGCGGTTTCGGACATCGTTCTTCCTTTCTCGGGGTCGGGTCAGTCGTAGAGGGCGGTGAAGGTGCCGTGGAAGACGAGCTCGGCGAGCTCGCCCCCGCCGGCCGCGGCGGTCATCCGGGCGTGTTCGCCCGCGAAGTCACCCCACGGCTGGTCGCTGGCGAACAGGATCCGGTCGTGGCCGGCGCCGCGGCGTTCGACCTCCCGCGCCAGCCAGTACGGGGCGAAGCCGATCGCCCAGGACAGGTCGGTGTAGACCTGCTTGCCGGCCGCGATCCAGTCGAAGAACCGTGAGCCGGCGAGTTTGATGTGGCCGCTCATGCCGCCGCCGAAGTGCACCAGGTGCACGCGGACCCGGTCCGCGTACCACTCGACCAGGTTGCCGACCTCGTCGATGTCCGAGGCGGCTCCGGGCGAGGTGTGGACGTGGACGACCAGGCCCAGGCGCTCTGCCGTGTCGAAGACCCGGTCGAGCAGTGGCCGGCAGGTGGGGTCGGTGGCGCGGCCGCCCAGCAGGAAGCTCAGCTTCAGGGCCCGTACGCCCTCCTCGGCGGCCAGCGTGAGGGCCCGCTCGGTCCGGTCCTCGTCCTCGGGGCGGGGCGACACCCACAGGCCGGCGCGGATCCGGTCATCGGACTGCGCCGCCTCGACGGCGAGCTCGTTGAAGGAGAAGGCGATGTCCGGATCCGGCACGCCGTAGTTCGGGATCACCAGAGCGCGTCCGGTGCCCTCGGCGTCGAGGTCGGCGATCAGCTGCTTGACCGTGGCGCGCGCGGTGGTGTCGGGACTGACCGGGGGACCGCCGTAGAAGGGGTACGCGGGCAGCGCGCCGATGTGGCGGTGGGCGTCGAAGACCATGTCCGTGACCTGCCTCAGCCGATCGGGAGGGCGGCGGTGAGCTCGGTGGGCGCGCCGGTGAGGGTGCCGCACACGTCGGCGAAGCGGCGCGAGGCGTCGATGTGCGCGGCGAGGAACTCCGCGTCGCGGCCCACCGCCTCGAACCGGCCGGAGCCCCAGGAGTACTGCCAGGGCAGCCCGAGGAAGTACAGGCCGGGACAGCCGGTGGCGCCGCGCCAGTGCATCGGGTAGCCGCGGCCGTCGAAGACGGGGATCTCGATCCACCGGTGGTCGCGCACGAAACCGGTCGCCCAGACCACCGAGGTGATGCCCGCCGTGGACAGGTCCAGGGACTCCGGCTGCTCGTCCGGCTCCCAGACCGGCACGTACCGCGCCTGGTGGGGCGCGGTGATGCGGTTCGCCTCGATGTGGGCGTCGATGGCGTCCTTGATCCCCTCGGCCACCGCGTCGGCCCGGTCGAGGTTCACCTTGAGGTCGTCGGCGAACTCCAGCCCGGTGCCGGTGACGTCGGTCAGCCGCCCGTACAACCGCATGCCGTCACGGGCGAAGGCCCGCAGGTCGATGTCGCGCCCGCCGTCCCGGCCGGTGACGTAGTGGTTGACCCGCATCCGTACCGCGCCGGCGTCATCGAAGTCCTCAATGCTCTTGGCGTAGTGCCCCATTTCGTCCAGCCAGGCCACGCAGTCGCGGCCCCGGTAGAAACGGGCCACGCGCGGCGCGCCGCCGACCGCCAGATGGACCTGGCGGCCGGCCAGATGGAGGTCCTCGGCGATCTGGCAGCCGGACTGGCCGGTGCCGACCACCAGCACGCCGCCGTCGGGCAGCCGGCCGGGACCGCGGTAGCGCGAGGAGTGGACCTGTTCGACGTCCGGGGGCAGACGCTCGGCCATCCGCGGCACCGAAGGCAGGTGGTACGGGCCGGTGGCGACCACGACCTGGTCGGCGGTGAAGTCGCCGTCGGTGGTCCTCAGGTGGAAGACCCCGTCCGCGGCGCGCCGGAGCGCGGTGACGGACACCTCCTCGACCAGCGGTGGCCGGACGAACGCCACATAGTCCTCGAGGTACCGCACGATCTCGTCGCGGACCATGAACCCGTCGGGATCGGGTCCGCGATAGGGGAAGCCGGGCAGCTTGCACTGCCAGTTCGGGGTGACCAGGCAGAAGGTGTCCCAGCGGCGCTCACGCCATTCGCCCGCGACCCGGCCGGCCTCGACGACGACGTGCTCGATGCCGCGCTCGCGGAGACAGTAGCTGATCGACAGCCCGGCCTGGCCGCCGCCGACCACGGCCACCGGGTGGTGGGCGCCCGCGAGACGGGGCGCGCTCACCGCTGGGCTCCGTTCCCGCGGCGTGGGGCCGCGGTGGCGGGGGAGCGGCCGCGCCGGCTTTCACCGCCCGGCTCGCGCGTGGGAGAGTACGGCTCAGGCATGAGGTCCTCCTGACGAGGACGCCGAGGTCGCCGCTGCCACCTCGCCGTCGGGTGCGAGTGACCCCTACTTCAGCGAGCGGCCATTACCGATCAGTGTCATCCGGACAAAAAGGGTGTTACCGAATCCTCACTCCCGGTGACGCTCAAAAGCGGCGCCTGCTTTTGCTGCCATCCTGGTCTCGTCGGCGATGAGCGGATCGAGGAGACGGCATGAAATTCATGATGCGCGAACGCATGTTCGCTATCGGCGAGGACTACTGGATCGAGGACGAGACGGGGCAGCGCGCCTTCCTGGTCGACGGGAAGGCGTTGCGGCTGCGGCAGACCTTCGAGCTCAAGGACGCCGGAGGCGAGGTCCTCACCGTCATCAAGAAGAAGATGATCAGTGTCCGCGACACGATGGTCGTCGCGCGCGACGGTGACGCGGTGGCCAAGGTTCGCAAGAAGCTGATCAGCCCGCTCCGTCACCGGATGACGATCGAGCTCGCCGACGGGCAGGAGTGGACGGCGACCGGCGACATCATCGAGAAGAACTACGAGATCGAGAGCGAGGAGGGTGTGGTCGCGCGGACCTCTCGCAAGTGGTTCCGCATCCGGGAGAGCTACGGCATCGAGATCGACCACCCCGACGTCCCGCTGGTCATCAGCGTGGCGGTCGCGGTCGAGGAGCTCGCCGAGAAGGACAAGGACAAGGACGACGACAAGGACGACGACTAGGGCAGAGGCGCGTCCGAGCCGGCGACGTACAGAGGGACGCCGCGCGTACGCAGGGCCGCCAGCTCGTCCTCCGGGGTGCCCGCGTCCACGACGACCAGGTCGAAGGCGGTCAGCGGGGCGAGCTGGTGCAGGCCGTTCTTGGCGAACTTGCTGTGGTCCACCAGCAGCACGCGCCGGTCGGCGGAGTCCATCAGCGCCCGCTTGACCGCGACCGTCTCCTGCGACTGGTGATAGCAGTGGCCGTTGGTGATCGCGGTCGTGGACATGAAGAGCACGTCGGCGTGGAGTGACCGGATGGCCTCGCAGGTGCGCAGACCGAGGAAGGCGTCGTAGGCCGGGTAGTACGCGCCGCCGAGCGTGATGAGGTCGATGCCGGGCTTGCCGGCCAGCAGGTTGACCGCGGCCAGGAAGTTCGTGATCACGGTGAGCGGGCCGTGCGCAGGCAGCAGCTCGGCGACCGACAGGCCGGTGGTGCTCTCGTCGATCATGATCGATGCGCCGGGGGAGACGAGACCGACGGCGGTGTCGGCGAGCTGCCGCTTCGCGTCGGCCATCGACTGGAGGCGGTGGCGTACGTCGCCGTGGTAGATCGCGGACGGCTGTGCGGTGGCCCCGCCGCGGATCTTGCGCAGCCAGCCCTTGCTCTGCAGGACGTCGAGATCGCGGTGGATGGTCATCACGCTCACGTCGTGCGTCTCGGCGAGGGCTTTGATCTGGACGAACCCGTCCTCCGCCACGCGCTGGCGGATCTTCTCCCGGCGGTCCCGCGAGCCCGCGCCGTCGCTCGCGGCCGGCGCCGTCGCGTCCTCTGCCACCTGGGCTCCTTCCCCCGTGTGCGCCTCGATGTGATGTTGGCGTGGAAAGTAACATACACCGGTTGATGCGGTAACAGCCCAGTTGGAGCGGTGTGCGCCCTGGTGGTGCGCTGTTGAGGGGCGACGCTTCTTAACACGAGTTAACGCGATCTCCTGTTAAATGCGCGCAAATTGTTGACACGCTTCGGGCTCTGGGTGTTCTGTTCTTCACGTCAGGCGGTGACCCGATGGCCGCCCTGCCTCCTCGCCCCCCCTTCACTGGAGGACAACGTGAAGAAGCACCTGCCCAGAACGGCCGCCGCCGCGGCCGCCCTGGTCGCCCTCACCGCGCTCACGGCCTGCTCGTCCGGTGGCTCAGGTGGCACCGGCGGCGCCGAGAACGCCAAGATCGCTTTCCTGATGCCGGACATCGCCTCGACCCGCTACGAGCTGTACGACGCGCCGCTGTTCAAGGCCAAGATGAAGCAGCTCTGCCCGGGATGCACGGTGCTCTACCAGAACGCCGGTGCCGACGCCGCGAAGCAGCAGCAGCAGGCCAGCTCCGTGCTGGCCCAGGGCGTCAAGGCCATCGTCATCGACCCGGTGGACTCCGCGGCGGCCGCATCGATCGTGCGCAACGCGCAGTCGCAGAAGGTGGCGGTGATCGCCTACGACCGGCCGATCCCGGCGACCAAGGCCGACTACTACATCTCGTTCGACAACCAGAAGATCGGCGCGCTGATCGCCCAGTCGCTCGTCGACCACCTCAAGGAGAAGAAGGCCAAGGGCGGCATCCTGGAGGTCAACGGCTCGCCGACGGACGCCGCGGCCGGCCTCATCAAGAAGGGCATCCACAGCTCCGTCGACACCAGCGGGCTCAAGCTGCTCGCCGAGTACGACACCCCCGGCTGGGAGCCGGCCAAGGCACAGGACTGGGTGAGCGGGCAGATCAGCAAGTTCGGCGGTCAGATCGCCGGAGTGGTCGCCGCCAACGACGGCACCGGCGGCGGCGCGATCGCGGCGTTCAAAGCGGCCGGCACCAACCCCGTGCCACCGGTGACCGGAAACGACGCCGAGCTCGCCGCGGCGCAGCGGATCATCGCCGGTGACCAGTACAACACCATCTCCAAGCCGATCAAGATCGTCGCGGAGGCGGCGGCGACCGTTACGGACCAGTTCCTGCGGAACAAGCCGCCCGCGGGGCAGACCACGCTGTTCAACACGCCGTCGCAGCTTTTCACCCCGACCGTGGTCACCCAGCAGAACATCGGCACGGTGCTGCTCGGTCCCGGCGGCGCCCTCAAGGTCGCCGACGTCTGCACCCAGACGTACGCCGCGGCCTGCGCGAAGCTCGGCATCAAGTAGCGGCTCCGCCGGCCCTGGCCCCAAGAGCCGGCGGCTCCACCCAGAAGGCCGTATCCACGAAGGATCGTCATGTCCCCATCGCCCTCCCAGCCGGCCACGCTGCTGTCACTGCGGGGTATCAGCAAGACCTTCGGCGCCGTCGCCGCGCTCACCGACGTGAATCTCGACGTCGCGGCCGGCGAGGTCGTCGCCGTCGTAGGTGACAACGGCGCCGGCAAGTCCACCCTGGTCAAGGTGCTGTCCGGCGTCTATCCGCCCGACGCGGGAACCATCACGTTCGAGTCCAGGACGGTGACCATCGCGAGTCCGGCCGCGGCGCAGCAGCTCGGCATCGCCACCGTCTTCCAGGACCTCGCGCTCTGCGAGAACCTCAACGTGATCGAGAACCTCTTCCTCGGCCGGGAGCTGCGCGCGTTGCGGCTCAACGACGTGGCCATGGAGGTGCGTTCCCGAGAGCTGCTCGACCAGCTCTCGGCCAAGATCCCGACGGTGCGCATCCCGGTCGCCGCGCTGTCGGGCGGCCAGCGGCAGACCGTCGCGATCGCGCGTTCCCTGCTCGGTGACCCGAAGGTCGTCATCCTCGACGAGCCCACCGCGGCGCTGGGCGTGGCGCAGACCGCCGAGGTGCTCAACCTGATCGACCGCCTGCGCGAGCGCGGCCACGGAGTGATCATGATCAGCCACAACATGGCGGACGTGCTCGCGGTCGCCGACACGGTGGCCGTGCTGCGCCTCGGCCGCAACAACGGGGTCTTCGACCCGCTCGAGACCTCCTCGGAGCAGATCGTCACGGCCATCACCGGCGCCGCCGACAACGCGGTGACCCGGCGCGCCAGGCGCGCCCGCCGCACCACCGCGGCCACGAAGGAGGGACCCGACGATGAGTGACCTCGGCACCGCGCCCCCACCTACCCAGCACGAGAACCACGTACCGGAGGGCTCCGGCGGGCTGCGCGCCCTGGCCGGCCGTTTCCGCGGCGGCGACCTCGGCGTCCTGCCGGTCGTGGTCGGCCTGGTGGTGATCTGGACGGTCATGCAGATCCTCAACCCCGTCTTCCTGTCCAGCACCAACCTGGTCAACCTCACGCTGGAGTGCGTGCCGGTCGGCGTCATCGCGCTCGGCGTCGGGTTCATGCTCCTGGTGGGGCAGATCGACCTGTCGGTCGGCTCGCTGAGCGGGATGGCCGCGGCGGTCACCGCCATCCTCTTCGTCGGCCACGGCATGTCGCCCTGGCTGGCCGTACCCGCCGCCGTGGTCACCGCCGCGGTGATCGGCTGGCTGTACGCCCAGGTGTTCAACCGGCTCGGCGTGCCCAGCTTCGTCATCACGCTCGCCGGCCTGCTCGGCTTTCTCGGCCTGCAACTCTGGGTGCTCGGCGCCGCGGGCTCGATCAACCTGCCGTACGACTCCGGGCTGGTCACCTTCGCCCAGCTCGACTTCATGCCCGCCGGGCTGTCGTACGCGCTGGCCGTGATCGCGGCGGCCGGGCTGTTCGTCACCGGTTACCTGCGCGCCGGGGAGCGCCGCCGCGCCTCTCTGCCGGCGGCCTCGACACGCGGCCTGCTCCTGCGCAGCGTCGCGCTGCTGGCCGGGCTCGGGCTGGCCGTCTGGTACCTGGGCCGCACGCGCGGCGTCGGCTGGATGTTCGTGCTGTTCCTCGGGCTCGTCCTGGTGACGCACTACGTGCTGACGCGCACGAAGTTCGGCAAGTCGGTCTACGCGGTGGGCGGCAACGTCGAGGCGGCCCGCCGGGCGGGCATCAACGTGAAGGCGGTCTACACCTCCGCGTTCGTGCTGTGCACCACGCTCGCCGCGATCGGCGGAGTGCTCGCCGCCGCCCGGCTGGCCGCGGCCAACCAGAGCAGCGGCGGCGGCGACGTCAACCTCAACGCGATCGCCGCCGTGGTGATCGGCGGCACCAGCCTGTTCGGCGGGCGCGGCAGCGCGTTCGCCGCACTGTTCGGCATCGTCGTCATCCAGTCGATCTCCAGCGGGCTCACCCTGCTGAACCTCGACTCCTCCTACCGCTACATGGTCACCGGAGCGGTGCTGCTGCTCGCGGTGGCACTCGACGCGGTGGCCCGGCGGTCACGCGCCTCCCACGGCCGGGCATGAGACGAGGGGAAGGAAACAGCCATGGCGGTCATCTGCGTGGACGCGGGTACCACGATGATCAAAGCGGTGGGGTACGGCGATGACGGCGCCGAGCTCGTGGTCGAACGCCGGAACACCACCGTGCGCCGCCCGGCGCCCGGCCACGCCGAGCAGGACCTGACCGAGGTCTGGCAGGCCGTCGCGGCCGGTGTGCGGCGCGTGCTCGAACGCCTCGACGCACCGGTGAGCCACCTGGCGCTGACCGCGCAGGGCGACGGGAGCTGGCTGGTGGACGCGGCGGGCGAGCCGACCGGCCCGGCCATCCTGTGGAACGACGGACGGGCGGCGTCGATCGTCGAGCGATGGTCCCGCGACGGCGTCCTGGACCGGGCGTTCCGGCTCAACGGCTCGCTGACCTTCGCCGGCCTGCCCAACGCGATCCTGAGCTGGCTGCGCGAGCATGACCCGGACCGGCTGGCGCGTTCCGCCGCCTCGCTGACCTGCGGTGGCTGGATCTTCGCGCGCCTCACCGGCCGGCCGGCCGCCGACGAGTCGGACGGCTCGGCGCCCTTCATGGACATCCGCGAACGCCGCTACTCCGATGAGCTGTTCGGCATGTACGGCATGGAATGGGCCCGCCCACTGCTGCCCGACCTGCGCGGCGACGACCGGCGGGCCGCGCCGCTGACCGCCTCCGCCGCACGCGAGCTGGGGCTGGCCGAGGGCACGCCCGTGGTGCTCGCGCCGTACGACGTGGCCTCCACCGCGATCGGCGTCGGCGCGATCGATCCCGGCCAGGCGTGCACCATCCTGGGCACCACGCTGTGCACCGAGATCGTGCTGGAGGAGCCGCAGCTCGACGGCGACCCGTCCGGGCTCACCGTGGCGCTCCGCGGGCGGTACCTGCGGGCGTTCCCGACGCTGGCCGGCGGCCAGGTGATCGACTGGGCCTGCCGGATGCTGGGCCTCGGCGACGACCCGGCCGCCCTGTCCGCGCTGGCCGACCGCTGCCCGCCGGGCGCGGACGGCCTGGTGTTCCTGCCGTACCTGTCGCCGGCGGGGGAGCGGGCGCCGTTCCTCGACTCGCGGGCGCGCGGGTCGTTCCTCGGGCTGTCCATCGACCACGACCGCGAGCACCTCGCCCGCGCCGTGCTCGAGGGCCTCTGCCTGGTGATCCGCGACTGCATGGCCGCCTCAGGGGCGCGGCCGGTCGAGCTGCGGGTCAGCGGCGGAGGCTCGGCCAGCCCGAGCTGGCTGCGGATGCTCGCCGACGTCACCGGCGTCCCCGTCGTGCGCACGGCGGACGCCGAGGCCGGCGCCCGCGGCGCGTTCCTGGTCGCGGCGGTGGCCACCGGCCGGGCGGCGAGCGAACGCGAGGCCGCCGACGCCTACATCAGGCCCGGCGACGTCTTCGATCCCGACCCCGCACGCGTCGCGCGGTACGCCGGCGCGTACGAGGCGTTCCTCACCGTGCGGAACGCCACCGCGGCGGCCTGGCCGACGCTCGCCACTCTCCGGGGCGACGTATGACCGAGGCCGTCTGGCTCGGCATCGACCTGGGCACGCAGAGCGTCCGCGCGCTCGCCGTGACGGCCACCGGTGAGATCGCCGGCTCCGGCGCGCACGCCCTGACCGGCCGGCGCGAGGAGGGCCGGCACGAGCAGGACCCCGAGGACTGGTGGCGGGCGGTCGCCACGGCCTGCGGGCGTGCGCTCGACGGCGTGCGGCCCGGCGCCGTGCGAGCCGTCGCCGTGGACGGCACGTCCGGCACGATCCTGCTCACCGACCGCGACGGGACCCCGCTCACGCCGGGCCTGATGTACGACGACACGCGCGCGGCCGCGGAGGCCGAGCGGGTCAACGAGGCCGGCGCGGAGCTCTGGCAGGAGCTCGGCTACCGGCGGATGCAGCCGGCCTGGGCGCTGCCGAAGCTGCTCTGGCTGCTGGAGCGCCACCGCGGACCGGCTTACCTCGCTCACCAGGCCGACTTCGTCAACCGGCGACTGGCCGGGCATCCGGTGCCCGCCGATCTGAGCAACGCGCTGAAGACCGGCGCCCACCTGATCGACGAACGCTGGCCGGCCGACGTCCTCGACGCGCTCGGCGTACCCGCCGAGGTGCTCCCGCCGCTCGTACGCTCCGGCACCCCGCTCGGTGCCGTCTGCGCGGCCGCGGCCGAGGTCACCGGCATCCCCGAGGGCACGCCGATCGTCGCCGGCATGACCGACGGCTGCGCCGCGCAGCTCGGCGCCGGCCGGTTGACCGCGGGTTCCTGGAACTCCGTGCTCGGTACCACGCTCGTGCTCAAGGGCGTCACCAGTGAGCTCGTGCACGACCCTTACGGCGCGGTGTACTCTCACCGCGCGCCGGACGGCGAGTGGCTGCCCGGCGGCGCGTCGAGCACCGGAGCCGGCGCCATCTCCCGCGACTTCCCCGGTCGTGACCTGCGCGAACTGGACCGCCTGGCCGCCCGGCACGAACCCGCGCGCGCCCTCGCGTACCCGCTGGTCTCGCCGGGCGAGCGGTTCCCGTTCGCCGCGCCGGACGCGCGCGGCTTCCTGCTCGGCGGCACCGGCGACGAGACCGACGACTACGCCGCGATCCTGCAGGGCGTCGCGTACCTCGAACGGCTCTGCTTCGACCACCTCGACCTGCTGGGCGCGCCGACCGGCGGTGACCTGACCCTCACCGGCGGCGCGGCCCGCAGCGCGTACTGGTGCCGGCTCCGCGCCGACGTGCTCGGGCGGCCGGTGATCCTGCCGGCCCATCCCGAGGCCGCGCTCGGCGCCGCCGTCCTGGCCGCCTCACCCGGCCGCCGGGTCGCGGAGGTCGCCGCGGCGATGGTCGCGGTCCGCGAGACGATTGACCCAGGGCCCGGGTCCGGCCGGTTCGATGAGGCCTACCTGCGGCTGGTAGGTGAGCTGGAGCGGCGCGGCTGGCTGCCCGCACCGACGGCCGCCCACGCACGCACGCGGGCGGCGCGAACGCAGAGGGGGACGCCACGATGACCCAGCTCGTCCTGGTCCGGCACGGAGAGACGGAGTGGCACGCGGAGAACCGCTACGCGGGCGTCAGCGACATCGCCCTGACCACGCGCGGCCTGGAGCAGGCGCAGCAGCTCGCGGCCTGGGCCCGTACCGCCCGGCTCGCCGCCGTATGGACCTCCACCCTGACCCGCGCCCAGCTCACCGCCACCCCCTGCGCCGAGGCGATAGGCGTCCGGCCGCACGTGGACGAGCGGCTGCGCGAACTGGACTTCGGGCACGGCGAGGGCCTCACGTCGGCCGAGATGCACGAGCGGTTCCCCGAGGCGCTCCAGGCGTTCCGCGCCGACCCGGTCACCGACCACCTGCCCGGCGGAGAGGACCCGACCGAGGCGGTGCGCCGGTTCACCGGCTGCCTCTTCGAGCTCGCGGACCGGTATCCCGAGGACCGGATCCTCGTCGTCGCGCACACCACCGCGATCCGGCTCGCGCTGTGCGAACTGATCGGCGTGCCCCTTCGCGACTATCGGCGGATCTTCCCGGCGCTGCGCAACTGCGGCCTGACCGAGATCAGCCTGACCCGTCCGCCGGGCGGGTTGGACCGGCAGGCCGCGCTGCTGGAGTTCAACACGCCCATCGAGGCCGTCAAGGCCGTACGAGAAAGGACCCTATGACCACCCGCGTGCTCGCGGCCGGAGACCACTTCGTCCTCAACCGGCTGCTCATCGACGCCCTACGGGAGCAGGTCGCCGGTGACCTGGAGTTCGCCGAGCTCACCCTGGACTGGCCGCTGGTGCCGTTCGGGCGGGTGGCCGAGGTCGACGAGGCGTCCGGCACCGAGGAACAGCTCATCGACGCACTGGGGGACGCCGAGATCTGCCTGACCCAGATGGCTCCGCTGACCCGCCGCGTCATCGAGGCGAGCCCGAGCCTCAAGCTGATCGGCATCGGCCGCGGCGGCCCGGTCAACGCCAACCTGCGGGCCGCGGCCGAGCACGGCGTCGCCGTCAGCTGCGCGCCCGGCCGCAACGCGGGCGCCACGGCCGAGCACACGCTCGGCATGATCCTGGCCGCCGCGCGCCGCATCCCGCAGACCCACGCCGAGCTGGCCGCCGGCCGGTGGCGCAGCGACTACTACCGCTACGACGACGTCGGCACCGAACTCCGCGGCAGCACGGTGGGCCTGGTCGGCGGTGGCGCGGTCGGGCACCGGGTCGCCGAACTGCTCGCCGCCTTCGGCGCGCACGTGCTCCTCCACGACCCGTACGTCACCGAGAGCGCCGTCGCCGAACTCGTGACCCTGGACGAGCTGCTGTCCCGCGCGCAGGTCGTCACGCTGCACGCCCGTGTCACCCCGGAGACCACCGGGATGATCGGCGCGCCGCAGCTCGCCGCCATGCCGGCCGGCGCGATCGTCGTCAACTGCGCGCGGGGCGCACTGCTGGACTACGACGCCGTCTGCGACGCGATCGACGGCGGGCACCTGTTCGGCGCCGCGTTCGACGTGTTCCCCGAGGAGCCGATCCCGGCCGGCTCTCGGCTGCTCACCACCCCCGGCGTCGTGCTGACACCGCACCTGGCCGGCGCGAGCCGGCAGACCGCCGCCAACGCGGCGCGGATCCTCGCCGAGGACGTCGGCCACTACCTCCGAGGCGAGCCCCTTGCCCATCCCGCCCGGGCATGAGCCCGGCCGCGGGCGCCGGATGATGTACGGAGGGCGGCCGTTCTGGCTAGAGTCGGACCGCGCGACCATCGGAGCGCTCCCGCGGGGGCGGTCCACCGGTGACCGGACCATGGCGGGCTTTCTTCAGCGGGGATGCTCATGGCTAGCGGAGGCCGTCAGCTCGGGGCCGGCTTCTTCCGTCCGGCCCTGGACTTCCTGCGCGCGGCCGTACGCGACACCCCGCGGGTCGCGGAGATGCCGCACGCCGTTCCGCCCGTACTCCACGCCGGGCAGGCGGCGCACGTCGTGGAGCGTCACGGGTTGCCGCCGGCGCACGCGGCGGACGCGCTGTCCAATCTCAAGACCGACAGTGCGGTCACGGTCGGCCGATTCGGAGAGGGAGCAGGATTCTCGGGTGTGTACAACCACGAGTCCGGAAAGTTCCTGGCCTTTCCGAGCGGCGACACCCTGCTTCGCTCAGGAGAGGTTCCGGTCAACCGTGTGGAAAGATATGGCGGACATTCCGACGTGAACCATGTCCTTTCCGAGACGCTCGGCGTCGACCGTGACAGTAACGTGGGGTTCGTCGCGGTGATGAAGGGGGACGGCTCCTTCGGATTCAGGTGGACCTCTCGTTCCGTCAACCAGTACAACCCGTCGTTCGAGGGAATTCAGGTCCCCGAGCACATGAGAGGTCCGATCATGGATGCGTTCGCCCGGACGACCGGACGATCCGCGAGGTCCGACGTATGAGCGTCGTCGAGATCAACGGTCTGCCCCTACCCGAGGCCCTGTGCTCGGCCATCGAGGAAGGGCGCTGGGCGCCGCCCGGTGACGAACTCCAACTGGCCCAGGTCTTCACGGAAAAGCCACAGGAGCCAAGCTTCTACACGCTCGAATACATGAAGGCCGAGAATCACCGCTGGCCCGACGTCGAGTCGCGGCTGCCGATGTATCTCGGCTCGCCGGACGAGGCGTCACCGCCCGGCGACATCGATCCGACGATGTCGATCCTCATCGGGGATCTCGGGTATGACATGCCGTTCGCCCTCGATTTCCGCCCGTCGCGCGCCGAGCCCAGGGTCATCTACCTCACGCTCCAGAACGGCCGATGGATCACCGTGGCGCCGACGGTCGAGGTGTTGCTGACCAGGCTCGGCCTCGACCGGGCATGACGCGACGTACGCAGGGAGCGGGATGACGCCCGAAAGCGAGAGCCGGTCGCCTCGCGTGCTCGGCATCTCGTGGGGGCGCATGGAGGTCGAGGGGCTGGGGTCCGGCCGCGACTTCGCCCTGTACCCGGGCGGAGGGCGGCCCTGGGACTGGACGGCGACCGGCACCCACCACGATCCCGGCATCCAGCCGGCCGACGTCACCGATCTGCTCGACCACGGGGCCACCGTGGTCGTCCTGAGCCGCGGCATGGAACTCCGGCTGGGCACGTGCCCGGAGACACTCGACCTGCTCAGGAGCCGGCACGTCGAAGTCCACGTGGAGGAGACCCGGAAGGCCGTCGAGCTCTACAACCAACTGGCCGCGTCGCGGCCGGTCGGCGGTCTGTTCCACTCGACGTGCTGAGGCGCCGTGTCCCGTGATCGGTAGATCGTCGATCATGGTGTGGTCCGTCCGTCCGACCGGCTGAAAGATCACCGTGAAACTCACCGACGAACTCCTGACGCTGCTGCGCCGGCCGAGCATCTGCCACCTCGCCACCGTCATGGCCGACGGTTCGCCGCAGGTCACCCAGACCTGGGTCGACACCGACGGCCAGCACGTGCTCATCAACAGCGTGCAGAGCCATGTGAAGACCAGGAACATCGAGCGGGACCCGCGGGTGGCCGTGGCCGTCGCGGATCCGGAGGCACCTTCGCGTTACTTCCAGGTGCGCGGCCGGGTGCTCGAGATCACCACCGATGGCGCGGCCGAGCACATCGAGGCGCTCGCCCGGAGATACCTCGGGACGCCATACCCCTGGTACGGCGGCCGCGACCAGGTACGCGTGATCTTCGTCATCGAGCCCCAGGCGATCAGCGGAATTGGCTGACCGTTTCACGGCATCATGGCGTCCATTCCTGGCGCTCACCGAATTCAGCTATGTGACAAGAGGTCTTTCGCCGCATGACCAGTCTTGTCGGGCCGAAGTCGCACAAATATGCTGAGGCGGACCTGACCCGGGTCATGCGGCACCGCCCGTTCCTGAACAGAGGAAGGCCCCCGCCATGCTGCACCGCACCGCCGCCCGCACCCTCATCGGCGCCACCGCGCTCACCCTCTCGATCACCGTGGTCCCGGCGGCGAACGCCTCGCCCGTCGCCGCCCCGCACGCCCACGCGCTACTCCAGCCGACGACCCTCTACTACGACGACAGCCAGGCCGCGGAGTTCAGGAGCGCCGTCGTCGCCGGCGCCAACTCCTGGAACTCCAGCGTCCGGAACGTCCGCCTGGTCGAGGCCACCGCCGGTCAGCGCGCCGACATCAAGGTCATCGCGTTCGACGGCTGGCCGCAGTCCACGCTCGGCCCGGTCCGCCCAGGCCGGCAGGGCACGGTGTGGTTCGGGCGGCAGGCCGTGGATGAGGGGTACAACACCACCCGCATCGCGGCGCACGAACTCGGTCACAGCCTCGGGCTGCCGGACAGGAAGCCCGGCCCCTGCTCGTCGCTGATGTCCGGCTCGACCGGCGGCGTCTCGTGCGCGAACGCCACGCCCAACGCCTCGGAGAAGGCCGGGGTGGAGGCCGACTACGCGAGCGCCGCGGTCGCGGTCCCGATGAGCGGCCGCAGCATCGTCGACGCCCCCTGATGTCACGCGCCGGCCCGCCTCGTCCGTGCCCGGACGGGGCGGACCGTGCGCCATCGCGATGTTTCTCGGCCGCGAGGATTGACGGTTCGACTGTTCGATTGCATCCTCAAGGGCCCATCTTCACGATCTTTGTTCGGCAGGTCGAACGTCGGTCAGCGACGACCATTGAGAGGACAACGATGTCCGGGAACCTCCGCGCCGTGACCACCGTCCGGCTGCTCGCGGCCGTCCTGCTCTGCCTGGTCGCCGTACCGCCCGCGGCCGCGGGCGCCCGTACCCACGCCTCACCGGTCGCGGCCGGCGCCCCCGGTGCCGTCCACGTGTCGGGCGAGGGGCGGAGCCTGGACTTCGACCAGGACTGGAGGTTCGCCCTCGCCAACCCGGCCGGCATCACCGACCCCACCGGCGCGTACGCGCACGCCCCGGATCCCGGCTACGACGACTCCGCCTGGCGCCGCGTGGACCTTCCCCACGACTGGAGCATCGAGCGCGACCCGACGCCGGAGGGCGGCACCGACAGCGGCACCGGCTTCCTGCAGGGTGGGCTCGGGTGGTACCGCAAGACGTTCACGCTGCCGCCGTCGATGGCGCACCGGCAGATCTCCGTGGAGTTCGACGGGGTCTACATGGACTCGGTCATCTACGTCAACGGCCGCCAGGTCGGTAGCCACCCGTACGGCTACACCGGCTTCGACGTCGACCTGACCGGGCTGGCGCACACCGACGGCACGACGCCCAACGTGCTCGCGGTCAAGGTGCAGAACCAGCTGCCCAGCAGCCGGTGGTACTCCGGCAGCGGCATCTACCGCGACGTCCAGCTGACCATGACCGATCCGGTCCACGTCCAGCGGCACGGCGTCTTCGTCACCACGCCGGACCTGGCCCAGACCGTCAAGGCGGGCTACGCGGACGTGCACGTGCGCACGGACGTGGCCGGCGGACCCGCGCAGGTGGTCTCCAAGGTCCAGGATCCGCATGGCCGTACGGTGGGGGAGCGCACCACCGACGTGACGGGCGGCGGCACCGCGACGGCCGACGTCCGCGTCGAACACCCCGCCCTGTGGTCGACCGAGCACCCCGACCTCTACACGCTGCGAACCGACGTGGTCGTCGCGGGCCGGACCGTCGACACCACGACGACCCCCTTCGGCATCCGCTGGGCCACCTTCGCCCCGGACGGCGGGTTCTCCCTCAACGGCGTGCGCACCAAGCTGCAGGGCGTCGACCTGCACCACGACGGAGGCGCGCTCGGGGCGGCCGTCACCAAGGACGCGCTGTACCGGCAGATGAAGATCATGAAGAGCATGGGCGTCAACGCCTTCCGCACCTCGCACAACCCGCCCTCGCCCGCGATGGTGGAGGTGTGCCAGGAGCTCGGCATCGTGATGATGGTCGAGGCGTTCGACACCTGGCGCACCCCGAAGGTCAAGTACGACTACGGCCGGTTCTTCGACGCGAACAGCGACTCCGACATCAAGGAGATGGTCGACGCCGCCAAGAACTCCCCGGCGGTCGTCCTGTGGTCCATCGGCAACGAGATCCCCGACTCGACGTCGGTCTCCGTCGGTGTGCCCATCGCCAAGCGGCTCATCGCCGACGTGAAGTCGATCGACACCACCCGGCCCATCGTCATGGGGTCGGACAAGTACCGGAGCGTGCCCGCCGCCGGATCGGCCCAGGACCAGATCCTCCAGCTGCTCGACGGCATCGGCCTCAACTACAACACCGCGGGCTCGGTGGACGGACTGCACGCCCGCTACCCGGACAAGTTCTTCTTCGAGTCCGAGTCGTCCTCGGAGACCTCCACCCGCGGCACGTACCAGGATCCCCAGCAGCTGAACACCGGCGAGAACCACACGCCGGGCCGGCGCGCCACCTCCTCCTACGACAACAACCTGGCCTCGTGGACCATGAGCGGGGAGTACGGGCTGAAGAAGGACCGCGACCGTGGCTGGTTCGCCGGAGAGTTCCTGTGGTCGGGCATGGACTACATCGGCGAGCCGACGCCGTACAACGTCTTCCCGGTGAAGGCGTCCTTCTTCGGCGCGGTCGACACCGCGGGCTTCCCGAAGGACATGTACTACCTGTTCAAGAGCCAGTGGACGACGCAGCCGATGGTCCATCTGCTGCCGATGAACTGGACCGACCACCGGCCGGGCGAGCCCGTGCAGGTCTGGGCCTACTCCAACGCCGACACCGTGCGGCTGTACCTGAACGGCAGGTCGCTGGGCACCCGCAGGTTCGACCAGAAGACGACGGCGGACGGACGCAGGTATCTGGAGACGACCGAGGCCACGCACGACGACAAGACCGTGACCTCCGGGCCCTATCCGGGCAGCTACACCAGCCCGAACGGCAGCGCGGGCAAGCTGCACCTGACCTGGGACGTCCCGTTCACGCCGGGCACGCTGAAGGCCGTCGCCACCCGCGACGGGAAGGTCGTCGCCACCGACGTGCTGCGGACGGCCGGCACGCCGTCCACGGTCCGGCTGTCCCCTGACCGCCGGACGATCGCCGCCGACGGTAAGGCGCTGTCCTATGTCACCGCCGACGTCGTGGACTCCCACGGCGTCACCGTTCCGGGCGCGGACGATCTCCTCCACTTCACGGTGAGCGGCGGGTCGCTCGCCGGGCTGGACAACGGGCGCGAGGAGAGCGCGGAGAACTACAAGGCACCGTCCCGCACGGCGTTCAACGGCAAGGCGCTGGCGATCGTACGGTCCGCGCCGGCACCCGGTCCGATCACCGTCACCGTCACCTCACCCGGGCTGCGCCCCGCATCCACCGTCATCCGCACCACCGGCGGCACACCGGGCGCGAAGGCCGCCCCGCCGGTGTCGGTCGGCGCGGCGCCCGCCACCCCGGCGCCGGTCACCGCGGACGCGAGCTACTCGGGCGCGCCCGGCACGGTGCCGGCCGCCATGCTGGACGGCGTCACGACCTCCGGAGGCTGGTCCGACTACTACTACAAGAGCGCGACGGCGCTGCTGCCGGCGTTCAGCCTGGCACGCCCGCGTGACTGGGTATCGCTCTCGTGGCCGGACGCCCGTACGGTCGGCACCCTCACGCCGTACTTCACCGTGGGCGCCGACCGCGGACTCCCGGCCGCCATCGAGGTCTCCTATCTGCGCGGCGGCCGCTATGTCCCCGTACGAAACCTGAAGGTCACGTGGGCCGCCGGGTCGAACCAGCCGACGACCATCACCTTCGACCCGGTCCGCACCACGAGCGTGAAGATGGACATGACGAGCAGGGCCCCCGGGACGTCCCAGGGCTTCCTGCAGATCGCGGAGCTGGGCGCGTCCGCGGGGCAGGCGCCGCCCGGCTAGACCTTCCTCGACCGGCCGATACGGCCACCCCTCGTTGGTTCGAGGGGCGGTCGTCCGGTAGGTATGCCTCATGACCGATTCCGCGCACGCGACCGACGCCTCCGCCGCCGGGCCGCCCGGCCCCCATCCGGGTTCCCCC
>JAOPYG010000005.1 GCA_025964685.1 Actinoallomurus sp. | reverse complement strand
GGGCCAGGTCCTCGCGCTGCCGCAGGGCGCGACCCCGGTGGACTTCGCGTACGCCATCCACACCGAGGTCGGAAACCGCACGATCGGCGCCCGCGTCAACGGCCGGCTCGTCCCGCTGGAGTCGACCCTCGACAACGGCGACACCGTGGAGATCTTCACCTCCAAGTCCCCGGACGCCGGGCCCAGCCGCGACTGGCTGCACTTCGTCAAGAGCGCCCGCGCCCGTAACAAGATCAAGCACTGGTTCTCCAAAGAACGCCGCGAGAGCGCCATCGAGCAGGGCAAGGAGTCGCTGGCCCGCGCGATGCGCAAGCAGAACCTCCCGCTGCAGCGCATGCTGTCCGGCGAGGCCCTGCTGACGCTCGCGCACGACATGCACTACGCCGACGTGTCCGCGCTGTACGCCGCGATCGGCGAGAGCCACGTCTCAGCCCAGAGCATCGTCCGCAAGCTCGTCGACGTCCTCGGCGGCGACACCGCGGAGGATCTCGCCGAGACCGCCATTCCGACCCGCAAGCACCGGCCTCGTCCGGCCGGCGACCCCGGCGTCGTCGTCGCGGGTGACCCGGATGTCTGGGTACGCCTGTCGCGGTGCTGCACTCCGGTGCCCGGCGATGAGATCGTCGGCTTCGTCACCCGCGGCAACGGCGTGTCGGTGCACCGGATCGACTGCGTCAACGTCACCAACCTGCAGACCCAGCCCGACCGCATGGTCGACGTGAAATGGTCCCCGGGCGAGGACTCGGTCTTCCTGGTGGCCATCCAGGTCGAGGCGCTCGACCGCCCTCGGCTGCTGTCGGACATCACCCGGGTGCTGTCGGACCAGCACGTGAACATCTTGTCGGCGTCGGTGACGACCAACCGCGACCGGGTTGCGGTGAGCCGGTTCAGCTTCGAGATGGGCGACCCCAAGCACCTCGGGCACGTGCTCAAGGCGGTGCGCTCCGTCGACGGCGTCTACGACGTCTACCGCGTCACCAGCTGACTGACCCACCCGCCGGCGCACGTCGTGGCGGGTCCGTGATGCGGCTGAGGTTTCTCCGGGCCGGCGGTGTTGTTCCGCCTCACCAACACCTGCCGCTCCTCGAGAACGGGCGGCCTCAGCGCGACAGGCGGCGGCCCCGCTCGCGCGCAGCGGCGAGGCCGTCCCTTCAGGAGAGTTCGGACAGCGTGTGCTCGGCCTCGGCCAGCCAGGCGCGGCGTGCCGTCAGGGCCTCGTCGGCGTCCTTCACGTCCTTGTCACGACCGGCGTCGCGTGCCTTGGCCAGGCGTGTCTCCAGCTGCTGGATAGAGGTCCGCAGCTGGGAGACGGTCGCCTCCGCGCGGGCGCGGGCCTCGGGGTTGGTGCGCCGCCATTCGGACTCCTCGGCGGTGCGCACCGCTTCCTCGATCTTGCGCAGCCGGCCCTCGATGCGGTCCCGCAAGTCGCGGGGGACCATGCCGATGGCCTCCCAGCGCTCCTGGATCGACCGCAGCGTCTGCCGGGAGGCGCGCACGTCGCGTACGGGCAGCAGCCGTTCCGCCTCGGCCAGGAGCTTCTCCTTGGCCTCGGCGTGCTCGTGGAACTCCGCGTCACGCTCGGCGAACACCGCCGACCGGGCCGAGAAGAACGCGTCCTGGGCGCCCTTGAAGCGCACCCACAGCTCCTCCTCGGCGTCGCGGGAGGCGCGTCCGGCCGCCTTCCACTGACGCATCAGCTCCCGGTACGCGGCGGCGGTCGGGGTCCAGTCGGTGGAGCCGGACAGCGCTTCGGCCTCCGCGACCAGGCGTTCCTTCTCCGCACGGGCCTCTTCACGTTCGACCTCGAGGTGAGAGAAGTACGCCTTGCGACGCTTGGTGAAGGAGTTGCGAGCCGAGGACAGCCGCTTCCACAGCGCCGTCTCGGTGGGACGGTCGACGCGCTCGGCGGCCTTCCACTCCTCGACGAGCTGGCGCAGGCGTTCGCCGCCGTTCTTCCAGTGCGTCTCCTCGACCGCGATCCGCTCGGCCTCGGCGACGATGCGCTCTTTGATCTCGCGGGCCTGGACGCGTGCCTGGTCGCGGGCGACCTTGAGCTGCTCGCGACGCTCACCGAGCAGCGAGGACAGGCCGTCGAGCCGCTGGCCGAGGCCGTCGAGGTCACCGACGGCGTGCGCGTCGGTCACGGCCTCGCGGAGCCGGGCGATGGTGTGCTCGGCCTGGGCGGCGGCCAGGTCGGTCGTCTTGATCCGCTGCTCGAGCAGATCGACCTCGGTCACCAGGGCGTCGTACTTGCGCCGGAAGTAGGCGAGGGCCTCTTCGGGCGCGCCGGCCTGCCACGATCCGACGGTCCGTTCGCCTGCCGCCGTACGGACATAGACGGTGCCGTCCTCGTCGACCCGGCCCCACGGTTCAGTGCTCACCCGGCCTCCCCGCTCAGCGGCGTGACCGCCGTGTGCCGCGGCGCGGCGTCCATGACGCCCCGCCCGCGCGGCATGGGACTCCCCAAGGGTTCGGTGGCGCTGAACACCGCTGCCTCCTGTGTCAGAGCCCGGCGCGTCCCCTCACACTCCGGGCCCACCATGATGACGACCGTGGGAGTAGCGCTCCCGCTGGCCACCCTAGCCAATCGCATTGCTACATCTTCGCGACGGTGAGGTCTTTTATTTCGATTTTCTTCTTTGGGGCGGTGTTGCCCGTCTGGTCGGCCGCTTCCGCGCCTGCCTTGGCCACCTTGTCGACGACGTCCATTCCCTGAGTGATCTCGCCGAAGACGGTGTAGTCGGCGGGCAGCGGAGAATCGCCGTAGACGATGAAGAACTGGCTTCCGTTGCTGTTCGGGGCGCTGCTGTGCGCCATCGCGATCACGCCGCGCTTGTACGTGGCCTGCCCGGACTTGCCGGCCTTCGGGACGTTCTCATTGCCGAACCCGTATGCGGGACCGCCCGTTCCGGTGCCGGTCGGGTCGCCACATTGCAACACCTTGATACCCTGGGTGACGAGCCGATGACATTTGGTGTTGTTGAAGAATTTCTTGCTCGCCAGATACTTGAACGAGTTCACCGTGCACGCGGCCTTGGTGCCGTCGGCGGTGGCGACGATGGTGCCGAGACTGGTGTCGATCGTCATCCGGTACTTCCCCTTGTCCGGCTTGACGGGGGGCTTGCCGACGTCCTTTGCGCCCTGGGCCGCCCCGGCGGGCAGGGGCTGGTACGCGCATTCCCCGGGCTTGACCGACACGCTCGGCGCGGCACTGGGCGTCTCGGACGCGGCGGCGGCCGTGGTCTTCTTCTTTTCCGGCCCGCCCATGGCGAACGCGATGGCGCCGCTGCCGCCCGCCACCACCACGACGGCGAGGACCGTCCCGATGATCTTCATCCTGCGGGCCCTGGCCTGCCGGATCGCGCGGCGTTGCAACTGACGCTCGTAGCGCTGCCGCGCCAGTTCCCTCTTGCGGTCTTTACCCGCCACCGGTGTCGCACCCCTTGATTCGCGTCGTGAACTGGGAAACGTGCTGCGCATCGTAGCGGTCCCGGCCGGTATTTTGGCTAGGCCCCGCAGAGGCGCCCAAACCGTCCGAACATCGGCACGCTTCGACGCTCTACGTTATGTCGTTCGCGATCGCGCACGTGCCGCCGGTACGCTCAAGCTGCCGGCAGCAGCCAGAGAGGACGACCGTGCTCATCGCCACCTTCCCAGCGGGATCCTTCGCGACGAACTGCTATGTCGTGGCGCCCGCGGCGGGTGAGGAGTGCGTGATCATCGACCCGGGCCAGGACGCCGAGGCGATGGTCTACGACGTCCTGCGCGAGCACCGGCTCAAGCCGGTCGCGGTGGCGCTCACCCACGGCCACATCGACCACGTCTGGTCCGTGGCCCCGGTCTGCGGCTCTCGCGACGTCCCGGCCTACATCCACACCGCCGATCGTGACCTGCTCTCGGATCCGGCGAAGGGCTTCCCTCCGGCGGTCGGCGGCCAGTTGCTCGGCGGCCTGACGTTCAGCGAGCCCGACGACGTGCGCGAGCTCGGTGACGGGCAGACGTTGACGCTCGCCGGGCTGGACTTCGTCGTCGACCACGCCCCGGGCCATACACCGGGCTCGGTGACGTTCCGGCTCGCCGCCGAGCTCCTGATGTTCTCCGGTGACCTGCTGTTCGCCGGCTCCATCGGACGTACCGACCTGCCGGGCGGCGACTACGCGACGATCATGGAAAGCCTGGCTCGCGTGTGCCTGCCGCTGCCGGACGAGACCGCGGTGCTGCCCGGCCACGGCGCCCAGACCACGATCGGCCACGAGCGGACGGCCAATCCCTTCCTGAGGGAGTCGGCCCCGCTCGATGGCCCGCACAGGGGACTCTGAACGACAGATGAGCTTGGATTTCCAGGCCCCCAAAGGGGTCAACGAGTACTTTCCGCCGCGCTCGGCGGCCTATCTCGCCGCGCGTGACGCCTTCGCGGCCACGGCCGCCCGGGCCGGCTACTCCTATCTGGAGCTGCCGGTCTTCGAGGACACGCGGCTGTTCGCCCGCGGCGTCGGCGAGTCGACCGACGTCGTCTCCAAGGAGATGTACACCTTCGAGGACCGCGGCGGCCGCTCGCTCACGCTGCGCCCGGAGTTCACCGTCGGCGTGCTGCGCTCGGTGCTCCAGCACGGCCTGCACAAGGGCGAGCTGCCGGTGAAGGTCTGGGCCACCGGCCCGGCCTTCCGCTACGAGCGCGCCCAGGCCGGACGGTACCGCCAGTTCTACCAGGTGGACCTGGAGGCGATCGGCTCCGAGGACCCGGCCGTTGACGTCGAGACGATCGCCCTGGCCTGGGACTGGTACCGCGGGCTGGGCCTCACTCAGCTCACCCTCAACCTCAACTCACTCGGCTGCCGCGAGTGCCGCCCGGTCTACCGCGCGGCGCTTCAGGAGTTCCTGCGCGCGCTGGACCTGGACGAGGACACCCGGGCCCGGGTCGAGATCAAT
>JAOPYG010000003.1 GCA_025964685.1 Actinoallomurus sp. | reverse complement strand
GGTGACCTCGTGAAGAGCGCCACCGGCTCCGGTGACTCCGCGACCGTCGACTGTGGCGACAGCCTCGGTTTCTGACTCCCAGGTGATCAGGTGGAGGCGGATTTCTCACCGGCCGGCTGGGCCAGATCCAGGCGGTGGGTGTGCGGGGCCAGATATCCGGCCACCGCGGCGAGGACCGTGGTCAGTGCGGCCGCCACTTCGGCGGGGATATCGACGCCGGTCAAGTGCAGGATCCAGACGAGGATCGTGGCGATGGCGCCGGCAAGTGTGGCCGCAGTGACCTTTTTCTCGGGCACGGGTCTATTCCTTTTTGTCGAAAAAACCGTCAAAGGAAACTATCGCCGTACGCCGTGAACGTTACGGGTCGCCGTTGTCGGGACGGGTTTTTACCATCACTGTTTGTGACGACACGCCGACGCGCTGCTATGAGATCACCTCCCTGGCCATTAGAACGGGGCCTTGTCAACAGCGTCTGAGCAGGTCACGGGGGACAAGGATGATCGACATTTCTGGCCGCGCCGTGCGTGCCGGAATCCGGAGTATTACGGCGGTGGCGACGGCATCGTGCTTCGCCGTCATGCCGCAGGTCACGAATGACGCGTCCGCGCACACCGGCGGCAAGGCCACGCGCGCGCATGACCGCACTACTCCGCACCGGGACCACGACGGCCGAGAGGGACGCGATCACGGGCGAGGGCGCGCCGATGTCGTGGTCGACACGAGAGGGCCGCGCGGCAGGATCGTGCCGGGCAAGACCTACAGATGGCCGTTCGAGGTGACCAACAAGGGCACCATCCCGGCGAGGGACGTGGCCCTCACGGCCACGCCGGACCGGAGCCTCAAGGTGCTCTCCGCGCCGCCCAAGTGCCGATGGCAGCGCACCGGCCCGCTCGTCTGCAAGATCGGCCTGCTGCCGCAGGGGCAGACCAAGCATGGTGTCATCACGGCCGAGGTCGCTCCCAGGGCCCGCTCAGGCAAGGCGCTGAGCAACCCCGTCCAGGTGTCATGGCGCAACTCTCCGACGCAGCAGAGAAGGATGGCCGCCTTCCCGCCGCTCGGGGTCACGCCCGGCACCGGCGATCCTTCACCGGCCGCGGTCCAGCAGAGCGCGGACGCCAGCGGACGGGTTCCGTACCCGGTCATGGTGACCGAGCACGGCCCGGTGACCGCCGAGTCCGTCGTGGTACGGAGCCCGATCGGGGCACCCGCCTCTGAGGGCCCGTGCGCGAACAGCATCCTGCCCGCGAAGGTCGCCGGAAAGGCCGCAGCGGTCAAGCCGTCACTCGGCCCCTGCGCGGCCAAGCAGGACGACCCCGCGGCATGCGGGTGCGGCGCGGCCGCGCACGACCGGCCCGCCGCGGACCTGCCGCCGACCGAGAACGCCGTCATCCCGGACCGGCCGGCCAAGGCCGACCGGCCCACGGCGGTGACCCCGGAAGCGCCGGTCGCGGCGCCGTGTGGTGCCGTGGCGGCCAAGCCGGTGGTCATTCCGGATGGTGCAGCGGCTCCGTCCTGCACGAATGTGCAGGACAGGCCCGCCGCGGACGCGCCGGTCGCGGCGCCGTGTGGTGCGGTGGCCGGCAGGCCGGTGGTGATTCCGGATCGTCAGGTGGCTCCGCCGTGCGCGGGTGCTCAGGACATGCCCGCCGCGGACAAGCAGGCCGCCGCCGACCAGCAGGCGGCCGACAAGGCCGCGACGGACAAGGCGGCTGCAGACAAGGCCGCGGAGAAGGCCGCTGCGCAGAATGCTGCTGCGGAGAAGGCCGCTGCCGAGAAGGTGGCTGCGGAGAAGGCCGCTGCCGAGAAGGCGGCTGCGAAGAAGGCTGCGGCTCACAGGCCGGTGGCGGGAACGCCCGCCGGTGACGAGTCGGTGGCCGGCAAGCCCGCGGCGGCGCCGTGCGGTGCGACGGCCGGTCAGCCGGTCATCCTGCCGGGACGTCCCGTGATCGTGCCGGACCGTCCGGTGGCCCCGTCATGTGCGGGTACGCAGGGTGGGCCCGCCGTGGCACCGTCATCGGCGGCGACCGCCGACCGGCCCGCGGTGATCCAGGAGCCCGCCGCCGCGCCGTGCGGCGCGACGGTCGCCAGGCCCGTGATCGTCCCCGGACGGCCGTCGGCCGTGCCGGACATGCCGGCGTTCGCGCCGTGCGCTCAGGGCAGCCCGGGTGCGTGTGGGTGCCTGAACGCCCAGAACGCCCCGGTGGCACCCGCCGCCGAGCCCGCGGTTCCGGTCGCTCCGGCCGTTCCGGTCGCCCCCGTGGCGCCGGGTGTCCAGGGCGCCGCGCCCTGCGCGGCGGGCGAGGACAAGCCGATGGCCGGCAAGGCGGCCACGGAGCGGCCTACCGGCCTGTCCTGCGGAGCCCCGCAGGCGGCCCCGGCGGCCGTGCACGAGGAGCCGGCCGCGACGCCGGACGCCATCGCGCCGATGACGCCGCTGACCGGTCCGGGCAAGGCGGCCCATCACCCGCTGGGCCGGCCGCACCGCCATGTTCCGCGGGCTTCGGGCCGCGCGCACCGGGACTGCGTCCGGCAGGGAACGGGCTTCGTCTGCCCGCTCGGTGCCGCGCCGCACCACCGTCCGCACGTGCTCAACCTCACCTCGCCCACGCACCCGCACACGCTTCACTGCGTGGGTGCGAACGGCCCCGCCTGCCACACGCGGTCGGCACGGCCGGTGGCGGTGCGGGAGCAACCGGCCGGTGGGCGGCTGCCGGCCACCGGCGGTCCGTCGGAACTCCTCGCTCTGTCGGGGCTCGGCCTCGCCGGCGTGGGTGTGGTCCTCTACCGGCTGAGCCGTACGCGTCGCCAGAACGAAGGGGGCCGGTGACACCCCGATAGTGCGGACCGAGGCGACGAGGGAGCAGGATGGGCACCATGTTGTTGCGGATCTTCACTGAGCCCCAGCAGGGGGCCGCCTACACCACCCTGCTCCACGTCGCCAAGGCCACTGAGGAGTACGGCTTCGACGCGTTCTTCCGCTCTGATCACTACCTGAAGATGGGGGACGTCAGCGGCCTACCGGGCCCGTCGGACGCCTGGGTCTCCCTGGCCGGTCTGGCCAGGGAGACCGAGCGCATCCGGCTCGGGACCCTCGTGACCGCGGCGACGTTCCGGCTCCCGGGCCCGCTCGCCATCTCCGTGGCCAATGTCGATGACATGAGCGAAGGACGCGTCGAGCTGGGACTGGGCGCGGGCTGGTACGACGCCGAGCACACCGCGTACGGAATCCCGTTCCCCGGCCTCGGCGAGCGGTTCGAGCGCCTCGAGGAGCAACTGGAGATCATCACGGGACTGTGGGAGACCCCCGTGGGCAAGACCTTCGACTTCGCGGGCACCCACTATCAGCTGGCCGATTCTCCGGCGCTGCCCAAGCCGGTCCAGCGGCCACGGCCGCCGATCATCATCGGGGGCGTGGGCGCCAAGCGCACGCCGCGGCTCGCCGCGCGCTACGCCGATGAGTACAACGTGCCGTTCCACTCGATCGGGGACACCAAGGCGGCGTTCGAGCGGGTCCGCGCCGCCTGCGCGAACGGCGGGCGGCACGACTCGTCGATGACACTGTCGGCCGCGCAGGTCGTCTGCTGCGGGCGCGATGAGGCGGAGATCAGCCGGCGCGCCGACGAGATCGGCCGGTCCGTCGAGGACCTGCGGGAGAACGGTATCGCGGGCACTCCGGCCGAGGTGGTGGCGCGCATCGGTGAGTTCGCAGAGATCGGTGCCGAGCGGATGTACCTCCAGGTGCTGGACCTGGAGGATCTCGATCACCTCGCGTTGCTGGCGAGCGACGTCCTTCCCCAGGTCTGATTCGGCACTCCCGTGGTCGGGCCGGGGCAGGAAGAGGCCCGGCCTGACCACGGGAACATCGTTCGTGGCAGGTACGCTGTTCGAAGAGAGGAGTGTGCCGTGACCGGGACGACCGAGATCCCGCCTCCGCCGTGGCGTCGTATGAAGAAGAGCGCGCGGCAGCGCCGGCCGCTCAGCCAGGACCTCATCGTCGACACCGCGATGCGCGTCCTCGACGCCGAGGGGCTCGACGCGCTGAGCATGCGCCGCGTCGCATTGGACCTCCGCACCGGGCCGGCGTCGCTGTACGCGCACGTCGCGAACAAGGACGAGCTCCTGGAGCTGATGGTCGACCGGGTGGTCGGCGAGATCGAGGTGCCCTCGCCCGAGCCCGGCCGGTGGAAGGAACAGATCGTCGAGTCCGCCCTGGCGGCGCACCACGTGTGGACCCGGCATCCCGGCATCGCCCGCGCGGCGCTCGCCAACATCCCCGTCGGTCCCAACTCCCTGGCGTACGGCGAGGCCACACTGGCCATCCTGCGCGCGGGCGGTGTGCCCGACCAGCAGGCCGGGTGGTTCCTCGACCGGCTCTCGCTCTACATCCTCGCGGACGCGTTCGAGGAGTCGCTGCACCGCGAGCGCGGGCGCGACACCGAGGAGGACGCGCGGGCGTACTTCGAACAGATCCGCGCCTACTACGAGAGCCTGCCGGCCGATCGCTTCCCGGTCATCACGTCCATGGTGGGCCCGCTGCTCGCCGGCGGAGGCGACGAGCGCATGAGGTTCGGAGTGGAACTCTTGGTCCGGGGACTCGCCACGTACGTGGAGTGACACCCAGCCCGTGTAACGCCGGGGCCGGATGAAGCGCTTTCCCGTACGTCAGGAGAGCGGCCCGCCGCTGTCCTCGAGCCGGTGGCCCCGGCCGTACCGGAGCACGGTCAGGGCCACCACCTCGTGGTGATCAGTCGGCGGAGATCTCGCGGCCGTCCTCCGACCACAGGGTGTGGAAGACGCCGTCGCGGTCCACGCGCCGGTACGTGTGGGCGCCGAAGAAGTCGCGCAACCCCTGGATCAGCGACGCCGGCCCGCGTTCGCGGCGGAAACCGTCGTAGTAGGCCAGCGACGCGGAGAAGGCGGGGGTGGGAACGCCGAGGTCGACCGCCGTGCGCACGACCTTGCGCCACGCGTCCTGCGCGCCCGCGACCGCGTCGCGGAAGTAGTCGTCCAGCAGGAGGTTCGGCAGCTCCGGGCTGCGCTCGTAGGCCTCCTTGATGCGGTCGAGGAAGCGCGCCCGGATGATGCAGCCGCCGCGCCAGATGGTCGCGAGGGTGCCCGGCTCGACGTTCCAGCCGTACTCGTCGGAGGCCGCGCGCATCTGCTCGAACCCCTGCGCGTACGCGACCACCTTGGAGGCGTACAGCGCGTCGCGCACGGCGTCGACGAAACCGTCGGGCGTCGCGCCGCCGCTGGGTCCGGGCAGCACCTTCGACGCGCGGACCCGCTGGTCCTTGCGGGCCGACAGCGCGCGGGCGTACACCGCCTCGGTGATGGCCGTGACCGGGACGCCGAGTTCGAGGGCCGACTGTGCGGTCCAGCGGCCGGTGCCCTTCTGCTCGGCCTCGTCGACGATCACGTCGACCAGCGGCCGGCCCGTCGTCGCGTCGGTGTGCGCCAGGACCTTGGAGGTGGTCTCGATGAGGAACGACTCCAGGTCGCCCTCGTTCCACTGCTCGAAGACCTGGGCGATCTCCGGCGCGGACAGCCCGGCCGCGCTCGTGAGCAGGTCGTACGCCTCGGCGATGAGCTGCATGTCGGCGTACTCGATTCCGTTGTGCGCCATCTTGACGTAGTGGCCGGCTCCGTCCGGGCCGATGTGGGCGCAGCAGGGCGTGCCGTCCACCTGCGCCGCGATCGTCGTCAGGATCGGCGCGACCGGCTCGTACGCGTCGTCC
>JAOPYG010000490.1 GCA_025964685.1 Actinoallomurus sp. | reverse complement strand
TCGTACGCCTCGTCGAAGGCCGCCTGTCCGAGGGCGTCCAGGGCCGAGGCCGTGGTCCGGTCGATCTCCAGGCTCCATGCATCGGGCCGACCCTGCAGAGTGTGCGCGCCGCCGAGCAGCTCGGCGGCGCGTACGTGCTCGCCCCGCGCGGCGGCCAACGCGGCGAAGCCGTGGACGAGCGTGCCGATGAGGCGGTCGATCGGCATCGCGACGATCCGGTCGAGGGCGCGCAGCGCCTTCTCGTGCCACTCCTCCGCGCCGGCCAGGTCGCCCTCCTGCTCGACCAGGCATCCCCGCTTGCTGTACGCCAGCGCGGCCGACGTGCCGAAGTCCGCCCGTGCCTTCCTCGGCTCGATGAGCGCCAGCGCGCGCTCCAGATGGACCCGGGCCTCGTCGAGATCGCCCTCGTGGCGCGCGAGCTCGCTGAGCCAGATCCACCCGTTGGCCGCGTCTCCGCGTTCGGCGATCCGCTCCGCGGCGTTCGCGCCGCGCTCCAGGATCGTGCGGGCCTTCTCGAAGTCGCCCGCCATGGCGTGTGCGCGGCCGTGCTGGATCAGCAGCGAGGCGACCTGGTCCGGACTGATGCCCTCGGCGGCGTAGCGCTGCGCCTCCTCGCTCGCGCGGATCGCGTCGAGGGGCCGGCCGCGGGCCAGGTCGACCTCGACCATGCCGGCCAGCGCGCCGACCATCCCCCAGCGGTCGCCCAGTGCGCGGAAGTCCGCGTACGCCGCCGCGGCCCTCTCGGCCGCCCGGTCGACGTCACCCAGACTCATCGCCAGGTACGCGAGGAAGATGCGCTGCGCGGCCCGCGCCCACGGGTCCGGGTGCTCGGCCATCACCTCCAGCTCGCGCATGGCGCCGTCGATGTCACCGGTAAAGATCTTGACGAGGGGGCGGCAGAGCGCCAGCGCCGGATGGGTCGAGCTCTCGCTCACCAGGGAGACCGCGCCCTGGATGGCCTCGACCAGCGGGCCGGGGTCCGGTCCGCCCTCACGGAGCATCTCGCTGACCATCGCCGCCGTGAAGCCGCAGATCGCGTACTCGTCCTCGGCGCCCGGCGGCGCTTCCTCTTCCGCGATCTCCCAGACGGCGATCGCCCACTGACCGGCCTCGGCCTCGTAGTCGCACAGAATCCAGAACCAGGCCAGGTTGCCCACGAGACGTACGGCGGTCTCCACGTCACGCGTGTCGATGGCGTGCCGGAGCGCGGTGTTGCAGTTGTCCCGCTCGGCGGTCAGCCGCTCGATCCAGATCATCTGGTCGTGCCCGCGCAGCTCCGGCTCGGCGCGCTCGGCGAGATCACGGAAGTACGCGGCGTGCGCGTCCCTCAGCCGCTTGTCCTCACCGGCCTCGGCCAGCCGCTCGGTCGCGTACGCGCGCACGGTCTCCAGCAGCCGGTAACGGACCTCGGTGTTGCCCGTGGCCATCACCAGCGACTTGTCCACCAGCGAGGCGATCACGTCGATGACGTCCTCGTCGAGCACCTTCTCCGCGCTCTCCAGCGTCGCGCCGCCGTTGAACACCGCGAGGCGGCGCAGTACCCGGCGCTCAGTGTCGTCGAGGAGCTCCCAGCTCCAGTCGACGACCGCGCGCAGCGTCTGGTGGCGGGGCAGCGCGGTGCGGCTGCCGACGTTGAGCAGGCGGAACCGGTCGTCCAGGCGGTCGGCGACCTGGCCCGGGGTGAGCGCGCGCAGCCGGGCGGCGGCCAGCTCGATCGCCAGAGGCGCGCCGTCCAGCGCCCGGCAGATCCGGACCGCCGGCGCTACCGTGTCAGCGCCGAGCGCGAACCCCGGGCGTACGGCGGCGGCCCGGTCGGTGAAGAGCCGCACCGAGTCGTAGGACCGGGCGCTCTCGGCGTCGGCGTCTTCGGGCGGCAGCGCCAGTGAGGGGACCGGGCAGAGCGACTCGCCGGTGATGCCGAGCGGCTCACGGCTCGTGGCCAGGATGCGGACGCCCGGCGCGGTGGTCAGCAGCCGGTCGGCCAGCGTCGCGACCGCGTCGATCACATGCTCGCAGTTGTCCATGACCAAGGTCAGCCGCTTGCCCGCCAGAGCGTCGGTGAGCCGGTCCAGCGGGCGGACCAGCTCCCTGGCCTCCAGGACGCGGAGCGTCTCGGGGATGCCGATCGCGACCAGCACGGCCTGGGGCACGTCGAGCGCGCCGCGTACCGGAGCCAACGGCACGAACCACACGCCGTCCGGTGCCCCGTCGGCCAGGCGGCTCGCGGCCTCGCTCGCGAGCCGGGTCTTGCCCGTGCCGCCCGGACCGGTAAGGGTGACGAGCCTGGCCGTGGCGAGCAGCTCACCGACGCGCCGGATCTCCTCCTCCCGCCCGACGAAGCTGGTGAGCGGTGCGGGCAGGTTCGTCCGGAGTTCCGGCGGAAGGTCGGCGTGCGCCGGGGGCGCGCCCTTACCTCGCAGGATCGACAGATGCACCGCGGTCAGCGCGGGTGAGGGGTCCACACCGAGCCCGTCGGCGAGGGTGCGCCGGGCGTCCTCGTACGCGGTGAGCGCGTCGGCCTGCCGACCGGCCGCGTACAGCGCGCGCATGTAGTGACCGCGCAGCCGCTCGCGGAGCGGGTGCAGGATGGTGAGCTCCTCCAGCTCGGGCACGAGCCGCGCGGCGCGGCCGAGCGCGATGTCGGCCTCGATCCGTTCTTCGAGGGCCTCGACGCGCAGCCCCTCCAGCCGGCCGATCGACGCGGCGGCGAACGCCGCGTCGGCGACGTCGGCGAGCGCCGGGCCCCGCCAGAGGTCGAGCGCGCGCCCCAGTGTCTCGGCCCGACGGGCCGGGTCGGTCTCGTCGCGTACGCCGGCCATCAGCCGCTCGAACGCGACCGCGTCCACGTGGTCGGGATCGACGACGAGGCGATAGCCACCCTGACGTGACTCGACGGCGTCGTGCCCGCCGACGCCACGGAGCCGGGAGACGAGCGCCTGGAGGGCGTTGGCCGCGCCGGCCGGCGGCGCGTCGCCCCACAGATCGTCGATCAGCCGGTCGGCCGGGACCGTACGGCCCACGTCCACCGCCAGCCGGATCAGGAGCGCGCGCAACCGCGGCCCGCTGACCTCGATGGGCCGAGCCGCCCCGTCCCGCGCCTCCAGCGGACCCAGAATCCCGATGCGCACGGCGCCATTGTCGCAACTATCGGCCGATGTGGGGCAAAGACGCCTTGTCGGTTGAACGGGCGGGACGCGAGACGACAGGTCGTCCCTGGGCATGGGCTGTACCCTATAGGGGTATATGGTGCCGGTAGCCGAGCAAGCCGAAGGAGAGGGAAATGATCACCACGCGCTACGCGGTGAAGGGCATGACCTGCGAGCACTGCGTGTCCGCGGTCAGCACCGAGGTCGGTCGTCTCGACGGTGTCACCGGAGTCGACGTCGACCTGGCCGGCGGAATGCTCACCGTCACCAGTGCGGCCGCCCTGGACGACGCCGACGTACGCGAGGCCGTCGACGAGGCCGGCTACGAAGTCGTGACCGCCTGATCCACCCGGAAGGAGGACGCCATGGCGGGTTCGAGAGGCATTCTTGCCACGCCGGCACGGGAGACCGGCCGCGTGGAGCTGATGATCGGGGGCATGACCTGTGCCTCGTGCGCCAACCGCGTCGAAAAGCGCCTCAACCGGCTCGACGGCGTGACCGCGACGGTCAACTACGCCACGGAGAAGGCCAGCGTCCGGTTCGGCGACGGCGTCACCGCCGATGACCTGATCGCCCAGGTCGAGAAAGCCGGCTACACCGCCGCCCTTCCCGCCGCCGAGGACGGCGAGGACGACCAGGCGCGCTCCCTGCGCGACCGGCTGGCCGTCAGCGGGCTGCTGACCGTGCCGGTCGTGGTGCTCGCGATGGTCCCGGCACTGCAGTTCACCTACTGGCAGTGGGCCTCGCTCGCGCTGGCCGCGCCGGTGGTGCTGTGGGGCGGACTGCCGTTCCACCGTGCGACGTGGAAGAATCTCAGGCTCCGCACCGCGACCATGGACACCCTGGTCTCGATGGGCACCGGCGCGGCCTTCCTGTGGTCGCTGTACGCCCTGGTCCTCGGCACCGCCGGCGAGCCGGGCATGCGGGACGCGTTCACCTTCACGGCCGGACGCGGCTCGGGCGACATCTACCTCGAGGTCGCCGCGGGGGTCACGATCTTCATCCTGGCCGGCCGTTACTTCGAGGCCCGCGCCAAGCGTCGCGCCGGCGCCGCCTTGCGAGCGCTGCTGGAGCTGGGCGCCAAGGAGGTCACGGTCCTGAGCGACGGGCGCGAGGAGCTCCTGCCGACCGACCGGCTGACGCCGGGCATGACGTTCGTGGTGCGGCCGGGCGAGAAGATCGCCACGGACGGAGTCGTCGTCGAGGGCGGCTCGGCCGTGGACATGAGCATGCTCACGGGCGAGTCCCTGCCGGTCGAGGTCGGCGCCGGCGACGCCGTCACCGGTGCCACGGTCAACGCCGGCGGCCGCGTCGTCGTACGCGCGACACGGGTCGGCGCCGACACCCGGCTCGCGCAGATGGCGCGGCTGGTCGAGGAGGCGCAGAGCGGAAAGGCGCGGGCGCAGCGCCTCGCCGACCGGGTCTCGGGCATCTTCGTGCCGATCGTCATCGCGTTGGCCCTGGGCACGCTCGTGGCCTGGCTGGCCGGCGGCGCACCGAGCGGCCAGGCGTTCACCGCCGCGGTCGCGGTCCTGATCATCGCCTGCCCGTGCGCGCTCGGCCTGGCCACGCCCACGGCACTGCTCGTCGGGACCGGACGCGGCGCACAGCTCGGCATCCTCATCAGGGGACCGGAGGCCCTGGAGTCGACCAAGGCGATCGACACGATCGTGCTCGACAAGACCGGCACCGTCACCACCGGCCGGATGTCCCTCCTCGACATCGTCACCGAGGAGGATCCGGACGAGGTCCTCCGCCTGGTCGGGGCCGTGGAGAACGCCTCCGAGCACCCGATCGCGCGGGCCGTGGCGCAGCGTGCCCCACGACCGCTGCCCGCCGTCACGGACTTTCGCAACCTCGAAGGACTCGGCGTGCGCGGGACGGTCGACGGGCACGCCGCGCTCGCCGGCCGCGCGTCGCTCTTCGATGACCTGCCCGAGCGGCTCGAACGCGCCAAGGCCGAGGCCGAGGCCCAGGGCCGTACCCCCGTCGTCGCCGGCTGGGACGGCCGGGCCCGCGCCGTGCTCGTGGTCTCCGACACGGTCAAGGCCACGAGCGCCCAGGCGGTCGCCGAGCTTCGCGCACTCGGACTGACCCCGGTGCTGCTGACCGGCGACCACGAGGCCGCAGCCCGTACGGTCGCGGCCGAGGTCGGCATCTCCGAGGTGATCGCCGAGGTGCTGCCCGCGGACAAGGTCGAGGCCGTCAAGCGGCTCCAGGCCGACGGCAGGGCGGTCGCGATGGTCGGCGACGGTGTCAACGACGCCGCCGCGCTGGCCCAGGCCGACCTGGGCCTCGCCATGGGCACCGGCACCGACGTCGCCATCGAGGCCGCCGACCTGACGCTCGTCCGCGGCGACCTGCGGGCCGCCGCGGACGCCATCCGGTTGTCGCGGCGGACGCTGGCCGTCATCAAGGGCAACCTGTTCTGGGCCTTCGCCTACAACGTCGCCGCCCTGCCCCTGGCCGCCGCGGGGCTGCTCAACCCCATGATCGCGGGTGCGGCGATGGCGTTCTCCAGCGTCTTCGTGGTCAGCAACAGCCTCCGCCTGCGCCGCTTCCGCGCCGCCCGCTGAGAGCTCAGGCGGTGCGGCGGCGGAAGAACATCGCCGCGAGCGCGATCGAGCCGATGAGGATGCCGCCGCACCAGGTCAGCGCCAGCCAGGCGCTGTCGCCGACCGGCTGGTCCAGGAGCAGGGCGCGGAGCGTCTCGATGACCGGGGTGACCCACGCCGCAGCCCCCGCGTGCGGCTGGAACCCGATGAGGAACGCGACCCCGAACACCACTACGGTCGAGGCCTCCACCCCCGACCGGATGATGTCTTCCTACAGCGACGTCCTGCGGCGGGTGATCGACCCGGCGAAGTTCCCGTCCGTCGCGTTCGCGCTCCAGGAGGGCGTGTTCGACCAGGCGGACAGCATGGAGGGGGAGTTCGCCTTCGGCCTCGAACGCATCCTCGACGGCATCGACATCCTCGTACGCGGTCGCTAAGCGGCCACCGTCACGGCAGCCACAGCGGGAGTGCGCAGTGTCCGGCAGGCCGTGGCCAAGCTGGTGATCAGTGTTGCCGCGGCGGCCACCGCCACGATGCCCAGCCAGATCCCGAGCCCCTGGTCCGGGAGGGCCGAGTCGGTCCGGATCAGGTTGAACGGCAGGATTCCGGCGATCCCCGCCACCGTTCCGAAGAACACTCCGGTCACCGTGAGCACCAGCCCCTCGGCGCCGACCATCGCCAGCACCTGCCCGGGAGTGGCCCCCGCGAGGCGCTGCCTGCCGAACTCCTGACCGCGGTACGAGGTCGCCGCGTACAGGCTGTTGATCAGCATGAGACAGGCGAACACCACGACGATGCCGACGACCACCAGGTTCAGCGTCTCCAGGTTCTTGGCCTCGACCGACTTGGTGAGTCCGGAAGCCTTGATCGCGTCGTTCTCGATGGCCTGCATGTAGAGCGTCGCCGCCGCTAGACCGGTGAAGAGGACCAGCGGCATCAGTACACCGGCAAGCTGAACTGACCGCTGCCGCATGTTGTGGACAGTCAGGTAGACGCTCGCCCCGGCGCGCGCCGCGATCGGCCGCCCCAGCCACCCCAGCAGCACCCGCAACAGCGTCGGGGAGAAGGTCGCGAAGCCGACGGACAGCATGATGGCTCCGTACGCCGGGGCCGCCATCAGCGCGGGGTTCTTCGCGTCTGAGGCGAAGGTGGCACACACACTGCCCGTACCGGCCACGAGCGCCATGATGCCGGCGAAGTTCCGCAGCCGGTTCCGGGGCGCACGGCCCCCTGTCGCGGCCCTCGTCGCCCGGCGCACCGCGAGGAACGCGGCACCGACCGAGGCCACCAGGGTGACGGTGAAGCCCGCCGTCAGGGCGATAGGCCCGAAGGCGTAGTCCACGCCCTCGGCGACCTGGCCGCTGTCCTGGAACATCCCGAGCAGCGCCTGCCCACCGAGCATCGCGGGAAAGACGGCCAGCAGCGTCCCGACGAGGGCGACCATGACCGACTCGCCCACCACCATGCGCTTGATCTGGGCCGGGGTGGCTCCGATGCAGCGGAGCAGCTCGATCTCCTCGCCGCGCTGCCGCACGTTCACGGTCAGCGTGGAGGCGATGGCGAAGAACACCAGCAGAGTGCCGTATCCGCCGACCACACCTCCTGTGAGACGGAGCGTCTCCGAGCTGGCGTGATCGATGTTCGTAGCGCCGGCGGTGTCGTGCATCGAGTTGAACGTCATGGTGACCGCCGCGCCCAGAAACGCGGCCACCAGGGTGGCGAGGAAGCGCCCTGGGCGCTGCCGGATGGAGCGCATGGCCAGTGCGAACATGACTCAGACCTCCATCGGCATGTCGTTGTCCCTGGTACCCACGGCGTCACCCAGGTGCGCGAGCCGCTCGGCGACCGCGTCCACGGTGGGCGCGGTCATCCGCCCGGCCAGCCGACCGTCCGCCAGGAACAGCACGGAGTCGGCGTACGAGGCGGCAACCGGATCGTGCGTCACCATCACCACCGTCCGACCGTGGACCCGTACCGCCTCCTGCAACAGCCGCAGGACGTCCCGGGCACTGCGCAGGTCCAGCGCGCCGGTCGGCTCGTCGGCGAAGATCAGGCTGGGCTCCGTGACCAGGGCCCGGGCGATGGCGACACGCTGGAGCTGCCCACCGGAGAGCTCGTCCGGCCGGTGGCCGAGGCGGTCCCCGAGGCCGACCTGGGTGAGGATCTCCTGCGTCCGGGCCCGGTCGATGCGACGCCCGGCAAGCTTCAGCGGCAGGACGGTGTTCTGCGCCACGGTGAGTGTGGACAGCAGGTTGTACTGCTGGAAGACGAAGCCGATTCGCCGGCGGCGAAACTTCGTCAGCTCGGCCTCATTGGCGCCTGTCATCCTCTCGCCGTCCACCATGACAAGGCCGCCGTCCGGCCGGACGAGCCCGGCCGCACACTGCAACAGGCTGGACTTGCCGGAGCCCGAGGGCCCCATGACCGCGGTGAAGCTCCCAGCCGGAAGGCTCAGGCTCACACCATCCAGTGCGGTCACCGCGTTCTCCGCGGACCCGTAGACCTTGGTCACCTTGACCAGGCGCAGCGCCTCGGAGCTTCTGGTGGGTCCGGTCCGACTCGTGCGACTGAACATTGTCATCTCCTGCCCCGCAGGCGCACTCTGCGCCACGTTCACGAAGCTACGGACGGTGGCGGGCGGGCACATTAGGCCTACAACCCAGACATGGGGTGTCGTTGGGTACACCCTGCGGCAGCCACGTAGTCGCTCATCGGCGGCGGGGGCTCGATAATTGGGCGACGATGTTCATAGCGTCATCATCGGTTCCCGCTCGTTGATCCCTGCGTACAGGCCGGCTCGACGAGCTCGTCGCACCATGAGCGTTTCATCGAGGCCGGGACCGGTGAGGTTGTCCCATTGCGCAGCCTGTTCAAGGAGGAGAGACCGCTGGCGAGCATCGCCATTGAGTTGCACGACGCCGACGGCGACGAGGCCGCTCGGCGCCTCGACGAATACCGTGACGTCTACGCCGAGGTCCATGCCGAGCAGCCGTACTCCTGGGGCCCGGAGTACGCCGATCTGTTCCACCGGCGTTTCGACGCACAACGACAGCAGGACGGGTTCGCGCTGGTCGAGGCCAGGGTCACCGGCACGCTGATCGGGCTGGGCTTCGGCGTGGCCCTGTCGCCCGTGAGCCCGTGGTGGCAGAACCTCATGACCCCCCTCCCGCCCGAGGTCACCGAAGAACGCCCCGGTCGCACCTGGGCGCTGGCCGACCTGATGGTGCGCGAGCGCTGGCGGCGGCTGCATCTCGCCGAGGCCATCCATGACCGGCTGCTCGACGGCCGGCCCGAGGAGCGCGCCACGATGACCGTGCTCCCGTCCGCCGACGCCGCCCATGCCGCGGCCCTGAAATGGGGCTGGGAGAAGATCGGCCAGAAACGCGTGCCGCTACCCGGCGCCCCGGTCTTCGATGTGCTGGTGAAGACACTGGGACATTAGAGGAATTCACCTTGGTCGTTACGTGTTCGTACCAGCAATGACGTCCTAGGGGAGGATTCGTGGCGGACGGTACAGAGCTGTACACGCTGGCCGAGGAGGTTCCCGAGCTGGAGCGGCCAGTGCTGCTCTACTACCTGGACGGCTTCATGGACGCGGGCGGCGCGGGCCGCCTCGCCACCGAGCACCTGGTGAGCTCGATGGACCCCCAGACGGTGGCCACCTTCGACATCGACGCACTGCTCGACTACCGGTCCCGCCGGCCGACGATGGTGTTCGACACGAGTCACTGGGTGGACTACAAAAAGCCCGAGCTGACCCTCCAGGCCTGTGTGGACGCCGTCGGCGTGCCGTTCCTCGTGCTCACGGGGCCAGAGCCCGACCGGTCGTGGGAGCGGTTCTCCGCCGCGGTGATCGGGCTCGTCAAGCAGCTCGACGTGAGCCTGTCCGTGGGCCTGCACGGCATCCCCATGGCGGTGCCGCACACGCGCGTGACCGGGCTGACACCGCACGGCAA
The DNA here is from genome assembly GCA_025964685.1 of Actinoallomurus sp. Taxonomy (GTDB): domain Bacteria; phylum Actinomycetota; class Actinomycetes; order Streptosporangiales; family Streptosporangiaceae; genus Actinoallomurus. The sequence goes on along the minus strand of JAOPYG010000490.1, from coordinate 11,531 downwards.
CCGGCCCGACCTGCTCGGCGACAGCCCGTCGTGGATCAGCCGGGTCGAGGTGCCCGGTAGTGCGAGCGCGCTGCTCGAATACCGGCTGGCGGAGGCGGGCCAGGACGCGATCGGGTTCACCGCCCACGTGCCGCACTACCTCGCCCAAGCCGAGTACCCGGCCGCCTCGATCGCGTTGCTGAACGGCGTCATCGCGGCCACCGGCCTGGCGTTCCGTACGGCGGAGCTGGAAGAGGCCGCCGTACAGGCCAGGAAGCAGATCGATGACCAGGTCGAGGCCTCGGACGAGATCGCCGAGGCGGTGCGCGGGCTGGAGTCGCGCTTCGACGCCGTCGCGGGAGCGAGCGGCGGCAGCCTTCCTCTGGCCGGCCCGGACGCCCGGATGCCGGACGGCGACGAGATCGCGGCCGAGTTCGAGCGGTTCCTGGCGGAGCAGGAGGAGTAGGGGCCCGGGCCCGGCGCGGCGCGCCGGGCCCGCGCCACTCAGCCGTCGCAGGCCGTCTTGAGCTCCCGGCCGGCGGTGGTCAGAGCCGTGACGTCCGGCATCTGCGGTGTGGTGCTGCCACTGGTGGCGATGCTCTTCACCTGCTGTCCCAGGGTCTGGAGCGCGTTCGCGGCGTCGTTCGCGGCCTTCTCCACCTTCTTGTCGCCGGAGTCCTTGCCCTCCTGGCGCATCGTGCTGGCGCCGTTCGAATACGTCACGGCGAGACCGTTCGGGTCGCTGACCTGGGTCATGCCCTTCTGGCTGACCTCCGTGATGGTCTTCTGCAGCTTGTCGCAGGCGGCCTTCTTGTCCTGGCTGCCGCCGCACGCGGTGGCTGAGAGCGCCAATGCCGCGGTAATGGCGCAAACTCCGGCGATCCGTACGGCTGAAATACGCACTGAACTCGACTCCTCGCTTATGGTGCTTTATCGGGCGGTGGCTCGTCCTCGGCCTCGGCCGGGATCCCACATTCGACACGGTTCGCCTAACGGCGGTTCCGCATTCCACTCATATTTCGGGGGAAATCGAGCGCCGCACATCGTCGGCGATCAGTTTCGCCGCGCCCGCCGGGTCGGTCACCGCGTGCCGCCGGCCGCCCCCACGGCACCATTCGAAGAAGCCGTCCCGTACGTCGACCAAGACCCACAGCCGGGGATCCGTGCGGCTCAGCCGGACGGACAGGGCCGGTTTGGCATCGCTCATGCCGATGTCGAACCCCAGTCGCGCGAGCTCACGGCACAGCGCGGCGAGTAACCGGACTTCCTGGGTCTGCTCGATGCTCATCGCTCCCCGTTTCGCCGGCACACCAGCATCGCGGCTCACGGCGTTTCGTCTCGAGGTCCGGGAGTCGGCGTCTTCGACGTCAGCGTCTACTCTTCGTCTCGACTTGGCCCCGCTGAGTAATGAAACGTCGCTATCCTTGTCGCAGACACGACAAGAAAGGGCGGACGGTGTCAGCTCAGCCGATCCTGCTCCAAATCCTGTTACGGCAGCGCCAGTGGCACCGTTACGGCATCTTCCGCGCCGCCTACGACGACGCGGCCCGCCGCGTCGACCGCGAGCTCGTCGGCACGGCGCCCAGCCGGGCGCAGCTGCACCGCTGGACCTCCGGAGAGCTGAAACGCCTCCCCTACACCGATCACTGCCGGGTGCTGGAGAACATGTTCCCCGGCTGGACGGCCGATGAGCTGTTCGCCCCCTGCCCCGGCGAGGTCGCCTCGGCTCCGCGGCCCCGGCCGCATTCCGCGATGGCCGACGTCGTGGCGGTTTTCCCGACGCGCGCGGATTTCACCTGCACAATGCCCCCGGACGCCCTGTTCGACCATGCCGGCGACGTCAAGGCCGCCGGGCTTTCGCTCAACCTCATCTGCCAGCAGTATCCGGACCAGCGCCTCTACGGCCTGCTCGAGAACGGCGCGACCCTGCGCTGCCTCTTTCTCGATCCGGGAGGTGACGCCATTCAGGAACGCGAGCGCGAAGAGGGATATACCGACCATCACCTGGTGACGCTCACCAAGCTGAACATCGAGGTCCTGTCCCGCTTGCGCGACCGACTGTCCCGCGCCGCCCAGGATCGCCTCGCCCTCGCCGTGTACGACGAGACGCTCCGCTTCGGCATCGTGCTGATCGACGGGGAGACGTGTGTCGTGCAGCCGTACCTGCCCCAGGCCCGGGGCGTCGACTCGCCGACGTTCGTGCTCCGCCGGCGCCCGGACGAGCCGGGGCTTTACACGACCTTTGAGCGGATCTATACCGAATTATGGGAACGGAGCCGGCCGATATGACGGCCTCGCTGCTGCCAGTCGCTCTCGAGGCCGTCACCCTCGCCGGTGACCTCATCCGCGCACGCCGGCCCGGCACGCTCACCGCCAAGGGCGACCGCGACATGGCCAGCGAACTCGACTACGCGGTCGAACGCGCCGTCCGCGCTCACCTGCGCGAACGCACACCGGGCGTGGCCATCCTCGGCGAGGAGGAGGGCATCACCGGCGAGTTCGACGGCGAACTCCTGTGGACGCTGGACCCGATCGACGGCACCGCCAACCTCGTCCATGGCATGCCGCTGACCGGAGTGTCCCTCGGCCTCATGCGCCGCGACCGCCCCGTCCTCGGCGTCATCGACCTGCCCTTCCTCGACGCGCGCTACCACGCGGTCGAACACACAGGGGCCTACGTCGGATCCCGCCGGATCGACGCGAGCCGCACGACCAGCCTGCGCGACGCCATCGTGGCCGTCGGCGACTACGCCGTCGGCGCGGACGCCGACGACAAGAACCACCTGCGCCTGGCCCTGAGCGAACACCTGGCCGGCCGCGTCCAGCGCGTACGCATGCTCGGCTCCGCGGCCATCGACCTCGCCTGGGTGGCAGAGGGCAAACTCGACGCCAGCATGACGATGTCGAACAAACCCTGGGACACCGCGGCGGGCGTCATCATCGCCCGCGAGGCCGGCGCCGTAGTGATCGACCAGGACGGCTCCGACCACACGTCGGCCTCGACCGCCACCATCGCCGCCGCCCCGGGCGTGGCCGAAGAACTCCTCGCCCTCCTCACCTGGACCCAGGAGGCGGTGAGCACCCCCCGCGGCGCCTGACGGAGCACCGTCGCAATTGCACGCGGCCGGTGTGCCGTTGATCATCGGTTCATGAGCGACGACCGAACTGCATCAGCGGTAGGCGTCGACGCCCAGCTTGATCGCCACGGCCACGCCGCAGACCACCACGATGACGCGGAGCGCCTGCCCGGGCAGCCGGCGTACGAGCGAGGGCCCGATCCACCCGCCCGCCAAGAAGCCCGCCGCCAGCGGAAGCACGGCGCCCCAGCGTACGTGTCCGAAGGCGGCGAACCCCAGCGCGGCGACGCCGTTGCTCAGCCCCGACACGACGTTCTTCACCGCGTTGACCCGGATCAGCGGGAGTTCGAGCATGGCGCCGAGCACCGCGAGCATCAAGATGCCGCCCGCGGCGCCGAAGTATCCGGTGTAGATCGCGACCCCGAAGACCGCGAACCGCAGCGGCCCGCTCTGCTCACCGCCCCTGTGGCCGATCATCTTGGTGAGGCGGGGCTGCACGAACAGGACCAGCGAGGCCGCCGCGATCAGCACCGGTGCTACGAACTCGAACGCGCCGGCCGGCGTCAGCAGCAGCAGAACGGCCCCCGTCGCGCCGCCCAGCGCGGTCAGCACACCGATGCGGACGACCCGGCCGCGCTGTCCGGTCAGTTCCTCCTTGGACCCGGCCGCGGCGCCTACCGCGGTGAACAGCAGGGCCACCGTGTTGGTCATGTTGGCGCTGAGAGGCGGGATGCCCAGGGCCAGGAGCGCCGGATAGGACACGATCGAGGCGAGGCTCACCACGGTGCTGACGACCCCGGCCGCGATCCCCACGCCGAGCAGGACCAGGACATCCGTGGTGATCACCCCACAACCCAAGCACATGGGCATGTCGGTCATATCGCCGCATCCCTGGGCAGAACAGAGGAGAGGGGGCCGAGTCGAGCCGCAGGTCAGAGCGGGCGTACGGGCCAGCGGGTATCCGCGACCGACTGGCCGATCGGGTTTCGCAGCAGAGAGCGGCTGGACCCACTCGCCGCTCGGCCCCTTCCCCTCAGGGAGTGCCGGGACCGGCGACCTGTCCGCCCACGTTCGGCCAGTTCTTCCACCGCAGCGGGTACTTCACGAAGATCCGTGGCACGTGGATGAACAGCTTGGCCGCCTCCTGGTGGAGCGTCGGAAGCTTGGTCCAGCCGTCGCCGTCGCCCTCGAGGTAGGAGTCGGTGATGTTGCTCGCGTACGTGTAGGCGTTGGAGGCGAGCATCCGCGTCGTCAGCCCACCGATCGCCCCCTTGAAGCCCGGCTGCCGCAGGAAGTAGCGGCCGAAGTTCTGCCGGTACCGCGAGGTCGTGGACAGGCCGGGAAGCGCGTCGGCGACCCCGTCGTAGGCCATGTTGCCGACGAACCCGTCGGCGAACTGGATGGCGTTCGACTTGGCCGAAAACGGGTCATAGCCGGCGACCTGCGTGAGTGTCTTGCGGTCGACCCCCGCCGCGAGGCTGGTGCCGTAGATGCCGAGCTGGAGGAGCTGCTGACCCCCTGCGTACACGACGCTGTCGGTCAGCGCGTAGATCACCCTCTTGATGAGCGTCTGCACCAGCGCGCTGCGGATGCGGGCGAACCAGCGAGCCTGGGCGATCATCTCCAGCAGCCGCGCCTCGAGGACACCGGTCAGCCAGCCGTAGCAGATCGTCATGAGGATGTTCGCGTACATCTGGATCGCCAGGACCCAGAGCGCCGCCCGGATCTCGTCGTTCACGCGCGCGAACTGCTCGTGGGCCTCGGCGATCTTCCGCGCGTACTCTGACAGCTCCCGCGGATAGGCGGCCGGCGTCGACGTACCGGCCGCCGCGGACGGACCGTGGTAGTAACGGTCGAACGCGGCGGCCCCGTCACCGTCGTTGTGCGTCTTCACCTCGCCGGCGACCTTGTCCATCGCCGTTCCGCTGCGATCGATGGCGTCGGCGATCTGCCGGTAGTACACGGCCGCCGTGCGTACGCCCCCGGTGTCGGCCTTGGGCATCTGCACACCCGCGATCGCGAGCAGGATCTCCTCCGGCGTCACGAGCCGAACCGCGGCACGGTCTTCGCGTCGACCGTGGGAAGGGAGGCGATGCCGTTCCAGTTCGCCACCTCGACGTTGCCGCTCATCAGCGCGAGGTTGACGCCGATCCCGCCGTAGGCATTGCAGAGCGCGCCAGAGCCCCCCTCGACCTGCTCCCGCGCCTTGGCGAAGCCCTGCTTCGCCTGGCGCCCGGGATCATCATCGCCGTAGACGTCACCCAGGTCGGCGATCTTTCCCAGCAGGAAGTGCACCGTGACCGCGAGATCGTGATGCTCTGTCACGAACGCCCGCGCCGCCTGCTCCAGCTCGACATGATCGATCAGCATCGGTTCTCCCTCGGGGCGTCAAAGACGCAGGTCGTGCCGTACGTCCCGCAGCGCCGCGAGCACGTCGTCGAGGTGCTGATCGGCGAACTCGGCCTCGGCCGGCGCCGCCCCGATCCGCTGGTTCGTACCCGCCAGCTCCGCGATGAGCGGCTGCACCATCTCGTCCACCTGCGCCTTGACGTCGCGTACGCCCTGCTCCGCCGCGCTCAGGATCGCCTCGCCCAGCGTCTCCGAGCCCATCCGCATGGCACGCGGATCGATCTTGAGGTCGACCAACGCGCCGAACTGGTCCACCTCGACCGTCACCCGCTCGTCGGCGGCCTTTCCCTTCCCGCGCAGCCGCCCCATCCGGACCTGCGCCTCGCGCAGCCTCGCGTTCTGCTGGGTGATCAGTGACATGAGATTCTCGACCGGGCCACGAGCGTCGTCCGCCGAACCGCCGTCCATTCAGCCTCCTGTTCACAGGAACAGCGGCAAACTATGGACCGCCCGTCACCGGGAATGCCTTGCCTAGTTAACATCCCGTTACATCGGCCTCTACTCCGGATCTATACGGGTTCGGTGCTGGCTCGCCCGCCGGTCGGCGGCATTACTCACGATGGGTATATGACTGACTACTCTGAATGGTCCGACTCTCCGGACGCGCCTCCGCTGGACGAGGGGGATCTCGCGCTGTTGATCGCGTTGTACGCGCCGTACTTGCGCCTCGATGACGACACTTGAACGGCCGCCTTCGGACAAGACGGAAACCGCCGCGGTTGAACGCGCGTCAATAGTGCATGCCTCAACCAGACGATGGCCCGCATTGCACCCGCTGCGGTGAGTGCGAACACCTGTCCCTCCTGAACTTCACCCCAGGCCGCGTCGAATCGCTGGCCCTCCAGACATCGGGCGCCCCCGCCTGGGAGTACGACGTCCCGCCGAGGGTCGCGTACCTGTGCAACGCCTGCGGCCACCAGGGAGGAGTCAACGTGGGGAAGAACTGGCGTCCCGAGTGATGCTCACAGGTGTATTGATCGCGGAAAGCCTCCACGTCGGAAGCGCGTTGAGTGCTGTTCCGTTGCGGGTGACGGAGATACGGCGGATCGAGGCGTCCGGCGCGACCGTGGATCAGCCGAGATACTGGACTCTTGTCGACTTCCAGGCGGCGGAGACCGATGCCGAACGCCTGGCCGACGCCCTCGCCGGCTGCCTGCAACCGACAGGCGGGTGGTATGCCGACTTCAAGACGGACACCGATGCATTCGTCGTCTTCGCCGGCCGCGTCTTTCGCTACCGGCGCGGCGAAAGCCGTGAGCACATCGAGGAGTATGCGCGCTCGGTCGGTGTCCCCGAACATCAGCTGGACTGGGAGGACTGACCCCCTTGCGCGGGCCCACCCAACCAGCCGGTGGCGGCCACCACCTCAGAAGCGATGTCCATGACAGACCGCCCGTCGGTCACCACCCGTACGGTGTCTGCGGGGGCCCGCTCATCCAGAGTCCGCGCCCGGTCGGCGCTCTTCGTCAACTCCTGCTCCAGTTCCGAGCCGAGCTCACGGCCCGCCAACCGCTCGCCGGCGGTCGTGTCGGAAGCGGTGAGAAGGACCCGTACCACCCGGACATCCGCCCCCAAGACGCGCTGGACCATGCCGGTCGCCTCAGGCAGCACACTGGCGGTGTTCGTATAGATCAGGCGGCGGTAGCCGAGCTCGGCGAAGTTCTCCCAGACGGCCGCCAGGTTGCGTTCGGTGATCCGCGATCGATGAGGATCCCCGTCCGGCGCCGGATGCACCTGGCCCATGAAGTCACCCTCGATGATCGCGTGAGCCACGCCGGCGGCACGCAGTCGCGCCGAGACCTCCCAGCCGACCGTGGTCTTGCCCGCGCCGGCGCGCCCTCCGATGAGTAGTACCTCCGCGCGCTCCATGAGGGCAGCGTGTCAGTCGTCGGCGGCGACCAACAGGGCCATGCCGTTGCGGTCGACGACGACCAGCTCGTGGAACTCATTGTGGACGAAACCCCAGTCGTGCCGCGCGTCATCGCCGAGGGCCTTCAGGCGGTATCGGCTGATGGCGGTCCGTAGGAGTGGATAGACGTCCCGCTCCAAGGTCTCGTCCAGTGCCGGTGGCAGGTCGCCGTACTGACGGGCCCAGACGTAGAGCTCGTTGATCGCGGTCGTCTCGTCGACCGGTTCGTAGGCGCCGGCGGTGATGCGGTTCAGCCAGTAGGGGCCGTGTCTCACGCCGGCCGGGTCGACCCCGCCTCCGGCGTAGTCATCGCGGAACTGCTCATGCTTGGTCAGGGCGGTCAGAAGCCGCTCGTCACTCCAGGCCATCGGGGGAAGGCGGAATCGCTTGAGATCGACCCAGCGGAAGCCGTGATCCCCCGAACCCCGGAAGAAGTCCCGAAAGTTGACGAAGACCTGGTCCAGGTAGGCGAGCCTGTGTTCCACGATCGTAGGTTCTCGTATCTGACCGCGATCGTCACCCTGGCCCGGTTGGACGCCGCCCTCGGCTCACTGCGCGATCTACGCGGACTCCAGCTCACCGACCTCGACCGGGCTGCCGGGTTGCCCGCGCCCATGTTTGAAGGGATTTTTCATCCGTTTTCTGGGGGGGTCTTAGCGCGGCTGGCGAGGCTCGGTGTGTTGGCATCGAACGGAAGAAGTGGTCTCCATGTTTTCCCGCAAGCTCATGAGCGCGACGTCAGAGCCGCCGGTTGCTGAAGCTTCAGACGCCGCCGGCGATGCACCGCCTCCCCCGCCAGCGTCTTCGCCGGACTGGTCGGCGTCGGTGACCATGGCCGAGCAGGCACGCCGGCCAAGGGTACGGCGATTGCTGTCGAACAGAAAAAGTGGATGGATCGTGGCCGCTGCGCCGATGTGTGCGGTGATCGGACTCTCCGCCGGTTGCGCCTCGTCCCCCTCGGCGACTGTCGCCACGGCCGCCTCGGCAACACCAGCTCGCCCCGGGCCCGGCATCGGCGCCGCTGCCGGCGGGGGATCAAACGCTCGGTCCGGACCGGCCGCTGGGGGATCAGTCGGCACGGTCGGCAGCGTGTCCACGTCGGGCTTCACAATATCGACAGCAACGGGTCAGAAGGTGACCATCAAGGAGGCGTCCACCACGACCTACCGGAAGGGCACGAGCTCGACCTCTGTGAGTGCCATTACAACAGGCAAAAGCGTCCTCGTACTCGGGACGACCAGCGGAACGACCATCACGGCCACGCAGGTCATCGTGCAACCTACCGGCGGCGGATCTGCGACTTCCTCGGCAAAGGCGGTGCCCTTCCAGCGTGGTGCACCGTCCACGTCAAAGAAGGTCGGTCAGATCCCTGCGAACTACACTGAGGGGTCGGGCACGATCGTCAGCGGAACGACAGCGAACAAGGCGACGGAAGCCGCGCTGGCCGCCTACCCGGGCGGCGTCGTCGACCGTGTTGTGAAGCTGAGCAACGGCGAGTACGAGGCCCACAACATCGGCGTCAACTGGCCGCACCACGTGTTCGTCAGCCAGGACTTCAAGGTCGTCGGCGCCTTCTAGCCGCCACGGTAGAGCATCAGCTCGGACGGCTCTTCGAAGCCGGCCAGGGACGTTGCACGACCAGCGGCTCCTCCTGGAGCGCCGGCCACGCCTCGTCATCGGTGAAATCGGTGCTTGCGCAGCGCCGGCGTCACCCAGCGGGTGCGGGACGATCGACTTGACCAGTCGACGCCTCGGGACATGCAGGAACGGGCTCTCAGTGTCGCGTGACTCCACACGTACGCCTCTCCGTCTGGCCATCCTGTCCGCCTTCCTCCCTGCCCCGACGGAGCGCTCGTCGGTCGTCTCTTGTCGTACCCGGCTTCTAGGTTGGTGCGCGTGAACCGTACCGATCGCCTCTATGCCCTGGTCGAGGAGCTGCGGGCCGTCGCACCTCGGCCGCGTAGTGCGCGCTGGCTGGCCGGTCGTTACGAGGTCAGCGTGCGCACGGTCGAACGGGACATCAACGCGTTGCAGCAGTCGGGGGTGCCGATCTATGCCGAGCCCGGCCGCACGGGCGGCTATTGCCTGGACAAGGCGCGCACGCTGCCGCCGGTCAACCTGACGCCGGGCGAGGCCGTTGCGATGGCGTTAGCGCTGCGGCAGCTGGAGGGCACGCCGTTCCGGGCGACCGCGGGCTCGGCGCTGCGCAAGCTGGTCGCTGCGATGCAGGGTGACGACGCCGCCGCGGCCCGCGACCTGGCCGGCCGCATCCACCTGCTCGGCGACGGGGACACGACGCCGTCGGTGCCGCGCATGGTGGCCGACGCGCTGTCCACCCGCCGCGTCCTGCGCATCGCCTATGGCGACCGCGAGGGTGCCGCCACGATGCGCGCGATCGAGCCACTCGGCTACGTGGGTACGGCGACCCACTGGTATTTGGTGGCCTGGTGCCGGCTGCGTGACGCCCTGCGCGTCTTCCGCACCGACCGGATCACCTCGGTCTCGGTCACCGCCGAGGTGCCCGCGCCACGCTCGCTGCGCAGAGAGGACCTCGACATCCCCCACGGGACCGTCCATCAACTCACCTTGAGCTGACAACCTAGCCGGGCCGGCCCCGCCCAAGGGCCGGCCCGACGGCACGACGGCTCAGGGCCGGACGAACGGCGGCTTGAACACCGCGAAGTGGTTACCGGCCGGGTCGAGCAGGTGCGCGAAAGTCACCCCGACCGGGTTGACCTGCGGCGCACGCTGGACCTTGCCACCCGCCTCTTCGACCCGCCGGCACGTAGCCTGGACGTCCTCGACCAGCACGGTGAAGACCGCATAGTTGGGCAGCTTTCCCTTTGTCGCGAAGAGTCCACCGTGCAGTCCGTCCGCGTCGCCCGTGGTGAACATCTGGTACGCCAGGTCGGTGCTCTTCGTGTCGTCATGCGAGACCGTCCAGCCGAACACGTCACCGTAGAACCGCTCCGCGGCCGCCGGGTCGTCGGTGCCGATCTCGAACCAGCCGATGCCGTTGAATCCAGACATGTGATCCCCCTCGTGTCGCGCCAGGCGTGTCCCGGCTCGTCCCACTCTCGAGGGCGGCGGCGACAACCCCCTGTCGGTGTTTCCGCGAGGTCGGTCGGTCGGCCTCGAAGCGCGGCGTCGACGGGCACGGTCCGACCCGACCTCCTCGGCGGCTGAATCGCGGAAACTGACCATCGCTGCCCCTGGTTGTGAACAGCCCCTACGGAGGCATGCCGACCCGATGAATTGAGCTTGGCGCGAGCGACGCCAGCCGTCCGCGAAAGCACGTTGACTGGACCACAATTCTCGGACCCTAAGGCCATATCTCCAGCTAGTGCGGCTGGACGTGACCCTTGATGCCGTCGACCACCGAACCATCGATACCTATCAAGACGACGCCCGCTTCGCGTTGCCGCACTGGTTCCGCCGCCTGCGCATCCGCTGGGAAATCCGCGACGACATTCACGAAGCCTTCCTCAGCCTGGCCTGCAGCATCATCTGCTGGCGCCCACTGGCCAACCTTGCACTTTGTTAAGGGTTCTTTCATGTCAACCACAGCGTCCTTATATGGACGGCCAGCAGGCTCCGCGTAGTTGCCCAAGCCAGAGGAGCGCCATCATGAAGGACTACGACCCGACAAGCCACTCGCCGGCCGGATCATCCCCGGCGACCACGGGCGTGCAAGCACGCCGGTCAGGCGCACGGCGGTTGCTGTCGAAGAAAAAGAGCGGATGGATCGTGGCCGCCGGACTGACGTGTGCGGTGGCCGGACTCACCGGTGTCGGCACGTCCGCCGCGGCGGATTCCTCGTCGTCCCTTTCGGCCACAGCCACGTCCTCACCGACCGCAACGCCCACCCCGCCCGGCGGGTCCGGTGGCGGGCCCCGGTCTGGGCCGGCCGCCGGGGGTGCGACCGGCATCGTCGACACCGCGTCCACGTCGGGCTTCACCATGTCAACGGCAACGGGTGTGGAGGTGACCGTCGACGAGACGTCCTCCACGAGAACCCACGGCGCGTCGGCGCGCGCCGTGAAGAAGGGCGCAAGCGTCCTCGTCCTGGGGACGGTCGACAGCGCGACCATCACGGCTACGCAGGTCAACGTGCAACGCAGGGGCGACGGCGGAGCTGCGGCTGCCAAGGCGGCAGG
>JAOPYG010000445.1 GCA_025964685.1 Actinoallomurus sp. | reverse complement strand
GTCCTCGACGGGCGGGTTGAAGGGCTGCCCGAGGTCGCTGGAGAGCACCGAGTGCTCGGGGCCGACGGTCCGGATGGTGTCGAGCAGCTGCCGCCAGCTGACCTTGCCGGTGTGCGGGGTGGTGAAGCAACGCTCCAGCAGCGCCCCACGGGCGGCGAGCCGGCGTTGCACGTCGACGGGCAGACGCTGAGAGGTGAACTCCGGGTGCGTCACGACGACACAACGTACGCCCGCGTCGAAGGCCGCATCGGCGACCGCGACGATCTCTTCTGCGTTGAGGTGCCCGGTGGCCAGGGTCATGCCGTGCTTGGCCACGACGGTGAGCACGTCGCGTACCGCTCCGGTGACCGCGCCCTCGGCGTCGACCACCTCGATGGCCGGCGGTTCGATCCCGGCGGCGCGCAGGTCGTCCTGGAGGGCCGCCCACATCGGCGGCTTCGCGCCCGGAGGATCCTGCGCGCGACTGTCCCGCTGGTTGAGGCTGTCCACGGTCGGCATCCACACCACACGCGTGTCCTGCCGGCCCGCGATCTCCACCGCCGACGGGTTCAGGCCGCCGACCGAGCCGTTCAGCGTGATGGCTCCCAAGGCACGTACGCCGGGCACCACCTTGCGTACGACCTGGGCGCGCTCGGCGGTCGGGACGTAGTGGGACTTGAGCACGAAGCCCGCCATTCCCACGTCGGCGAACCTGCGCGCGAGGTCGACGTCGTCGATCCGGCGCTTCATCACGTCGGGAGCGACGTGGATGTGGGTGTCGTACGCGCCCTCGACGAGGGCCCGCGCCCGTGCGGACGGGGGAGAAGCGTTTGTCATAGTCCTCTCCAGATGTACAGCAATAATGTTGACAATCTAACGCGGCACGATGCGACCATGCAATGCCGGTACGTTGGGCCTCCCGTGGCAGGGCCGAAGAGTCGCAGCTAGACGGGCCGTACAAGCGAAGATCGCCCGCTTTGCCCTTGACAGGCGCACCCCATCGCTCCACGATTGGCCACACGATTGTCAACAATTGGAGCACGCCCTGCCTCCGGCGAGCTCCGGACTGGTGACCCATGACCTCTGCCGCCACCGCGCACGTCCCCGTCGCCGACACCGCACAGCGCAGAGCCGCGGTGATCGGCGGGGCGTTCGGATTCTTCGTCGACATGTTCGACGTCTACCTGCCGACCATCGCGCTCACCCCCGCCCTGCCCTACTTCGTTCCGGCCTCCGTCCCGCCGGGGACCAAGGCGCTCATCACGGCCGGTGTCTTCGTGTCCACCCTCATCGGCCGCCCGCTGGGGTCGCTGATCTTCGGCCGGCTCGCCGACCGGGTCGGCCGCAAGCGGGTGACGCTGCTGTCGGTCGCGGGATGCGCGGTCACCACCGGGCTCATCGCCGTGCTGCCCGGCCATGCCCAGATCGGCCTCTGGGCCGTCGCGTTGATGATCATGCTGCGGTTCGTCGACGGCATCTTCCTCGGCGGCGAGTACACGGGCGCCATCCCGCTCGCCATGGAGATCGCCCCGCCCGGACGTCGCGGACTGTACGGGAGCCTGGTCAGCATCGGGTTCCCGCTCTCGTACTGCGCGATCTCCCTGCTCAGCTTCCTCATGCTGCATATCGCCCCGGCGGGCGGACCGAACTCGGCGTACGCGGAATGGGGCTGGCGCGTCCCGTTCGCGGCGGGCACGGTGTTCGGTGTCATCTTCCTCATCTACTACTCACGTACGGTGCGTGAGTCGCCGGTCTGGCTCGCGTCGGCCCGGTCGGAGAAGCGGCCCAATCCCATCAAGACGGTCCTGTTCGGCTCGGCGCGGCGGAGCTTCTGGCAGGTGTTCGTGCTCATGGCCGGCGTCTGGTTCGCCTCCAACATGGCCTCCGGGCTGCTCCCGTCGCTGCTCGGATCGCAGACGACACTGACCGCGACCCAGGTCACCGGCACGCTGGTGATCGCCCAGTTCATCCACACCCTGTGCTTTCCGCTGATCGGCGCGCTGACGGACCGGATCGGCCGCCGGATGTTCTTCATCGCCTGCGGGGTGAGCGTCGGCCTGATCTGCGCCGCCGCGTTCGCGTTCCTGGCCGGAGGGCCGTGGTCCGGCCTGCCTCTGGTGTTCGGTCTGACGCTGCTGATCCGGCTGAGCGGCGCCAGCATGTTCGCGGTGACGCCGTCCTACATCTGTGAGCGGTTCCCCGCGGCGGTCCGCGGCAGCGGCTTCGGCATGGGCTACAGCCTCCCGCTGCTGGTCACGGCCGGTTACGCCTACTACCAGGACTGGCTGGGCCATATCGTCCCGTACGCGTACACGCCCGTGGTGCTGCTCGTCCTGGGCGGTGTCCTCATCCTGATCGGCGCGCTGATCGGACCGGAGACCAAGGACGTCGACCTCGACGCGAAGACCGAACCGGACGGGGTGCCGGCCGTCGCCTGACCTACCCGCACATCGCAGAAGAGGAGAATCCAATGACCACGGAACCGGAGTCCGGCGCCCTGCTGGTGATCAGCGCACACGCCGGTGACTTCGTCTGGCGGGCCGCGGGCGCGATCGCGTTGACCGCCGAGCGCGGACAGCGCGCCAAGGTCCTCTGCCTGACCTACGGCGAACGCGGCGAGTCGGCCCGCGCCTGGCGCGAGGGCAAGTCGCTGGAGCAGATCAAGGCACAGCGGCGCGAAGAGGCCGAGAACGCCGCGTCGGCGCTCGGCGCGGAGATCGAGTTCCTCGACGCGGGCGACTATCCGCTGCGTCCGACCGACGAGCTGCTGGATCGCATCGTCCGCGTCTACCGCGACGTCGAACCGGCGGTCGTGCTCACTCATCCGCTGACCGATCCGTACAACGGCGACCACCCCGCGGCCGCCCGCATGGCCCTGGAGGCCCGCGTCCTCGCGCAGGCGATCGGCTATCCCGCCCCGGGCGAACCGCTCGGCGCGCCGCCCGTCTTCTTCTTCGAACCCCACCAGCCCGAGATGTGCGACTTCAAGCCCCAGGTGCTGCTCGACATCACGAGCGTCTTCGACCGCAAACGCCGGGCGATGGAGTGCCTGCCGGCCCAGCAGCACATGTGGGACTACTACACCGATCTCGCCAAGCGGCGCGGCGTCCAGCTCAAGCGCAACGCCGGCCCGAACCTCGGTCTCGCCCACGAGACCCGCGCCGAGGCGTACATGCGCCTCTACCCGCAGGTCACGGGGGTGCTGTCATGAGGAAGGTGGTCATCACGGACGTTCCACGCACCGACCTGGAGGTGGTGGACGCCCTCGCCCCGTACGGCGTCGCGACCGTGCACGAGGCCCTTGGCCGCACCGGCTACCTGGGCACGGGCCTGCGCCCGATCCAGCGCGGCGCGCGGATCGCCGGCAACGCGGTCACCGCGCTGTGCGCGCCCGGCGACAACCTGATGATCCACGCGGCGGTCGAGCAGTGCACGCCGGGCGACCTCCTGGTGGTCACGACGACCTCGCCGTGCACCGACGGGATGTTCGGCGAGCTGCTCGCCACGTCGCTGCGGTCCCGTGGGGTGCGCGGGCTGGTCATCGAGGCGGGCGTACGCGACGTCGCCGAACTGAACGAGATGGGCTTCCCGGTCTGGTCGGCGGCGGTGAGCGCCCAGGGCACCGTGAAGGCGACCGCCGGCGCGGTGAACGTGCCGGTCGTCGTGGGCGGCGGCATCGTCCGCCCGGGCGACGTGATCCTGGCCGACGACGACGGCGTCATGTGCGTGCCCCGCGCCGACGCCGCGGCGGGGGTACGGACGGCCGAGGCCCGGATGGAACGGGAGGAGGCGACGCGCGCGGCGCTGGCGGGCGGGCAGCTCGGCCTCGACCGGTACGACCTCCGGCCGCTGCTGCGTGACCAGGGGGTGGAGTACCTGACCGCCGCCGAGTACGCCGAAGGCCGCCACTGACGCAGTGATCAGGGTCGGCGGCGCGGAGGTAGGAGTCGGCCCATGCCCGCAGCGGCGTCGCTCTGCTGGTGGCTCTCACTGCCACGGGCAACGCGATGAGCGGGTACGACCACGCATGGTGGGTCCAGGCCGGAGCAGGCCTGCTCGCCGCCACCAGCCTGCTCCTCCTACGCGGGCGGCGGCACCCCGCCGCTCGATGAACCAACGACAGAAAGAAGGCACCCAATGCCCGAGCTCCAGGTGATCGCACGCCACACCATGACCGCCGGCAAGGAGGAGGAGGTGCTCGCGCTGCTGCCCAAACTGGTGTCGGCCGCCCGTACCGAACCGGGCAACGTGTCCTTCACGGCCTATCGGCAGCTCGACGACCCCAGGACCTACGTTCTGCTCGAGCGCTATGTCTCACGAGAGGCGTTCGCGGAGCACCGCGAGACGGACCACTTCCAGGACCTGGTCCTCGGACAGATCGTTCCCCGGCTGGACAGCCGCGTGATCGAGACCTTCGACGTCACCGATTAGAGGCCACTGACCATGACATTTCATGAGCTCCACCAGGGGGCCGCGCCGCTGCTGTTGCCCAACGCCTGGGACGTACCATCGGCCCTGGCGTTCCTCGAGGCGGGTTTCGCCGCGATCGGCACGACCAGCTTCGGGGTCGCCTCCAGTCTCGGCCGCCCGGACGGCGAACGCTCGACCAGGGAGGCGAACCTCACGCTGGCGCACGCGCTGTCTCGATGAGCGAACTGGCCGAACTCGGCGTGCGGCGGGTGAGCACGGGCTCCCTGCCCTAGGGCGTATTTCGAATGTTGGGTCTCATGATCCGTGACACAGTCTCAGCCGCGGTGGCAATGACGATGGCATTGGTGCCGTGGGGCGGAGCGTTTCCTGATGATGTGGCGCACCCCGAGGTCGCTCAGGTGTGACGGAGGTCAGCGGGCCGGTAGCGGGCTTTGATGTGGAAGCGTTCGCCCTGGGGGCCGAGGATGCTCAGGAACTCCACCGGCCGCGCGTCGGCGTTGCCGAACCAGTGTGGGAGGTGGGTGTCGAATTCGGCGACCTCGCCGGTGGCGAGGACGAGGTCTTGGTCACCGAGTACGAGGCGTAGTCGTCCGTTGAGGACGTACAGCCAGTGGTACCCCTCGTGTGAGCGGGGATCGGGTTCGCGATCGGTCGGGCCGGCGGGGAGGATCTGCTTGAACGCCTGCAGCCCGCCGGGTTTGCGGCTCAGCGGGATGACGGTCATGCCGTTGTGGATGATCGGCTGGGGAAACACTCGGGGGTCGCCGCTGGCCGGGGCGCCGACGAGTTCGTCGAGCGGCATCTGGTAGGCCCTGGCCAGGGGCAACAGCAGTTCCAGGCCCGGTTTGCGGTGCCCGGACTCTAGCCGGGACAGGGTGCTGACCGGGATACCGGTGGTCTCCGACAGGGCGGTCAGGGTAGCTCCGCGGCGGCGTCGCAACTCGCGGAGCCGTGGTCCGACCGCGGTCAGCACGGGGTCGAACTCGTCGCTCATGCGTTCACTGTGCCCACGCTTTGCACTTTTCGCAAAGAACTTTGTCAGCTCGTCATGGGTGGGGCCAGGTTGGTGGTGGAGGTGGTGTTCTCCGCCGAATCGGAAGCCCGCCTCTGCGAACAGGGCATGGGAGACCGGCGCCATGGGCCTGTGACCACGCCCGCCGCCTACCACCAAGGAGAGGACAATATGGATACTCAGTTCTGGGATGAGATGTATCGCAGCCGCGACCGGGTTTTCAGCGGCGCACCCAACGGAGTGCTCGTCACTGAGGTCACCGACCTACCGCCAGGGCAAGCGCTCGACGTGGGATGCGGTGAGGGCGCCGACGCACTCTGGCTGGCCCGACACGGCTGGCAGGTCACCGCGGTCGACATCTCCGAGACCGCCCTGCAACGCGCCGCCGCCGCAGCCACGGGCATCACGGGCCGCGTGGCGTGGACACGGGCCGACCTGACCAGCACGCCACCCCCAGCCGGCGCGTTCGACCTGGTGTCCGCCCACTACTTCCCGCTCCCACACCAGCCGGATCACATTGCGCTGCGCGGCCTGCTGGACGCCGTCGCACCCGGCGGCACCCTGCTCTTCGCCACCCACGACCTCGCCGACCTGTCCCCACGCCCGGAGCAGGGCTTCGACCCCAGCGACTACTACCAGCCCGACGACATCGCCAGGCTCCTCGACCACAACTGGACCGTCCTGATCAACGAAACCCGCCAACGAACCGCTCCCTCCCCCGCCGGCACACACCACACCCACGACACCGTCCTGCGAGCGCAACGCCTGCGGTAATCCGGCGCCCCACGACACCACGCGCCGGGCCGACACCCGTTCCACGCACTCCGACGAGGAAGTGGTGCCACGGGGTCGGCCTTGTCCGGGATGGTGCAGCGGATCCCCCGTCGCCGCAGGTAAGCGTGGTTGGTGCGGGAGGCGTACGCCTTGTCGGCAGGGACCCGCCTCGGCCGGGTGCGCGGTCGGCCGGGCCCGAGACGGGGAACGCGGACGCGGCCCAGGACGACCTCGAACTGCGGGGGAGTCACCCCGCTGCCCGGCCGTGACGACGATCGACATGGGCTTCTGCCCCTGCTCGACGGCCAAGTGCAGCTTGGTGGTCAGGCCGCCGCGCGAGCGTCCGAGTCCATGGTCAGCGGGTTCGACAGCGACGCCGCCGGCCGGCTCCTTCTGGAGGTCCCCCCTTTGCGCGCCCCGGCGGCGTGCTGGTGGGCGCGGACGATGGTGGAGTCGACGTTCAGGTCCCAGGAGATCAGGTCCTTCGCGTCCGCCCGGGCCTGGAGGGCTGTGAAGATCCGGTGCCAGGTGCCGTTTCGCTGCCAGCGGCGCCGACATGGCCCGTGCGGTCCGCGAGGGACATCCGATCCCGGCGACGGTGCCCTATCCCGAGCTGCAGACCAGGCTCGTCGAGTACGCACGGCGAACCCGCTGAGCTCGTCCCAGGTCCTAGCATCGGACGATGAGGATCGCGGTGCTCGGTGGCAGCGGACATGTCGGTACCTACCTTGTCCCACGTCTGGTCGAAGCCGGCAACGACGTCGTCGTGGTCAGCCGGGGACGGCGAAAGCCGTACCGCCCGCACGGCGCCTGGCGGCGCGTGACGACAGTGGTGATGGACCGGGAGGCCGAGGAGGCCAAGGGTTCGTTCGGTACGGCGGTCGCGGACCTCGATGCCGATGTGGTCATCGACATGATCTGCTTTCGCGAGGAGAGCGCGCGCCAGCTGGTGCGGGCGCTGGCCGGTCGCGTCCAGCATTTCCTGCACTGCGGAACGATCTGGGTGTACGGGCCGAGCGGGCAGGTCCCGGCCCCTGAGAGCGAGCCGAGGCGGCCGATCGAGGAGTACGGCCGGAACAAGGCGGCGATCGAGGCGTATCTCCTGGACGAGGCGCGCCGGAACGGTTTTCCCGCCACGATCGTTCACCCGGGCCACATCACCGGGCCGGGCTGGGTACCGATCAACCCAGCCGGCAATCTCAGCCTGGAGGTGTTCCAGGCCCTCGCGGACGGCGCGAAGGTCACCCTCCCGAACCTCGGCATGGAGACTCTCCAGCATGTGCACGCCGACGACGTGGCGCAGGTGTTCATGGCGGCGCTGGCCGGCCGCTCGGCCGCGATCGGGGAGGAGTTCCATGCCGTCGCGCCGACCGCGGTGACCATGCGTGGTTACGCCGAGGCCGTCGCCGGGTGGTTCGGGCAGGAACCACGCCTGGAGTTCGTGCCATGGGATCGCTGGCGGACCACCGTCACCGCCGAGGAGGCCCGTCTGACCTATGGTCACCTCGCGCACAGCCCGCACCGCAGCGTCGAAAAGGCGCGCCGGCTGCTCGGCCACCGGCCTCGCCACACCGGACTGGAAGCGATCGCCGAGGCCGTAGACGCCCTGATCGCCGAAGGCCGAATCAGGCGCCCCGACGACCAGCCCTCTTGAGCGGCGGCAACGGATTACGTCACAGGTAATCGCCACGCGTTCCATAAAGCCTGGTCAGGCAGGACTTCTATGGGAAGAGCAAGATCAAAGGAGCCAAACGGGGAGCCACTCAGGCGGACTTCGTCTTGAAAATCTTGTCCATGATCTCAGCTCCGCCTGTGATCACAGGCTTGAGCTGGTGGCGGTAGACGGCTTCGGTGGTACTGGTTCCGGCATGCCCGACTAGGTCAGCGATCTTCTCGATGGTGATGCCGTGAGCGCTCAGCAGCGACACGAAGGTGTGCCGCAGCTCGCGGGGGACCCATTGATTTCCGAGGCCTGCGGCCTCTGTGATTTTCTGGAACTCGTTGCAGACCTGATCAGCGCTGAGACGCGATCCGTCTTCCTGACAGAAGACGAGGTCATG